>DAOTXP010000281.1:0-13074 GCA_034435275.1 Anaerolineales bacterium | reverse complement strand
GCGGAATACGCGGATCATTGATTCGATCCGCGTATTCCGCGTTTTTCCGCGGCCCATTTTGCTTTTTGTGACTTTCATCAGTGTGTATCCGAGTTCATCTGTGGTTTAATTCCTACATGGACTCCTCCCTCCTCCCCTTCTTCTCCCCTCGCGGTGTGGTCGTTGTGGGCGCATCGGCAGAACCCACCAAGCTCGGCTACGGCGTGGCGCGCAACCTCGTCCAGAGCGGATACAAGGGCGCGGTGCATCTGGTCAATCCGAAAAATGGAACCTTGTTCGGACGGACGATGGTCGCATCCATCGCAGATGTCCCCGATCCCGTTGATTTGGCGGTGCTGATCGTCCCTGCCGCGGCCATCCCCAAAGCCATTGCGGATTGCGGCGCGCGCGGAATCCGCGCGGCCATCATCGCTTCGGGCGGATTTCGCGAGATCGGTCCCGAGGGCGCGGCGCTGGAGGCCGAATGCCTGCGCGTCGCCCGCGAAAACGGAGTCCGCCTGCTCGGTCCGAACTGCATCGGCCTGCTCGACACACACCTGCCGCTCGATACCACCTTCCTGCCTCCGCCGCCGCCCGCGCCCGGCGACATCGCCTTCCTGTCCCATTCGGGCGCGTTCTGCGCGGCCGTCATTGACTGGTCGCGCCAGCAGGGCTTCTCGTTCTCGCGGCTGGTCAGCCTCGGCAACCAGGCCGACATCACCGAAACCGACCTGCTCGAGATCACCGCCGCGGACGAAAACAGCCGCGTGCTGGCGCTGTACATTGAAAGCCTGCCCGACGGACGCCGATTCATCGAAGAGGCCCGCCGCGTGACGCGGCGCAAACCGATCGTGGCCCTCAAGGTCGGGCGCTTCGCCTCTGGACAAAAAGCGGCCGCGTCGCATACGGGCGCGCTGGCCGGCTCCGAGGCGGCCTACGACGCGGCCTTTGAGAAGGCGGGCGTCCTGCGCGCCCAAAGCACCGAGGATTTGTTCGAATGGTCGCGCGCCCTGGCGTGGCTTCCGCTTCCCACGGGACGAAGAATGGCTGTCTTGACCAATGCGGGCGGCCCCGGCGTGATGGCCGCCGACTCGCTCGAAGCGGATCGTCTGCCCCTCGCGGAATTGTCCCCCGCCACCCTCGCAACTTTACGCGGACTGCTCCCGCCTGCCGCGTCATTGCACAACCCGATTGACATGCTCTCCTCGGCCTCGCCGAGTCAATACGCCTCCTGCCTGAGCGCGCTATTAGCCGATGAAGGCGTGGACGGCGTGCTGGTCATCCTGCCGCCACCGCCCACCTACTCGGCTGAGTCCGTGGCCGACGCGCTCATCCCGCTCATCAAGGCCTCGTCCAAGCCCGTGACAGTCGCGCTGATGGGATCGAATCTCGTGCAAGAGGCTTACCGCCGATTGAACGCGGCGCGCATCCCAACTTATGATTTCCCTGAACGCGCCGCTTCGGCATTGGGGGCGCTGGCGCGTCGCGCGGAATTTCTCGTCACAGACAGCACAGAGACTCAAAAAAGATACTCTGTGGACTCCGTGATCTCTGTGGTGAAGAATCCCGAAGAACTTCTCTCAGCCTACGGCATCCCGACCGCGCCGGTCAAACTGGCGCGCTCCGCGGACGAGGCTGCCTCACTGGCGGAGGAACTTGGATTCCCGGTCGTGCTCAAGATTGCCAGCCCGGACATTTTGCACAAATCCGATGTCGGCGGCGTGTTGATAAACCAAAATACGAAGAGCGAAGTCCATACTGCCTACACGCAGTTGATGAAGCACGTCCAAGCCGCGCGGCCAGAGGCGAAAATCGAAGGGGTTTATCTGCAAAAGCAGATTCTGCCAGGACAAGAGGTCATCCTCGGCGCGGCACGCGATCCGCAGTTTGGGCCGTTGATGATGTTCGGCTCCGGCGGCGTCGAAGTGGAGGGGCTCAAAGACGTGGCCTTCTCCCTCGCCCCTCTGAACGAACGCGAGGCGGAGCAGTTAATCGTCCGCACCTGGGCGGGACGCAAACTGGCAGGCTTCCGCAACATCCCGCCTGCCGACCGCAAGGCCGCGATAGACGCGCTCGTACGATTATCGCGGCTGGCGTATGAACATCAGGAGATCGAGGAAATCGAAATCAACCCGCTGCGCGTGCTGGGTCGAGGCGCAGTGGCGGTGGATGTGAGGATGAAACTTGCAAAACAAGGAGAGAGGAAATGACGGCCTACGTTGTGGTAGATATCAATGTGACCGACTCCATCGGCTATGAGGAATACAAGAAACTTGCCCCACCCACCATTGGCATTTATGGCGGAAAATACCTCGCTCGCGGCGGTCGGACGGAAACGCTCGAGGGTGGCTGGTCGCCAAGCCGCCTGGTGATTCTGCAATTCGATAGCATCGAACAGGCCAAGGCATGGCACGATTCGCCGGAGTATCGCCAGGCGCGAGAACTGCGGCATAAGACCGCGACCAGCAATATGGTGGTCATCGAGGGAGTGTAAACCGAATGGCGGTACAATGGCGCCCATGATTCAATTGTCCACCCTCACCTATTATCCCATCAAGGCCTGCCGCGGCTTTGAGGCGGATTCGTCGCGCGTGGAACTCATGGGGCTGGAGCACGACCGCCGCATGATGGTCGTCACGCCTGAGGGCGAATTCCTGACTCAACGCGAATACCCAAAACTTGCTCTTGTTACCCCCGAGTTGGCCAACGGTGCAGTGACTTTGTCCGCGCCAAATTATCATTCAATTAGCGTAGCAATTCAAAGGACAGGCACGCCCTGGCCCGTCAACATTTGGAAGAGCAAAGGCGTCCATGCCATTGATCAGGGCGAGGAGGCCGCGAGTTGGTTTTCAGACTGGCTGGGTGCGTCCGTGCGGCTGGTACACATCGCGGACGGATTCAAACGCAGGCTTAATCCAAAATATGCCATCAGTGAAGACGACCACACAGGCTTTGCGGATGGCTATCCGATTCTCATCGTCTCGGAAGAGTCACTGGCCGAATTGAACGCCCGCATCGAAACGCCCCTGCCGATGAACCGCTTCCGCCCGAACCTCGTCGTCAGAGGCTGCGATCCGTTCGCCGAGGATGTGTGGAAGCGAATCCGCATCGGAAAAGTGGAAATGGCAATCGTCAAACCCTGTCCGCGCTGTGTGGTCACGACGATTGACAAGGAAACCCTTGTTACAAGCAAAGAGCCGCTCAAGACGCTCAACACCTTCCGTAAGCAGGTTGGCGGGGCCATGTTCGGGCAGAACGTCATTCCGTTAAACGAGGGCGGGCTGAACGTCGGAATGACCGTGGAAGTCCTGGCGTGAGGTAAAATCCAAAAGATGATTCTCTCGCGACGCGACTTCCTGAAATTAAGCGGGGCGGCGCTTCTGGCCGCGACCTTTGGCCGGGCGGCCGAACCCCCGGCCGCTTCTTCGCCCCCGATCATCTACCGCGGTTCCGCGCGCTACCCGCGCATCGCCCTGACCTACGACGACGGTTATCTCGTCACGCGCCTGCGCGATATGCTTGCGCTGCTCGACCAGTTCCCCGATTTTCGCATCACGCTTTTTCCTGTAGGTGTGGCGTTGTTAAATAACGAGAGCAAGGACAAGGGCATTTGGAAGCGTTATTTCGAGCGCGGTCACGAGTTCGGCTATCATTCTTGGGATCATACCAATCTGGCCGTGTTCGATCCCAAAGAGGTTGTTGAAGATTACGATAAATGGCATGAGGCCCTGAGCAAGGTGCTCGGTACTTCGCCCTTTGTCCGTTTTGCGCGGCCGCCGTTCGGCGTGTTGAGTTATCCCTTCGAGTTCATGTGCAGGGAACGCGGCCTGACCGCGGCCATGTGGTCCACGGGCTGGGGCGGCGGGTATGAAAAAGCCAGTTCGGATATTGCCAAAGTGCAGAACGGTGAGATCGTCCTGATGCATTTCCGCACGGACGATTACGAGACCAGCAAGATGGCGTTCGCTATTCTTAAGGGGCGCGGCATCCAACCCGTCACCATGTCCACGTTATACAACGATTGGCTGCGCGAGAAGAATCAATCCGTTGGCTGCGACGCCAGCGCGGCGCCGTCGTTGACGCGCACGTGCATCGAATGATCAAAAACCAGGTTTCTCGAGAAACCTGGTTTTTCGTTATAGCAAAGAAGCCGCGTATTTTTCCGCGAACAGCGCGGGCTGTCCACCCGTGTGCCAGAAGAGCACGGTCTCGTCTTTCTTGAAGAACCCCTTGCGAATCAAATCCATCATCCCAGCCGCGGCGCGCCCGGTGTAGACCGGGTCCACGAGCAGGCCTTCGGTGCGCGCGAACAATTTGACCGCTTCGCGCTCCGCCTCGGTCAGGACGCCGTAGCCGGCGTGGCAATACCCGTCGTTTGCCAGCACGTCGGCGGGAGTGAATTGAATCCGCTCGCCGAGTTTTTCACTGGCGTCCGATGCCAGTTTGGAGACGTGCTCCTTCAACCACGACTCTGACTCGTCAATACTGATTCCCAGTATCTTCCCCTTGAAACCAAACAGCCGCTGACCCAGCACCAGCCCGGCGTGCGTGCCGCCGGAGGAGGTGCCGAAAACAATCCAGTTCAGACTTCCGAAGCCTCTTAGACTTCGGAAGTCTTGCCATTGCTCCATAAGTTCCTGCATGGCGAAGGCGTAGCCCAGCGCGCCGGTGGAGCTGGAACCGCCATAAGGTACAAGATAAGGCTTCTTCCCTTCGGCCGCCGCTTTGTCGAAGGTCTCTTGCAGGATGCGGTCGCGGTCCTTGCGGTCGGCCACATGAACGATGTCCACGCCCAGCAGCCGGTCGAGCAGATAATTGGCGGAAGCCTCTTGCGGCGCGTCGCCGGTCAGGACGAGGGTGCAGGCCAGTCCGTGACGGGCCGCGGCCGCGGCGGTCTGCCGGCAGTGATTGGATTGGATCGCGCCGGCCGAGATCAACATGCGCGCGCCCTGTTCGAGCGCCTCGGCCACGAGGAATTCCAGTTTGCGGGTCTTGTTGCCTCCAAAGGCCAGCCCGGTCTGATCGTCGCGCTTGACCAGTAAACGGGGGCCGCCCAACGTCTCGGAAAGACGCGGCAGTTCCTCGATGGGCGTGGGCAGATGGGCAAAGCGAAGCCGGGGAATCGTGTTCATGTGTTGACAGAGTCTGGCTTGTCCGCGCCCGGCTCGGCTCCGAGGCGCAGTTCGCGCAGGGCATCGTCCACATCTATTTCTTCGCGGCGCATGCCGGGTGCGGGCGTGCCGCAATACGGGCAAATGTTCCAGGGCAGTTCCATCAGACGTCCGCAATGATGACAGGGCTTCTTGAGTTTGGTCTGGCAGTTGGGACAGACCTGCCAATCGTCCTTGACGCGGCGCTCACAGCCCGGGCAAAGCGACAGGTCTTCGAGGGATTGGAGGAGAGTCTCCTCTTCGAGCGTACGCTGATATTCCTCTTCGAGGGTGCGCGGCGGCCGCAGGATGAGATAGACCAGCACGCCGGGGATGTTGAGCACACCGACCAGCAGCGCGGACAGGACATGCACCAGCGGGTCGCGGGCACGGTTGCGAATGTCGCGGTAGGTCCATACGACCAGGCTGATCCACAGCGCGGCCAGAAATGCGCCGCCAAAACCGGTGAGGACGAGGAAGAAGTTGCTCAAGAAGGATGGGTCAAGGGTCATAAGGGACTCCACAAGGTATGCCTGGGCCGAATGATTTTTATTTTACACCCTTGCAAGTCAATTTGCATTACGGCGTCGAGAATTCAAAGTGCCAGCCGCTGTCGTCCTGATAATACGTCGAGGTCTTGCCGATTACTTGATAGAACGTCCGCCCGGGGCGCAGGAAGACCGGCGCGCCGCTCAACTGGGCGATGAAGATCGGCTGGTCTTCGTTTTGCCGATACCAGCGCGCCGGGACGACGAGGCCGTCGCGAAAGACGTAGGCGTTGCCCGAATTGACCAGGTCAATGTGATAGACCTCGTCCTCTGCTTCGAAGGTGTTGGCAAAGGTATGAGACACGAATAGAACGACCACGTTTTCCGCAGTGACGGGCAGGCCGGTCAGCGCGTCGGTGAGGAGTTCATAGGTTTCAGAATGGCCGTCCGAGAGACTGACGGTTTCCTGGTAACGGAAATACTGCCGCGTGGACGGGTCGTAGTCCCAGTAGTTGTAATCGTCCACGGAGTAACGCGTGTAGATACGGACAGCCACCTGCGCATTGTTCGGCGTCAATTCGCTGAAGAAGCCGTGACGCAGAAACTGGCGGGAATTATCTTTTTCTTCTTTTTCGAGGCAGGCTTTGAATTCAACCGTGTTGAAGAAAATGTTATTGTAAGTATCCCTCTCCTGTTTGCCCACGCGGAACGGCGGGCAGGAGCCGATGGTCGGCACGACTAGGAAATCGGAGAGGTCGCTGTTCTTGAGATATTCGAACTCGCGCGGATCAGCGTATTTGAACACAAGATAGGCATGATACATGCGCGCCATGTGCTCGTCGAAGTAACGGCCCGAACGCACCGGGCCGACCCATTCAGCATCGCTGCCGTAAAAAACAGCAATGAATCGCGTCAGGCGGTCTTCGATGTAGTATTCGTACACCTGGTCGGCCAGGGACAGCCCCGATTGCGGGCGGACATAGCGCGGGAAATTGGTCACTTTGATGACCATCGGGCGGCGGTCGAGCAGGGCAGGATCGGAGGGCGGCAGGCCGGTCAATGGATTGATGTCGGCGGAGAGGTTGAGGATGGGAATGACCGGCGCGTCGGTGGTGGGTGTGACAAGGAATCCTTCCTCAAGAGGGACGCCATTGGCATCCAGCGTTTGCGCCGGGAACTGGGTCGGGACGGAGGCGAAGGGCGAAAATCCGCCGTAGGGTTGAAAGGGCGTGGGGGTAGGAGTCAGGTTCGGATCGGCCGCGCCGGCCCCCCCGTCCGGCGATAACGAGCACGCGCCCATCAGCAGTGTCACAGCAGCCATATACCCAAAAAGGCGCGCGGATGTCTTACGGGCAATCATCATCCCGCCGATTGTACAACAATCCGCGGCACCGGAACAAACCTGATAAAATAGCCGGCACACTGCAATGTTCATTCTGATCACGGTGCTGTTCCTGTTCGTAACGGCGCTGACCCTGGCGGCCCTGCAGGTTTGGCGGCGGGGCTTTCGCTTTACCTGGCTGATCGCGGCAGGCGGCGCATTTCTGACCTGGTTAAGCGTCCTGTTCTGGCAGGCAGTCATGCCGGTCATGCTGAATTTACCCGCCTGGGAGTCGGCCGGGCTGTTTGCAGATTCACCATTGTTTCTGGCAGACCGCCTAGTTTGGCCCTATGCCCTCAGCCTGACGACGCTGACTCTGGCGGTGATTCTGACCGAAGTGGTGAGCGAAGATTTCCCCAATCCGCTGAGCTGGGCCGGCACATTGACGTTGACCGGGCTGGGCCTACTGGCGGTTTTGGCAGATAATCCATTAACACTGGCATTGACCTGGGCGGCGATTGACCTGACCGAACTCATCATTCAATTGCGCGCGGTGAATCAACCTGCGGCCAGTGAACGCGTGGTGATTGCGTTTGCGTCGCGCGCGATTGGCATTGGCTTGTTGCTTTGGGCCAGCATGGTCAGCCAGGCGGCGGGAACGCCTCTGGACTTCCAAAACACACTGCCACAGGCCGGACTGTATCTGCTGGCCGCGGCGGGTCTGCGCCTGGGCGTTCTGCCTTTACACCTTCCCTACTCCTCAGAATCGGCACTCCGACGCGGCTTCGGGACGATTTTGCGTCTCGTCTCGGCGGCCTCGAGCCTGGTGTTATTGGCGCGCATCCCCCCAGCCAGCATGGCTTCGGGGTTCACGCCTGTTCTTTTTCTCCTTGCCGCGATCGCCGCAATCTACGGCGGATGGATGTGGATTCGTTCCCCGGACGAACTGGCCGGGCGCCCGTTCTGGATGATCGGTCTGGCCTCACTTGCGGTGGCTTCTGCGTTACGAGGGAATCCACCGGGAGTGGTTGCGTGGAGTGTAACGCTCATCCTGGCAGGCGGCGCTCTGTTTCTTTCATCGCTCAGTCAAACCTGGCTGAACCGCGTCCTGCTGGTTGGAGTGTGGGTGCTCTCCTCCCTGCCGTTCTCGCCCTCTGCCGCAGGCTGGGAAAGCAACGCTCCGGCCAATTGGGCTGTCTGGGTCACCTGGCCCTTCTTTCTCCTCGCACAGGCGTTCCTGGTATCGGGGTTCATTCGTCATGTCCGGCAAAGACCTTCCGCTACGCTCGCGTCGAAACCGATCTGGGCCGGGAATGTTTATCCGGCGGGAATCGGGTTGCTGTTGCTCACTGCGGTCTCGCTTGGACTATTCGGCTGGGACGGCTCCCGCCGCGTCGGCGCGTGGACTTTGGGCCTGATCGCTACCGTATTGACCGCCGCGCTCGTATGGCTGACTCCACGCCTGCGCCTCCTCAACCCGGCCCGCGCCCACTGGATCCGCCCGGAGGGGGGTGGTTCATGGCTGGATTCCTTCTATCGCGGCTGGTGGAGTCTGTATCAGTCTCTTGGCCGTTTGAGCGAGGCATTCTCCGCCACATTGGAGGGCGAAGGCGGGGTCTTGTGGACTCTCCTGTTCTTGGCACTGTTCATCTCCCTGCTATCGAGGACGCCGTAACATGCTGATCTCCGTTCTTTCGTGGCTGGCCGTGGGCGTCTTGCTGGTCACATCCACAGGTTTGTTGTTGACCCGCGACTGGCGCTGGAGTCTGGGACTGCTGGCCCTGCAATATTTTGCCATGTTCTGGCTGGTGCTCCAATACTGGCCATTTGGCATGTCCGCCGTCAAGCTGGTCACCGGCTGGATGGTCAGCGCGGCGATTGGCATCACAAGACTCGGCATCCCAGAAAGAGAGGAGGCTGCCGAAGCCGCATGGCCGCAGGGGCGCCCATTCCGCCTTTTCGCGGCAGGCATCGTGGTTCTCGTCGTCGTATCCGCCACACCAAGCCTGTCAAGCCTCTTCGCCAATGTAACTTCACCTGTCCTCGCGGGAAGTCTCATTTTGATGGGCATGGGCCTGCTCCATCTCGGAATCACCGGCCAGATCCTGCGCGTCGTCCTCGGACTACTCACCGTCCTGGCAGGCTTTGAGACAATATACGCGGCGCTGGAAAGTTCGATCCTCGTCGCGGCCCTGCTGGCGGTCGTCAACCTGGGACTGGCGCTGGCCGGCGCGTACCTGCTGACGGCCGCGCCCGAGGAGGAGTCGGCGTGACTGCTCCCCTCCTGTGGGTCGGCATTCCAATCTTTGCGAGTCTCTTCGTGTTGATTCTGCGCCGGGAACGCGCGGTGACCATTCTTGGCGGCCTGACCGTTGCCCTTCTGGCCCTGATTGCCCTCTTCATCCCCATTGACGTGGCATTGCTGATTGGTCCGCTTTCGCTCAAGATCTCGCCTTCCGTGCAAATCCTCGGGCGAAGCCTTTCGCTCGATCAGGCAGACGGTTCATTGCTTGCCATTCTATACGGTCTGTCAGCCTTATGGTTTTTTGGCGCGGAGGCGGCCGGCGTGGCGAGGCGCCTTATCCCTGTTGGACTGGGAATCCTGGGATTGCTGGTTGCCTCTCTGGCAGTCCAGCCGTTCCTGTTCGCCGCGCCGATGATCCAGATCGCCGCACTGCTCACCGTTCCTCTGCTTGTCCCGCCGGATCAGACGCCGGGACGCGGCATCGTCCGCTTCTTGATCTACCAGACTCTGGCCATGCCATTTATCCTGTTCGCGGGTTGGCTGCTGGCAGGAGTGGAGGCCAGCCCCGGCGACCTCGAACTGACCGTCCAATCCGCCGCCATGCTCGGACTGGGATTTGCTTTCCTCCTGGCAATCTTCCCCCTTTACAACTGGATTCCCATGCTGCTCGAGGAGACATCGCCTTACGCGGTTGGGTTTCTCCTGTGGTGTTTTCCAACCATCACCTCGTTTTTCCTGCTGGGGTTTTTGGACCGATACACCTTCCTGCGCTCCTCTCCCGCGTTCACGTCAGCCTTGCAAATTGGCGGACTGCTCATGATGGTGACGGGCGGGGTCTGGGCCGCCTTCCAGCGCCACATCGGAAAGATGATGGGATATGCCGCCATCGCCGAAACGGGCTTCTTCTTACTCGCCACCAGCTTGAACACAAACACGGGCATACAGACCGTATTCCTGCAACTCGTACCGCGCGGTCTGGGCATGGCGCTCTGGGCGCTGGCGCTGACTGTCATCCAGCCGCAGGTGAAGGGATTCGGCTTCAGCGAAGTGCGCGGCCTGGCACGGCGGAATCCGCTGGCAGCCGCGGCCTTGATTCTGGCGCATCTGTCGGTAGTCGGGTTCCCCCTGCTCGCGGGATTCCCGGTCCGCCTTGCATTGTGGGAAGGGCTGGCACGCCAGTCCATCGGACAGGCGGCATGGATGCTGGTGGGCCTGCTCGGCTTGCTGGCAGGTGCCATCCGCACACTGGCCGTCACCGTCATGGCAGATGAACAAACGAAATGGCAATGGAGCGGTACGCGGGTGCAGGCGCTCATGCTGGGCATCGGCGTCCTGGGCATGTTCGTGCTGGGGTTGTTTCCCCAGGTCATGCAGCCTTTCCTCGTCAACCTGCCGGCCATGTTCGAGCATCTCGGACGCTGACCGGGCAATAATGCTATAATTCTCTGGCAACCCATACAATTGACCGGCCGCATAACGTGAAATCATTCTCCGCCTCCCGGAGGTTCCCCCATGGAATTTGAACAACTTGTCAGGCGTATCGAATGGCTGGACAGCCAGCAACGCAAGGACAAAGAGTCCCTTGACGCGCTGGGGGAACGCCTGACCAGCATCGAAACCACCCTTAACGCGCTGACCCAACAACTGCGGACCCTCAGTAAAAGCGTGTCGGACGTGTCGGCCAGCACCGCCCGCCTCGACCAGTTCGACGCGATCTTCGCCAAACAGCGCACGGACATGAACACCGCGCTGGAGGAGATCGAAAAGAAGGCCCAGCGCCGCGAACGGGAAGCTTCCAAACGCCATCAGGCCGAACTCGAGGAGATCAACCGAACGATTACCGAAATGCGCGCCCTGTATGATCCGACCGAGATCAAAAAGAAACTCAAGGAAAAATCCGCCGAGGAAATCCGCATCAGCCAGGCGATCACCGACCTCAAGTCCCGCGCCGACGAGATCGTCCACGCCAATGAAGAGATCCAGCGCGCCCAGAAAGCCGCAGACGAAGCGCGTCGCACCGACCTGAAACGCGTGGCCGACCTGCAGGGCGACATCACCTCCCTGCGTAAACGCGTGGATGAGGCCCGCGAGAAGTCGCAACTCAACGCCGACAGTCTGCGCAACGTGGAAAATCGCATCACCGAATTGCTGGCCGCCGAAAACGAACGCAAACAAGCGCAGACCTTATTCCTCGAACAGCAAAGCCTGGCCCAGGTCGAACGCGACCGCGCCTGGAAGGAATGGCGCGAACGGTATGACTCCTTCAAAAAACAAGCCGATAACCTCGACACCCAGGTACAAGCCCTCGACGAAGCTCTGCGCGCCGCCAAACGCGCCCAGGATACTTACGCCGAATTGAATACCAAACTCGAACGCCGCATCAACGAGATCACCGAAATGCAGCGCTTGGCCGACGAGCGCGCCCGCCAGGAAATGGTCACTTTCAAGGCCGACGACCAGAAGCGCTGGACCAGCTACACCCTGTCACAGGACGAGGCCATGCGCGAACTGCGCCGCGCCGTGGAAAAAGCCGAACAGCGCGTGACCGAAATGGACGACGCCGTCCAAACTCTCCAGGACCAATTGCACCAGACCACCGACTCCACAGAGAAACAATTACAGGAATTGATGAACTGGGCGCACGACTGGCTGACCTCCACCGAACGCATCATGGGCCAGGGTAAGAAAACGACGAAGAAGGCCGCGAAATAAGCACCCTCACCCCACCCCCTCTCCCACATCGGGAGAGGGGCGCGAGATGAACATGCGCGTCATCGGCACCGCAGGCCACGTGGACCACGGCAAATCTACCCTCATCGCTGCCCTCACAGGCGTTCATCCCGACCGCCTCAAGGAGGAGCAGGCGCGCGAGATGACCATCGAACTCGGCTTCGGCTGGCTCACACTTCCCAGCGGCGAAGAGATCGGCATCGTGGATGTGCCCGGCCACCGCGACTTCATCGAAAACATGCTGGCGGGCGTGGGCGGAATCGACGCGGCCCTGCTCGTCATCGCGGCCGACGAAGGCGTCATGCCGCAGACGCGCGAACACCTGGCCATCCTCGACCTGTTGCAAATCCCCGCTGGACTCATTATCCTGACCAAGACCGATCTCGCCTCGGACTCCGCCTGGCTTGACCTCGTTGAAACGGACATCCGCGCAGCGGCAGCGGATACCGTTATGCAAGACGCGCCCATCCTGCGCGTCTCCGCCAAGAACAAAACAGGTCTCGACGAACTCGTCGCTACGCTCGCCAGACTGCTCGAATCCAAACCCGCCCGTCCCGACCTCGGACGCCCGCGCCTGCCCATTGACCGCGTCTTCACCATGAGCGGATTCGGTACCGTCGTCACGGGCACACTCAGCGACGGCGCGCTCGCATCGGGTGACGAAATCGAAATTTTACCAAACGGGCACAGGGGAAGAATCCGCGGCTTGCAGACGCACAAGAAAAAAGGAGAACGCGCCGTGCCGGGTTCGCGCACGGCAGTCAATATTTCTGGAATCGCCGCCGAACAAATCCAGCGCGGCGACGTACTCGTCCACCCGGATCAATACCAGGCAGTGCGCCGCGTCGACGCGCGCCTTCGCTTATTGAAAGATGCTTCAACCCCGCTAAAGCATTCCACTCAGGTCAAGTTCTTTGTGGGCGCAAGTGAAACGATTGCAGTGGTCAGGCTGTTGGGGGTGGAGGAACTCGCGCCCGGCACGGAAGGCTGGATTCAACTGGAACTGCGCGACCCAATCGTGGCCGTGCGCGGCGACCGTTATATTTTACGGCGTCCCTCGCCCGGAGAGACCCTCGGCGGCGGGGTCATCGTAGACCACCAGCCCAAAGGCCGTCATAAACGATTCGATGAATCCGTGCTCAAATCGCTGGAGTCGCTGGC
>DAOTXP010000280.1:0-1854 GCA_034435275.1 Anaerolineales bacterium | reverse complement strand
AAGAAGGGCGGCAAAATCTATCCGCTCGCCTGGGACCTGGCCCGCGAACTCGGCAGGACCTACACGCTGAAAGATGAAAAAATCTGGTTGCAGGATAACCAGCCGCTGGCCCCATTCGGTCTCGGCTCCGCGTGGGTGAGCAATACGTTCCATCATTATTGTTTGCAATTCAGGAATGAGTAGTTCATCGATCATTCGAGTTTATCTGTGGTTAATTCCTCCGACCTCCTCCGCCTCCCATTTACCCCCAACCTCACCGAGGGCGGAATCGCGTACGCCATTCGCTCGCTCCCGCACACCTACAACCGCATGGGCGGCTCGCCCTACGACCGTCTGCGCCGCATCGCGGCCGGCGTGGCCGTCGAACTGGCCTTCCGCCGCCACCTCTCTCAAAACGAGATTCCCTTCGACGTGAAAGGCGCCACGCCCTTCACCGATCCCGACCGATACGACGTCTCGCTCGGCGGCCATCGCTGTGACATCAAGTCCTTTCTCATCTCGCATCGTGACCAGATCACCCGCATCCACCGCGACCCGAGCCTGCTCCTGCCCGCCCCAGCCTTGATTCCCTCCGACCAGTTCGCCGCGGACGGCCATAATGACAACGACCTGTACCTGTTCGCCTTTCTGACCGGCCTGATCGCGGCCTCCCAACTCGACCTGCAAAAAGCAATCAACGCGGGCCAGCCTGTTTATCTCATCCACGCCCTGCCGAAAGCCTGGGCCAATCCGCAAACGTGGAGTCCGCTTGGAAGATTGACGTTGAAATCCGAATCGGATGAAACACTCACTCTCGAATTAAGCGGACAGGACGCGCAACGCGAATTCCTCGCGCAGACCATCGAACTTCCGCCGCGCACGCGCGTGGAAGTCCCGGCGGATTTTTACGCGCTGGCCTGCGTCCGCACAAAGACGCGGCCCGCGAAACGGCTGGCGATTCACAGTCCCGCGCGCCGCGCGATGCACCTCATCCAGCCGGGTGAATGGGGCAACATCTGGGTCTACGGCATGAACATCTGGCTGACAGGCTGGACGTCGCATGCGGAGTTTCGCCAGCACGCGACTCCCATCGCAGCAGGCGCACGCGTGTTTCAATACGACAGGACGCGCACGAAAAACCTGTCCGTGCCGGTCAGCCAGTTGGAACCGCTGGACGAGTTGTTCGAGCGCGTGCGGGCGTGGTCTGCGGATCCATCGCATCCCAATCCTTAATTTTCTTTCATCCGTGCGTGGTACACTGGCGCACATGTCGAAGCGCAACAAAATTCTGATCGGGCTGGGGGCGTTGCTCCTGCTGGTCGTTCTGGGATTCCAGATTCCCGCCGCGCAATCCGCGTTCGCATGGCGCTTTGAAAAGTTCACCATCTACGTAAAAAATATCGTTGACCCGCCGGGACCCGTGCCGACCGCCCTGCCCGTCACGCCCGCGCCGGCGACGAATACGCCGCGCGCGACGCCGCAGGTTGATTCCACGCCCACACTTTTTCCAACCCCCACAGCGACTCTCGTTCTCCTCCCCGCGCAGGCCTCCATCAGGTCTCCCGAATGGGAACAGCAGACTCCCAACAACTGCGGCCCAGCGACTCTGTCCATGGCCCTGCAACTCTACGGCTGGGACGGCGACCAGGCCGACATCGCCGCGCAGGTCAAACCCGTTTTGCAGGACCGCAATGTCAACCCAGAGGAACTGGCGTATTACGTCCGCAACAACGCGGGCTGGCTGAACATTCAATACCGTGTGGCAGGCGATATCCATCTGCTCAAACGATTGCTGGCGGCAAATTATCCCGTCATCGCGGAGAGCGTCACCAGCCTCGACCCCAATGACGCGCTCGGCCCCAACGACGATTTATG
>DAOTXP010000279.1:0-11364 GCA_034435275.1 Anaerolineales bacterium | reverse complement strand
GGCAGGTGCCAAGCGTGGATCTGATGGTGGGCGCAGCGGGAGTGGATGGGAGTCGAACCCACCGCGGCCCGCTATGCGACCCGCCACAGGTTTTGAAGACCAGGAAGCCCGCCGGGACTTAACCACTCCCATCTGCAAGGATAATCGAAGGAGAGGCGATTGGCAAGTTATTCGGTACACGGATTACGCGGATTTGACGGGTTTACACGGATTATTATAATTTTTTTCGTGCTCATCCGTGTATTCAGTGAAATCCGTGTACAAAATGATTTAAAACAAAACCACCCTCCGGCGGGTGGTCTTCTCGTACTCTCTGTCGGGGCGAGAGGATTTGAACCTCCGACCTCTTGCACCCCATGCAAGCGCGCTAGCCGGACTGCGCCACGCCCCGATCGAGCGAAGCGGATTATAGCCGCGTTTGAGTTTTCTGGCAACGTGGGACAAATTGATAATTTGTCCTGCACCTCTTTATGCTAAAATAAGATACCAACCCAATGGAGTCCAAAATGATAGAAGTACTGATTGACAGTGTCCGCGTCAGCCTGATGTCTCCGCAGCGATTGGTCATCCTGCGGCAGGCGGACAGCGAACGATACCTGCCCATCTGGGTCGGTCCCTATGAAGCGGAGGCCATCACGGTGGCGTTGCAGGAAGTGGAGGTGGCCCGTCCTCTCACCCACGACCTGCTCAAGAATGTGTTCGGCACTTTTTCCGCCAAGATGAAACGGGTGGAGATCGTCTCCCTGCGCGAGGACATTTTCTACGGCAACATCGTCGTGGAGCAGAACGGCAAGGAGATCAACATCGACTCGCGCCCGTCGGATGCCATCGCGCTGGCCGTGCGTGCCCATGTGCCCATCCTGGTGCACCCGTCCGTGATGGAGGGGGCGGGCATTGTCCCGGAGAAAGATATACAGGAGACGGCGTCCCCGTCCGCTTCGGAAGCGCGCAGTGTGGCGCCTCCGCCCGGCGAAGTAAGCCCGGACCGTTTGGACGTCTTCGAGGACTTCCTCAACAAACTCGACCGAAACAAGCCCGACGACAAGCCCGGGAACAAACCCGACACCGGCCCCAAAAAGAAGACATAGATCAATAATGGCAGAACCACTTCCACTCGAAGGAACCACCGCCCCCGCAGGCCCCACCATTCCGCACAGCCGGGAAGCCGAAGAAGCCGTCGTTGGGGCGGTGCTCATTAACCCCGAAGTCTATTACGACGTGGCCCAGTTCCTGCAGGCCGAGGATTTTTACATCCATCGCCACCGCTGGATCTGGGAGGCGTTCACGCGCCTGCACGAGAGCCGCACTCCCATTGACCCGCTGACCGTGGCCGAGGCGCTCGAACAGGCCGGACAACTGGCCGAGATCGGCGGGCCGGCCTACCTGACCGCGTTGGTCAACCAGGTGCCCACCTCGCTCAACGCCGAGGCCTACGGCCGCATCGTGGAGGCGCATTCCGTCCGCCGCAGGATGATCAACGCCGCCAACCGCATCGCCTCGCTCTCGTACAACACCGAGACCAGCGTGGACGAAGTGATGAACGAGTCCGAGAAGGCGGTCTTCAACGTCAGCGAGCGGCGTCTGCGCCACGACCTGCAACCCATCCGCCAGGTGCTCTCGGATTACTACGACCGCGTGGATGACCTCTCCAAGCGTCCCGGCGAAATCTTCGGCGTGCCGACCGGCTTCATTGACTTGGACCGAATGCTTTCGGGCCTGCAACCTTCCGACCTGCTCATCATCGCCGGGCGTCCCGGTCAGGGTAAGACGGGTTTCCTGCTCTCGGTGGCAAAGAACGCCGCGTTGACTCACAAGAAGCACGTCGCCATCTTCTCGCTGGAAATGTCCAACGAACAGGTCGTCCAGCGCTTGCTGGCACAGGAGACGGGGATCGACTCACAGCGCATGCGGACGGGAAAATTGAACGACGACGAATGGCCGCTGTTCACCCACGCCATCGAGGTCATGTCGGATACGAAAATCTTCCTCGACGATACGCCCGCCATCACCCCGCTTCAACTGCGGACGAAATGCCGCCGCCTGCACCTCGAATTTGGCCTCGACCTCATCATCCTCGATTACCTGCAACTGATGGGGGGCGACACGCGCACGGAAAACCGTGTGCAGGAGGTTTCGTACATTTCGCGAAATCTCAAGGTATTGGCGCGCGAGTTGAATGTCCCTGTGCTGGCTGCGGCCCAGTTGAGTCGTGCGGTGGAGCAACGCTCGGACAAGCGGCCGGTGCTATCCGATTTGAGAGAATCGGGATCTTTGGAGCAGGACGCCGACATCGTCATGTTCATTTACCGTCCCGATCAATACGAGAAGGATACGGCCAAGCAGAATATCGCCGAAATCATCATTGCCAAACACCGCAATGGACCTGTCGGCAGCGTGGAGTTGATCTTCCGCAGCGCGCTGGCCAAGTTCGAGAACGCGGCGACGAAGCATGTGCAGCTCAATGAGTAATTGGTAATTCCGTCATTGCGAGGAGGGTGTTCTTCCCGACGAAGCAATCCCCACGCAGCAGGAGATTGCTTCGCTTCGCTCGCAATGACGGGTGGTTATGAACTATGCCCACCTTCAACGGCTTTACCTCCTCCGAAACATTCACCTCCGTGCCAGATACGTTCTTCCGCGAGTTATTGCATCAAATTGACGACGCGGACGAGTTGCGGGCCACACTATACGCGCTGTGGCTCGTCGAGCATCAGGAGGGGCCCATCCGCTTTTTGCGGCGTGCCGACTTTGGCGAGTTCGCTTCGGGCGTGGATAAGGCCGTGGCGCGCGGGAGCCTGCTCAAAGTCGAGAATGAGGCGGGGGAGTTTTTCTTCCTGAATAGCCCGCGCGGACGCGCGTCTGTGGAGGCCATCCAGAGCGGGAAGTTCGACCCGTCGCAGGTGACATCCGCGCCGCTCGTGGAACGGTCGAATGTGTTCACGTTGTACGAGCAGAACATCGGCGCGCTGACCCCGCTCATCGCAGACATGCTGCGCGAGGCCGAGAAGGAATATCCGAGCGCATGGTTCGAGGAGGCCTTCGAGATCGCGGTGGCGAAGAACGTGCGCAATTGGAAATACGTGGAAGCGATTTTGAAACGGTGGAAGGAAAAAGGCAAAGATGAAAGAAAAAATCGGGAAGACGCTGTCAAGGATTTCAAGCGATACACCGAAGGCGAGTTTGCCGAATACTTCCGCGAGTAGGGCGACGGCAAGCGTCGCCCCAACGTTGGGCGACCCGAACTGTCCGCATTGCCGCGGCGCGGGCTACGTGCGCTTCGATGTGCCGCTGGGCGATCCGCGCTTCGGTCGGCTGGAGGCGTGCGTCTGCCGCGCGGCGGACATTGCCGCGGGCGCGCGGGAGCGTCTGTTCGAGATGAGCCGCCTCGACCGCTTGAGTCATTTAACGTTCGAGAATTTTGACGCGCGGGGAAATAAAAACGCCAAGTTCATGACGCCGCAGGACGCGCACAGTCTGCAGGCCGCGCGCGAGGTGGCGGAGAATTTCGCGCGCAATCCGCAGGGCTGGCTGTTGATCGAAGGCGGATACGGCTGCGGCAAGACTCATCTCGCGGCCGCGATTGCAAATTTCGCAGTGAACATGGGCACGCCGACGCTGTTCATCACCGTGCCTGACCTGCTCGACTCGCTGCGCTTCGCCTTCAGCGATCCCGAGACCACCTTCGAGGCGCGCTTCGAGGAAGTCCGCAACGCTGACCTGCTCGTGCTGGACGATTTCGGCACGCAGAACGCCACGGGCTGGGCGCAGGAAAAATTGTTCCAGATCATGAACTACCGTTACATCAACAAACTGCCGACGGTCATCACCACGAATCTCATGCTCGACGAGATCGAGAGCCGCATTCGCTCGCGCCTGCAAGACGAGGAGTTTGTGGCGCACGTGCGGATCACCGCGCCCGATTACCGCCGTCCCACCGAGACGAGCAACCCTGGCATTTCGATGTTATCCCTGCCCGAGATGAAGGCCATGACCTTCCGAAGTTTCGAGACGCGCGAGGACGAACTCGGCAAGGAAGCGGTGACGACCACCACCACCGAGAAACAGGATCGCTTCGGCAACAAGGTCAAGGACAAGGAGATCACGCGCGTCAAGGTGACGCAGGAGGATCTCAAGACGCTGCGGAAGGCGGTCACTGCGGCGATTGCGTTCGCGGAGGAACCCGAGGGCTGGTTCGTATTGCTGGGAAGTTCGTTCAGCGGCAAGACCCACCTCGCGGCGGCTATCGGCAACTATCGCATTGACCTGGGCGGACAGGCCCTCCTCGTGGAAGTGGCCGACCTGCTCGACTACATGCGCCAAACCTTCCGCCCCACTTCGGACGTTTCATTTGATCGCCGCTTCAACGAAATTAAAACCACCCCCATGCTGATCCTCGACGACCTGAAAGAGAGCGGCACCAGTTCCGTCTGGGCGGAGGACAAACTCTACCAAATTTTGAACCATCGCTATTACGCCCACCTGCCGACGGTTATCACCTCCACGCTCAAGCCCGACTCATTCGCGGTCAATTACCCTGGGCTGTGGAATAAGATCCTCGACGCGACGAAGAGTCAAGTCCATGTGGTGGATATGCCGCCGTATCGGAGGATGGGGAAGAAGTCCGCGGCGGGGCATAAGAAGGGGAAGTAATTCCAAAGATGGGTAAACATCAAAAAAGAATTGTTGCTGCCGAGGTTATGGATGAATTACTCAAAATGCCCGAGTACAAGCTTAGGCAGGAACTTTTAGGATTCGAAACATCACTCTACATTTTTGATGTCAATTACACGGAATTCAAGAATATTGTTGAAGTGCTACTGAAAGATCGAATTAAATACGAACTTGTAAGCCCAAGAAATCAAGATCAACTTCGTTTAGTTCAGATGGATATTCTGCGACGCCTGCACAACTTTGTTGCAGCAGCAAAATCCTTAGTTGACCATTCGAGGAATTTGAATAACAAGCTTTATAAAAAACAAAATTCATTTCCAGAATACCAAGAGCGTGTCAAGTTAGATTTTGCAGAGGATCCGTTATCCCAGTTCGTTCAAGATCTCAGAGAATATTGCCAGCATTACAGAGCCCCATCAATCGGCTTAAGTGTGTCAGTACAACCTACAGCAAATGGAGACATTGAAGAGTGGACAGTGTTCCTTGCTCAAAAGGACTTACGCCAATTTGACGGCTGGAACGCGAAAGCCAAACAATACTTGAATGAGCATAAAGGGGATATCAACATCCTAGAAACTATTGACAAATACAGAAATAAAGTTGTTGATTTCTACAAATGGTTTTTGAGAAGGCAAGATGAAATCCATGCAGAAGAAATATCCCGTTTCGAGGCCAAGCAATCACAAGCAGGGATTTTATTTTTTGAATGGAAGATAAATGCATGCCTCAAGAACAAGGGAAGTATGCCCTTCCGCGGAGAAGAAATTTATAATGGAATTCTCACAAGAGAAGAGTTTGAAATATTAGAGAAACTACCGAAAGAATCACCTGCCAGATTATCTTTAGCCATAGAATTTGTTGAAAAGAGGTTCAAATTACCAACAGCATTGAAGAAAAAACTTTCTCAACTATATAAAGAAGAGGAATTTTTCTCAAAGCGTCAAAAGGGTTGATGTTTTTTCATTCTCAGCCCTATCACATATTTCAAACCAAAAGGCGGCTGTCACGCCGCCTCCCTTCGATCGCGAAGCACTCAGGGCAGGTTTTGATTCTGGGGAGAGACCGTCCACGAATTTTGTCCACGAATAAACGAATAGGGATGCGCTCCTGATATAATCCGAGCATGGCTCAATCAACATTGCGTTTCAGGAATTCCCGCGCCAAATCCGTGCCGAAAAAGCGCGCGGCGATTGGCGATTCCAATTCCCGCTTTGCCAGCCTGGGACAAAAAGTTACCCCTTTGTTAAAGCCGTATGTCAAGCGAATTTCTGTATTCGGCTCATACGCGCGCGGCGAGGAGACCGCCGAAAGCGACATTGACCTGCTGGTGGCGCTCAAACCGTCCCATTTGCGGCCCGCGCTTGGGCTGTTTGAAGTCATACGGCTGGAACAGGAACTGAAAAAGGAATTGGGGCGCGAGGTGGATTTGGTGACGGAGGAAGGTCTCAATCCGCGGCGCAAACCATTCATCGAGAAAGACAGGGTGGTTTTGTATGAAGAACAAAATTGATCTCACCTACCTCGGCGATGTGCTGGACGCCATCAAGTGGATTGAAAGTTACCTGCGCGGAGTGGATAAGGAAGACTTCCTTGAAAACCACATGATGCAGGATGCAGTCATGCACCAGATCGAGATCATCGGCGAAGCGTCAAACAATGTCTCCGATGAATTCCAGGAGAAACATCCCGAACTTCCGTGGACGTTCATGCGGGCGATTCGGAACAAAATTGTCCACGATTATCGCGAAATCAATCTGAACATCATTTGGGACACCGCCAAGAACGATTTGCCTCCGTTGAAGAAACAGGTTAAGAAATTGCTTGGTGAATAGGAAGAAGGGGAACTCGGCCTCCCAAACTTCACGCCCTGTCCCAAATCCGTGATGACGAATATCTATGAAAAATGTGATAAATATCTTGGCAATTCCCCACCCTGCATGATACAATTTTTACGATAAATCAGCCTGAAATAGGCTGATTTTTATATCGGTTGGGAGATGAATCCCCCGCCAACCATGGCGAGAAACAAATCCCGCCAACACCAACCAAACCTTATCGAGGTGCCCATGCTCCCAAGTTACCTGCTTTCCCTCCGTGAAGGCATCGAAGCCGCGCTCATTATCGGCATCGTGCTCGGCGCGCTGCGTCAAATGCGCCGCACGGAGTTGATTCCCGCCGTCTGGCTGGGGACTCTCTCGGCCACGGCGCTCAGCCTGCTTGCCGCCATCCTGCTCACAAATCTCGGCCTCTCTTTTGAAGGCGCGGGCGAGCAGATCTTCGAAGGCATCACGATGATCACCGCCGCCGCGCTCCTCACCTGGATGATCTTCTGGATGAGCCGCACCGCCCGCACGCTCAAATCGGACCTCGAAGCGGACATCCACAAAGCGGCCTTCACCACGGGCAAGCGCGCCGTCTTCTTCGTCGCTTTCATCGCCATCCTGCGCGAAGGCATCGAACTCGCCCTCTTCCTCACCGCTTCCGTCTTCGCCACCGACTGGTTGCAGACCACCCTTGGCGCGATCCTCGGTCTCGGCACCTCCATCCTGCTCGGCTGGTCCATCTTCTCCGCCATCATCCGCCTCGACTTGCACCGCTTCTTCCAGGTGACCAGCTTTCTGCTCATCCTCTTCGCGGCGGGACTCGTCGCGCACGGCGTCCACGAGTTCAACGAGGTCGGCTGGATTCCCGCGGTCATCGAACACGTCTGGGATGTGAACACCATTGTGGATGAGAACTCCACCTTCGGGCAATTGCTCAAGGCCTTGTTCGGTTATAACGGCAACCCGTCGCTGACCGAGATGCTGGCCTACGGTGCGTACTTCGTGGCAGTCTTCCTCGGGTTGAGATTCTCCAATCGCCCGAAGCGCGTGCCCGCACAGGGACAGGCATAAGGTTCGGGAATCGAAACGGCCCGGCGTTGACACGTCGGGCCGTTTTTGATTCAACACACCGTTACGGCTGTCTCACCACGAAATTGTCGAAGTTGATGTCCGCGCCGGGCGTTTCGAAGGTACCCGCCAGCAGGCCGACGTCGCCGCTGGTGTAGGTCGAGTCGGTGGCGGAGGCGACCAACTGACCGTTGACGTAGAGGCTCAGGTTCGGGCCGATGCAGTCCGCGCGGATGCGGTTGGTGGCATTGCCGGTCCGAATCACACTGCTCTGCTGCATCTGCTCGGAGGAGATGCCGGTCTGCGCGCCGTTGTCCACGCGGGCGATGATGTAATAGCCGTCCGCGCCGATCAGGAACATGTAGAACGTGAAGCCGCCAGAACTATTGTAACGGCAGATCAAGCCTTCCAGGTTCGCGTCGGGGCCGCCGATCTTGGTCGCGTCCACTTCCACCGAAACGTCGGTGAAGTTTTTGCCCGGGTTGGCCCAGATGTCCAATTGAGACTCGGCGACATACATGTGGTAGACGCCGTCACCGTAATCGGTCACGTTTCCACCATCGGAGACGCGATCCCAGCCGCTGAAGGGATTCGAGAAATCATCCTGGAACAGAATGTCGCTGTTATTCTGGGGAGGCGTCACGTCCTCCCCTCCCCCGCCGGGCACCGAGAGCGTCGAACAGGCCAGGCTGGCGAGCAACAAAAGCGAAAGGGCAATCAAAGGCTTTTTCATGGATTCTCCTCTTAGATAGTCAGTGGCGTAATTTTACCAAACCGTGCCCAAACCACAAGCCCAAATGGACAGGGGGCTGACCTTAAGAATCGCTTCCTCGGCTCAACAACCGGGGAATCTTTTCGAGAATTTCGTCTCGCACTTGACGAAAGACCCGCATCCGTTCTCCATCTGTCCCCTCCGCCCTGGCGGGATCGCGGAAGCCGAGATGGACGCGCTTCCCGCGCCCCAGCCAGACCGGGCAGGATTCGTTGGCGTCGTCGCAAACGGTGACCACCAGGTCGAAAGCCATGTCGCGAAATTCATCGGCGGATTTCGAACGGCCCTCGTGCCGAATGCCGAGTTCAGCCAGCGCCTGGGTCGCCATCGGATGGACGTAACCCGCAGGCTGCGTACCGGCGCTGTACGCCCGCCATTCTTTCGAGAGGCGGGCGTTGACGACGGCTTCCGCCATCTGTGAACGGCAGGAGTTGCCGGTGCAGAGAAAGAGCACCTTACGAGGCGGGTTTATCGTCATCCATGCGCTCGATCTCATCGTAGGTGGTCTGCAATTCCTTGATCTCGCCGGTGGCAACAAAGATCGTCCGCTCGCAGATGTTGGTGACGCGGTCGGCCATGCGCTCCATGTTGTGGGCGGCCCACAGAAGCATATTGGCGCGTTCGATGGTCTTCGGGTCGCGAATCACGAAGGTCATCAGTTCGCGGTAGATCTGCACATACAGGGCATCCACCTCGTCGTCCTCTTTGGGAATCTCGCGCGCCGCAACTACGTCGGCGTTGACGAAGGCGGTCAGGGCGCGATGCAGCATGTCCGAGGCTTTGACCGCCATGCGCGGCAAATCAATCAAGGGTTTGAGCAGAGGCTCATCCCCCATGCGGATGTTGATGGTGGCAATCCCCTTGGCGTAATCGCCCATCCGCTCCAATTCGGAGGCCACGTCCAATATGGACGCCAGCAGGCGCAAATCGCGCGCCATCGGCTGCTGGGTGGCAATCAGGATCATGCACTGATTCTCGATTTCGAAGCGCTTCTCGTTGATCTTGCGATCCTGTCTGTAAATGTCGTGTGAGGCCTGGATATCGCGCTTCTTGAGCGCGTCCATCGAATTGGCCACGGCCTGTTCCACCATGCTGCCAAGCACAAGGATCTCGTCCTTTACCTGTTGCAGTTCGTTATCGAAAGTCTTTCGGAGCATACCAGCCTCTTTTCTCTCGCGGTGCATGGATTATAAACCCTTCTCTTTTTACCCAAACCGACCGGTGACGTAATCTTCGGTGCGCTTGTCAACGGGACGGGTGAAGATTGTCTTGGTTTCATCGAATTCGATGACCGTACCCGACCGCTCGCCTTCCCTGGAAAGCATCATCATCGCGGTGTAATCCGAAGCGCGGGCGGCCTGCTGCATATTGTGGGTCACGATCACAATGGTGTAATTTTTCTTGAGTTCCTGCATCAACTCTTCGATCTTGAGCGTGGCGATTGGGTCGAGCGCGGAGGCGGGCTCGTCCATCAGAATGATCTGCGGTTCGACGGCAATGGCGCGCGCAATGCATAGACGCTGCTGTTGTCCGCCCGAAAGCGCCAGGGCGGACTTTTTCAGATCATCCTTCACCTCATCCCACAGCGCGGCTTGACGAAGCGAACGTTCGACCAATTCATCCATGTTTCCCTTGAAACCATTGATGCGCGGACCGTACGCCACGTTCTCATAGATGGACTTGGGGAACGGGTTTGGCTTTTGGAAGACCATGCCGATATGGCGGCGGACTTCCACAGGATTGATCTTCGAGTCGTAGATGTTCTGCCCGTAGAACAGCACTTCACCGTCCACCCTGGCGGTTGCCACCAGATCGTTCATGCGGTTGAAACAGCGCAGGAAGGTGGACTTGCCGCATCCCGATGGGCCGATGATGGATGTGATCTGACGCGCCGGGATGTCCATGGAGATATTTTCCAATGCCAGGAAATCTCCGTAACGGACGTTGAGATTTTTTACACTGAGGGCGATGTCGAGATTTTCAAACATGTTACCACCTGATCTGCAAGCGATTGCGTAAAATGATGGCGAGCGCGTTCATGCTCAGCAAGACAGCCAGCAAAACGATGATGCCTGCCGCCGCCAGTTCCTGAAATTCCGCCTTGGGAAGCGAAACCCAGTTGAAGATCTGGATCGGCAGGACGGTGAACAAATCCAGCGGACCTTGCAGGTCGAAGCGGATGTAGGTGAGCGCCCCGATAGTGATGAGCGGCGCCGTCTCACCGATGGCACGTGACACGGCAAGGATTGTGCCAGTCAGGATGCCGGGCATGGCATACGGCAGAACATGATTTTGGGTGGTCTGCCATTGGGTGGCGCCCAGCGCCAGCGATGCATGGCGAAGCGATTGCGGCACGGCGCGGATCGCCTCGCGCCCCGAGACAATGAGGATGGGCAGCACCAACAAAGCCATGGTCATGGAGCCAGCCAGCACACTGCGACCGAGTTCCAGACCGCGCACGAACAAGCCCAGACCCAAGAGACCGTAAATAATGGACGGCACGCCCGCCAGGTTGGAGATGTTGATTTCGATAAAGCGCGTGAACCAGTTATCGGGAGCATATTCTTCGAGGTAGATTGCCGCGCCCACGCCGATGGGAAACGCTATCAGCGCCGTCAGGCTGATCATCCACAACGAGCCTTGCAGGGCGGAACGCAGACCCGATTTTTCAGGGAAGCGCGAGGGAAACTCCGTGAAAAATTCGGGACGCAGCCACTTGTAGCCGTCCAGGATAATATCGAGGAGCAGGACAGAGAGGACAATCAGGCCGAGGGTCACAGCGGCGAGGCTGATGGCTTCGAATCCCCGTCCGAAGCGCAGACGCAGGTTCAGGCGGGGAGTGAAGCGCCCGTCCTCGTTTGCAAAAAATCCGTTCATTCGTACACCTCCCGATAGCGGCGGGTGATCCAATTGCTGATCAAATTCATGATGAGCGTCATCACAAAGAGCAGCATGCCCACCGCGAAAATCGTCTTGTAGGCGATGCTCTGTTGGGGCGTATCGCCCAGGCTGACCTGCACGATGTAGGCG
>DAOTXP010000278.1:0-13010 GCA_034435275.1 Anaerolineales bacterium | reverse complement strand
GGGCTGACGAAATAAAAAGTCTCCAAATCCTGGATTTGGAGACTTCACTCTATTTCAGAAACTTTGCGGACGTCTATGGTTGATCCAGAAATTGTTGCATGTAGACAGCATAGTCTGAACAGTACTTTGAGGCGATGCTTTCCGAACAGAGCTGGACTCTTGATACTATACCGTCACACTTCGCATCCGAGGACCAGCCATGACTGCAGTTAGTACTCCAATATTGCAGGTCCGAGGCGAGCGAGACAGGCCCACTTTCAGAAGCGGTGTTGCGGGCGTTATTCAAAGTTTCCAGTGCGGTACTAATGGCGTGGTATGTGCTGGCGGAAAACAAAGAAAGAAATATAAAGGTTCCGATCAGCACGATGACCACCGGGCCCTGAATCGGATTGATGTAGATCTGTCTTTTTACCTGCTTTGAAGAGATCTTCGCCATACAAAAATCTCCTTCAGTAATATTCTATTTCTTCTCTTTTCCCATGCAATACCCGGCGGGCATATAATCTTTACAATTCAGTTAATTTTGGCCCGGCTTACAAAACAGTAAGGATTTTGGGCCTCTCAAATAGGGTCGAGGGAGAACATTCAATGCCTGCTTTGAAAGGCATGTGGTCAGCGTTCTGATTCCCCAACCGTTTATGGTAAAATCCTCGCGCCCGGAGGGATGGCCGAGCGGCTGAAGGCGCATGTCTTGAAAACATGTTGGGCGCAAGTCCACGTGGGTTCGAATCCCACTCCCTCCGCTCGTCATTCTTCGGGTAAAATAGACAGCGCACCCGGGGAGGTGCCAGAGAGGCCGATTGGGCTCGCCTGCTAAGTGAGTGCTGGGGTTAAACTCAGCCGAGGGTTCGAATCCCTCCCTCCCCGCCATAAGAAAAACGCGTTCCGCGAGGAGTGCGTTTTTTTGTTCCGCCGTGCGTCCCCATTGAGGGGATGATATTCGAATCCCTCCCTCCCCGCCAGAAGAAAAACGCGTTCCGTGAGGAGCGCGTTTTTTTGTTCCGCCGTGCGCCCCATCGAGGGGATGATATTCGAATCCCTCCCTCCCCCCAGGGATAAGAAACCCGATTTCTCGAAGAAATCGGGTTTCTGTGTTAAGCCTGGTATTCAGGATGCCGTTGCAGGTATCGCGTCACGAACCAGCACAGCGACTTGATCTTCAAGTCGTTTTCGCGCGCATATTCCAATCCCGCCTTCACGGGTTTTGAGCCAACGCCCTGTCCCTCCAATTCAGACGGCACGCCTGTATGCGTGAAGATGATTGTCCCTCTGTGCAAGGTGTAGGTCAATTCTGCGACATGACCGCCCGCGCGAATCTCGAATCGTCCCTGCTCTGGGTAATATTGCACTTGCAATTCATCCAGATTGACCTTCATATCACGCCCTGCCTCTTACCACGACCGCGATGAATTCCATGACGATCTTGAGCGCGGCGAAGACCGTGGACTCGGAGGGATCGAGCGGCGGCGCGACCTCGACTATATCCAGGCCGACGAGGGGAAGTCCCAGCAAAGATTTGATCAGAGTCAGGACCTCGCGGCTGGTGAGGCCGCCGAATTCGGGGATGCCCGTCCCCGGCGCGGCGGACGGGTCGAGGCAGTCAATGTCCAGCGAGATGTGCACCGCGTCACAGCGCGAGAGAATCCTGCGCGCATCCGCGGCGACGGATTTCATCCCCAGTTCCGCCACATCCGAGGCGGTGAATACGTGCAGGCCGCCGTTCTCGATCAAGTCAATCTCCTGGTCCTCCCACGAGCGCAGGCCGATCATGCAAATATCCTCGGCGCGGATCCCATATTCCATGCCGCGTCGCAGGACGCAGGCGTGGGAAAGACGCGAGCCGTCGAACTCGTCGCACAGGTCGGGATGCGCGTCCACCCACAACACGCCGAGACGTTTGCCCGCGTAGCGTTCGCGCTGGCCCTGGAAGATGGGAATGGTCACCGAGTGGTCGCCGCCGAGCAGGATGGGGAGGTTCGGGAGCCCCGCCACTTTTTGGGCGACCAGCCCAAAGTCCGATTCG
Source organism: Anaerolineales bacterium (assembly GCA_034435275.1). Taxonomy (GTDB): domain Bacteria; phylum Chloroflexota; class Anaerolineae; order Anaerolineales; family Villigracilaceae; genus JBFMCC01. The sequence continues at coordinate 10,987 of DAOTXP010000278.1, read as the reverse complement.
GGACGCGAGATGGAAATGTCGCCCAAATCGCAGACGGTCATACCTGCCAGCCGCGTCCGGTCCTCGCTGAACGGGGTCACATGCCGCGACCAGAAGCGGATGCGTTCGGGCGCGAGCGCCGCGCCCTTGCGCGCGCTGGCGAGGCCATCGAATGGAATGCCGAGGATGCTGAAATCTGTCTGTTTGGGGGAAAGGTCGGGGCGGTGCAGGTCGCCCCACAGCCCGTGTGTGCCTTCAAGGGTCATGACAGGCTCCTTTGATCTACCCCTATTGTACTACCCTGCCCATGCGGGAATCCGACATTGACCCGCCCCAACTTTGCTTTTACAATACCTTTTATGATGGAATCCTGTGGTTCCCCGGCCGGGTTCTTCCGGCCCGATCATGACCCTCCGCGACATATGTGCGTTCCCTTTAGCGTTCCTGATTTCACCTCCGGAGGATAAAATGCCGACCCCCTTTGTATCAAAGCGTGCGCAAATTTACGCCGACGTGCCCGATGAAAAATGGAATGATTGGCGCTGGCAGTTGAGCCACCGCTTGAACACTGCGGAAGAGATCGAAAAGGTCTTCCCGTTGACCGACTCCGAGCGCAAGGCGCTCCAGACTCAGGGCCTGTTCCGCGTGGATGTGACGCCTTACTTTATATCCCTGATTGACCCGGACGACCCCGACGATCCGACCCGCAAGCAGATCATCCCACGCGCCGAGGAGATGCAGTCCTTCACCGCGATGATGGAAGACTCGCTGGCAGAGGACCGCCACTCGCCCGTGCCGGGGCTGGTCCACCGCTATCCCGACAGGGTGCTCATGCTGGTAACGACCCAGTGCGCGTCGTATTGCCGCTACTGCACGCGCTCGCGCATCGTCGGCGATCCCGGCCAGACGTTCTCGCGCGCCGAGTTCGAGATGCAGATCGAATATCTTAAGCGGACGCCTCAGGTGCGCGACGTACTACTCTCCGGCGGCGATCCGCTGGTGCTGGCCCCGAAAATTCTGGAGGAAATCCTCGGCCGCCTGCGCGAGATCCCGCATATCGAGATCGTGCGCATCGGCTCGCGCGTGCCGGTCTTCATGCCGATGCGCGTCACGCAGGAACTGTGCGACATGCTGGCCAAATATCATCCGCTGTGGATGAACATCCATGTCAACCACTCGAACGAGATCACGAAGGAACTCGAGCAGGCCTGTGATCGTCTTACGAGGGCGGGCATCCCGCTTGGCAACCAGTCGGTGCTTCTGGCGGGTATCAACGACAATGTCCACATCCAGCGCAAACTGGTGCAGGACTTGGTGCGCATCCGTGTCCGCCCGTACTATCTCTACCAGTGTGACTTGGTGGAGGGCGCCGGTCACTTCCGCACGCCGGTGGCCAAGGGCATCGAGATCATGGAAGGCCTGCGCGGACATACCTCCGGCTACGCGGTCCCGCTATACATCATTGATGCGCCGGGCGGCGGCGGAAAGATTCCCATCATGCCGAATTACCTGCTGAGCATGTCTGACCATAAAGTTATCCTGCGAAATTACGAAGGTTACGTGACCACGTACGAGGAACCCACCGATTATCTCCCCAGCGACGCGGCCAAGTTCAAGGGCGAGAAACGCCCGGAGCCTGGCCAGGCCGGCGTCCACGGCCTGCTCGACGGCGAGCAGATGTTCATCAAGCCGGAAGGCTTCGACGAGGTGCATGATCGTCAGGGCATCCAGCATCGCCTGAAAGATGAGAAGAAATGGCAGCCGCTGGGGATCGGTTCTGGCGAGGGGAAGTGACTCGTGGCGTGTTGAAATGAGCTCATCTCATTTCAGCAGATGAATAACTTATGAAGAAGGAGAGCGATATGTTTTCAAAAATAACCCGAGTGGTTTATATCCTGACGGCGTTGACTCTGATCCTGGCGGCCTGCGCGCCCGGCCAGCCGACCCAAAGTCCGGAGCAGATTCAATCCCAGATCGAGACTTCGGTCGCGATGACGATTGCCGCCGCGGATGCAGCCACCGCCCAGGCGGCCGCCGCTTTCACTGAGACACCAACGTCCACTCCGGTAGCAACGAGCACGCCGTTTGTCCTTCCCACCTCGCCATTGCTGGCCTCGCCCACTCCCTTTGTGATCGTTCCGAGCGGAGGCGGGGGAGGCGGCGGAGGCGGGGGGGGCAACACGACCACCTCGTATTCCTGTACCGTAGTGTCTGAGAAACCTTACGACGGCGCCGAATTCAAGCCCGGCGATTCCTTCGACAAATACTGGACCATCAAGAACACCGGCACCGTGACCTGGGATGCCAGCTGGGATTTCGAGTATATCGGCGGCACGGATATGTCGCCCACGGCGGACATGACCATCGGCCAGAATGTCAAGCCGGGTGAAACCATCACGCTGATGATCGAGGTGATCGCTCCCGATGTGACCAAGAAGGAGGGGAGTAAAATATTCGTGATGACTTGGTCGCTCAATCACGGCACGCACTTCTGCACTCCCTATGTAGCCATCCGCGTGATCTACCCGCCGGGCCAGAATTAATCGAGCTGAAATGCGTTTGCCTCCGGGGATGTGCAAGATGAAATCCATGCGATTTCGCCCATTTCTTGGGGCTGTGATCGTCGCACTCACGCTTGCCTGTGTGCCGACCCTGCCTCTGGCGACACCTCTTCCCATCCAGGGGCCCGGCTCGGTGGAAACCATCATCGCCTCGACGGCCAACGCGGCCGCGTCGCAGACTGCCGTCTTTCTGCCATCTGCCACGCCCACAGCCAGCGTGACTCCCACGCCGAGCCGTACACCGACGGAAACCCCCACGCCGACCCTCACGGTCGTGTTCAGACTGCCGACCTTCACGTTCACCCCCAAACCGACTTCTGCCTCTGAGGTTGGACCGGGCGGGGATTATGACTGCGATTTAACAGCACTGAGTCCCGCCAATGGCACGATCTTCTCTCCCAAAGCAGATTTCGACGCAAAATGGACCGTCAAGAACACGGGCACCAGGGCCTGGGATCGCAACAGCGTGGATTATATCTACGTCAGTGGCGACAAGTTCCATAAAACAAAAGCGTATGATCTGCCGATCACTGTCGCCGTGGGCGATGGCGTTACGCTGACTGTAGATATGATCGCCCCCAGTGCCGACGGCACCTATACCACCAAATGGGGCCTGCGGAGAGGGAGCGTCTTCTGTACGTTCAGTCTCACCATTGAAGTCAGGTGAGTGACTGTCGTGGAATCAAATCGGGCGGACACAGGTCCGCCCGATTATGTTTTCGTGTGACTTATGAGGCCGGGGGAAGCGGTTCGTTGCTGACCGGTGCTTCGGGCTTTTTGCGCAGGGTCACAAAGCCGACGATGACCGGCACAATGATGAAGAGGACTGACAGGCAGAGAAAGACGTAACCAAATGTGGGCGGCATCGGCTGAACGGTGTCCCCAATCGTGATGGTTCCGTTGCCTGTGATGGCGCCGAATCCCATGATGCAGGCAAACAGCGCGCAACAACTGCACAACAGGGCGGTGACGATGGTGATAATCATACCGGTGTTTCTGTTCATTCCGTATTCTCCTCTGGCGAAGTGGTTTGGCCAAGTATACCGGTGGCTGTCGTGAAGCGCAATAAGTGGTTGTGCCCCATCCGTACTGTCAACTCCTCAACTTCGCGCCGGCTTCCTGCTCGAGGCGTTTGACGATCTTATTCCGAATCGCGGCGGCCTCTGCATCGGTCAGGGTTTTGTCGGGAGCCTGGTACGTCAGGCTGTAAGCCAGCGACTTCTTGCCCGCGCCGATCTGCTCGCCGCGGTAGACGTCGAACAGGCGGATGCCCGCGACGGTCTTTCCGCCCGTCTGCCGGATGAGGCTTTCGACGCGCGCCGCCTCAACCGATTCGTCCACGATGACGGCGATGTCTTCGTAGACGGGCGGGAACTCAGGCACCGGCGTGATTTCATACGAGGGCGTTGCCTCGCGGAGCGCATCCAGGTCGAATTCCGCGACGATGACGGGCGCGTCGCCGAATTCGTATTTTTGCTTAATCAGCGGATGCAGTTCGCCGAAGACGCCGACGCTCCGCGCGCCGACCTTCACTTCGGCGGCTTTGCCCGGGTGGAGATAGTTAACGGATGCGCTCACAGAGTAGGAAACGTCCGTGTGACGGAGGCCGCTCAAAAGGAGTTCGATGCGTCCCTTCATGTCATAGAAGTCGAAGTTGGATGGGTCCTTCACGTCCCACGCGGTCACCCCTCGCAGGCCGGTCATCGCCAGCGCGAGTCGGCGCGGTTCATGGGGCAGGTCGTTCTTCCTCGGCTCGAAGATGGGGCCGATCTCGAACATAGCCAGCGACTCGGCGCGCGCGTTCTTCTCGACGACCTCCAACACGGAGGCGAGCAGGCTTCGGCGCAGGACGCGCCGTTCGGGCGTGATGGGATTGGCGAGCATCACATGGTCTTTGTGCGCGGCGAGGCGGCCCTCGCGTTCGGGCGAGGTCATACGATACGAGACGATTTCCTGCAGGCCGAGGCTGACGAGGATATCGCGCACGCGTTCCTCCCATTCGTAAATGGGATTACCGATCTGCGGCGGGAGCGTATCGGCCATGCGCGTTTCGGGGATGTTGTCGTAACCGTAACTGCGCGCCACCTCTTCGAGCACGTCCGCCAGGCCGACAACACCCTCGCCGATGTCGAGACGGTGCGGCGGGGTTTTGGCTTTGACTGCGTTCTTCTCGACCGTACATTTGAATTCGAGCCGCGTGAGCAGTTCGGCGATCTGTTTTGCCGTCAGTTCGATGCCGAGCAAACGCTTCACGTCCTTCGGTGTGACCGTGATGGCCGGGTCCCTGGGTTTGAGGGGATAGTTATCCGCGAGCCCGGGCGCGACTTTGCCTCCCGACCATTGGGCCATGAGTTGCAGGCCGCGACGGACGCCCTGCTCGGCCAGCGCGGGATGCACGCCGCGCGAGAAGCGGAAGGAGGCCTCGGAGGGGAGATTGTGCTGTCTGGCGGTGCGGCGGATGTTGATGAAGTTCCAGGCCGCGCCTTCGAGCAGGATGTTGCGCGTCTTTTCCGTGACCTCGGACTCGGCGCCGCCCATCACGCCCGCAATGGAGAGTGAACCCTTCTTGTCGCAAACCAGGACGTTCGTGGAGGAAAGCGTGCGTTCCACGCCGTCGAGGGTGGTGAGTCTCTCGCCGTCGCGCGCGGCGCGGGTGATGATTTTGACGCGCGCTTCGTCTCCGCTGCCGCTCCGCTCAGCGCGCGCAACGAGTACATCGTAGTCGAAGGCGTGAAGAGGTTCGCCGAGATCGAGCATGGCGTAGTTGGTGGCGTCTACGATGTTGTTGATGGGGCGCATCCCCGCCAGTCTGAGCCGCCGCTGTACCCAGTAGGGGCTCGGTTTGATTTCCACGTCGCGGATGAGTCCCAGCACGAAACGCGGGTTGAGTTCGGGATTCGTGATCTCGATGGAGACGAGTTCCTCCACAGAATCGCCTTCGGTCTTGAATTTAATGGACGGCTTTTTGAGTTCGCGGCCTGTCAGCGCGGCGAGTTCGCGTGCCACACCGATGACATTCGCGTTGCGTGCCATGTTCGGCGCGATGTTGATGTCCAGCACTGCATCGCCCATGTAATCGGCCAGAGGCATTCCGACGGGTGCGTCGTCGTCCAGCAGGAGGATACCTTCGTGTTCGTCGGAGATGCCCAGTTCCTTCTCCGAGCAGACCATCGAATACGATTCGACGCCGCGGATTTTGGTCCGTTTGAGGGTCATCAATTGCAGGCCTTCGGCATGACCATCGTAGAGGGTCGCGCCCTCTTTTGCATACGCGGCTTTGATCGGTTTGGGTAATTTGCCTGTGCCTTTCAGGGGGAAGAGATTCGGCGCGCCGGTCAGAACCGTTTGCTGTTCTGTTCCATCGAAGAGATCGAGCAAAGTCAATCGGTCCGCGTTGGGATGCGGCATCACTGCGCGGATTTCCGCCACGACGAGTTTCTCCCTGTCCCACGCAATGCCGCTGGTCTTGAATTCGTGCCGTTCGCTGGAGTGCATTCCGCTTGCGGTTGCATCGGGCATCGGCAGGCCGGCGTATTTGATCTCGTCCACTTCCAGACCGGCCAGGGTCAATTTGCGCGCGATGTCTTCAACGGACAAGCCGTCCAGGTCAATGTAATCTTTCAGCCAGGAAAGGGGTATTTTCATTCCTGCCTCCTAGAATTGTTCCAGGAAACGCAAATCGTTGCCCCAGAAATATCGAATGTCATCTATCTTGTAACGCAGCATCAACTGGCGCTCGGGCCCCATGCCCCAGGCATAGCCCGAATAGCGGCGCGGGTCGTACCCGCCGTTCTGCAACACGACAGGATGTACCATGCCGCACCCGAGGATTTCGAGCCAGCCCGAATTCTTGCAGACCCCGCATCCCCTGCCGCCGCAGACGAAACACTCTACGTCCATTTCGGCGGACGGTTCCGTGAACGGGAAGTACGAAGCGCGGAAACGCGTGCGCGCCGTCTGTCCGAACATGCGATGCGCGAAATCAATCAGCGTCCCTTTCAGGTCCGCGAAGGTGATGTTCTCGCCCACCACCAGCCCCTCCACCTGGTTGAATTGAATCTCGGAACGCGCCGTGATCTGCTCGTAGCGAAAACACATGCCCGGCAGCGCGATGCGAATCGGCGGCGGGTTTTCGGGATCCATGGCGGCGTACTCGCGCATGGCGTGAATCTGTCCCGGCGATGTGTGCGTGCGGAGCAGGATGGGGTTGTCGCCGCGGCCCTCCGCTTCCACGAAGAATGTATCCTGCATGTCGCGCGCCGGGTGATGCGGCGGGAAGTTCAGCAGTTGGAAATTCATTTCATCGGTCTCCACCTCGCGCGAGGTATAGACCTGGAAACCCATCTCCGCCAGAATGTCCAGCACGCGCCGCAATTGCTGGGTGGACGGATGCAGGCGGCCGAGATGGACGGCGCGCCCGGGCAGGGTCACGTCGAGCGCTTCCTCTTCGAGGGATTTCGCCAGCGCCGCGGCCTTGACCGCCTCGGCGCGTTCCGCCAGCGCGGATTCGAGCGCGGTCTTCACACGGTTCGCCGCGGACCCGACGGCCGGGCGTTCCTCCTTCGAGAGTGTCCCCAGCCCGGCAAAGACCTGCATCAGCGGCGAACTCCGTCCCAGATGAGCCACGCGCCAGGCCTCCAGCGCGGACTCGTCCCGCACGTCCGCGAGACTCTCCCGCGCGGAATTTTCGATTTCCTGTAATTTATCCAGCATACGACCTCCGAAAAGAATCCTCCCGTCCACACATGGGACGGGAGGGAGTTCCCGCGGTACCACCCAGATTGATCATTCCATGATCCACTTCGCGCCGACCAACATCGGCCTCCCGGATAACGTCGGGACAACGGCTCAAACTACTAGAAAGTCCATTCACTTGAGCGGCTCGAGAGGGAACTTCGACTGGTTTCGACCGGGCGCAAGTTTCAGCCTTGTCTTGCGTCTCTCTGGCAGCGTCCGCCAGTCTACTTTCCTCTGTCATCGCCTTTTGATTGGCTCGCCTGTTGGACTTTATTATCTGCAAAACATATTTAGTGTCAAGGGTCAGTTATGAACCTCCATGCTCATTTGGGACTCTACGGCACCAGCGTGCCGCTCTCCGTCGGTGTGATGCCGGGGACGGGCGTCGCGAGAGGCGCATCGGTGGGGATGAAAGCGGGGTCGCCGTCCCAGGGCAGGTAACCGATAAAGGCTTTCATATCGAAGTTGCTTTGCACTTCCCAGCGCTGCAGGAAGAACAGATTTCCCTTGCCCTGTTCGGCAGTGTAGCCCAGTCCCATGGCGGCGATATATCCTGCAAAACGGACGTAGTCCACTGTGGCGCTGCCCGCCTTGCCGAAGGGATACGCAAAAGTTTTCACAGGCACACCCAGCAATGATTCCAACTGTTCCTTCGATTCGACGATCTCTGTGCGCTGGTTATCGGGTACCTGGACCAGGTCCGTATGGTTCATGCTGTGACTGCCGATCTCCCAGCCCGCGGCGGCCATCTCCTGCACCTGTTCGACCGAGATGTAATTCGGCTGTCCCACGAAATTGCTGACCAGATAGAACACGCCCTTGAAACCATACTTTTCCATGATGGGGAAGGCATTCTCGTACACGTCCACGTCTCCATCGTCGAAGGTGATCAGGATCGGGCGCGGCGGCAGGTCGGCGCCTTCGGTGACGGCTTTGACCAGCAATTCGGTGGTGATGGTCTCGTAGCCCCAATCGTGGAGCAGTTTCATCTGCTGCTCGAATCGTTCGGGCGAGACGCGGTAGCGGCTGAAATAGTCCGTGGCCTGGATGTGGTGGTAGAGCAGAATCGGAACGGTGACCAGTCCCGGGCCCTGCGCGACGCGCGTCGAGGTGGGCGTGGGTTGGGGTGTGAGGGTTGGGGTGGAGGTAAACGTTGGGGTCACGGTGGCAGTTTTGGTCGGGGGAAGAGATGGCACCACCTCCAGAGGATGAGAGGTCGGTGTGGGAGTCGCAGTCGTGGATCTGCCGCATCCAGATAACAAGATAGAAACCCCTAAAGCAAGTAATAATATTTTTTTCATTTATTGATTGAGTTCCCAAATGATCCGCAGACCGTCAAGCGTGAGCCACGGCGCGATGACCTGGATGATGTCGGTTTCTTTCGCGACGATCTCAGCGAGACCGCCCGTGGCGATGACCTTCATGTCGTTGCCGAGTTCCTTGCGGAAGCGGGCGACCATCCCTTCGACCATGCTGACGTAGCCGAAGAGCAGACCCGACTGCATGGCGTGGACCGTGTTGCGGCCAATGACCGATGGCGGGCGCTGGATGTCCACGCGGGCGAGTTTGGCGGTGTGCGTGAAGAGTGCGTCGGCGGCGAGGTGGATGCCTGCGGTGATCGCGCCGCCAAGATATTGACCGTCGGCGGTGAGGGCGTTGAAGGTGGTGGCGGTGCCGAAGTCAATCACGCAGGCGGGCCCGCCATAGAGTTTGTGGACCGCGACCGCGTCGGCCACGCGGTCCGCGCCGACCGCTTTGGGATCGTCGTAGCGGATTTTGATTCCCGTCTTGACGCCTGCGTCCACGATGAGCGGCTCGCAGTTGAGATACTCGCGGCAGGCCTGCGCGATGCGCCCCGTCAATGGCGGGACGACCGATGCGAGGCAGATGCCTGTCAGGTCGGCGGGCGTCTTGCCGACGTGAGTCAACAGGCCGAGCAGTTGCAGGCCGTATTCGTCGGGCATGCGCGCGTCCTCGGTGGCGAGCCGCCAGTGATGGACGAGCGTCTCGCCTTCGTAGAGGCCGATGGTCAGATTGGTGTTTCCGAGGTCAATGGCGAGGAGCATGGGGCAAGTATACACGTAGACAGGTAGACATGTAAACAGGTACACATGTAAACACGGACGGCGCGCGTTTGCATGGAATTCGTCAGAATATCACAGGAGATTTTTGCGAAGCAACCCGTAGCGAAGAGGCTGGGCGATTCCTCGGTGAGGAAGCATCTCTAACAAATTGGGGTTGACAGTACCATATGTTAATAGTAACATATGGTATATAACAGAAACCCTGAGGAGGTTCCCCATGTCCATCAAATACGTTGTTTTGGGATATTTGAGTTGGCGGTCAATGACTGGCTACGACATCAAAAAAATCATCGCCGACTCCGAGACGCTCCCCTGGACGGCGAACAATAACCAAATCTATCATGCCCTGGTTGACCTGCACAAGGACGGCTGGGTCACCAAGACCATCGAAGACCAGGTCGGCGCGCCTGACCGTCACGTGTACACCATCACGGACGCGGGCAGGCAGGCGCTGGGAGAATGGGTCAAGAGTGAGCCAGAGCCGCCGCAGATCAAAAAGCCGTTCCTGAACCAACTCATGTGGGCGGACAGTCTCAGCCCCCAGGAAATGGACGAGCTCCTCGAAGCCTACCTGAACGCCGTCGGCGAAAAACTGTTCTTCCTGCGCGTGCAGGCGGACGAACGCCCGAACATGCCCGAACGCACGCCGCGCGAGAAATACCTGTGGGACATGATCCACAAGAATTGGATCAACCAATTCGAACTCGAACTGAGTTGGATCCGTCAAACGCGCCAGGAATTGCAGGAGATGGAAGCGGCGCGGAAGTGGATGAAGGCGTGAAGGCGCAGGTCAATTCCCCCAAACACAGACTTCCGAAGTCGCGCAGACTTCGGAAGTCTTGTGCCTCCAAGTGGTTTATAATTGCGCCATGACAAAGTTCGACAAAACCCTCGAAAAAGTTCTACGCGGAGTCTCCGACGCCAACATTGAGTTTGACGACCTCCGCCAACTTCTGAACGGGCTTGGTTTTCAGGAAAGAATTCGCGGCAGTCATCACATCTACACAAAAGACGGTGTCATTGAAATCATCAACTTACAGCCGAAAGGCTCGAAGGCCAAACCTTATCAGGTAAAACAGGTTCGCACTTTGATCTTGAAATACAAACTGGCAGGTGAAAATGATTAAATACGAAGTGATCCTCTACTGGAGCGAAGAAGACGAAGCCTTCATCGCCGAAGTCCCCGAACTGCCTGGCTGTATGGCAGACGGCGCGACCTATCACGAAGCGCTTGTCAACGTGGAGCAGATCGCGCAAGAATGGCTCGAAACCGCTCGCGAACTGGGCAGGGAAATCCCCGTGCCGAAGGGAAAACTGGTTTACGCCTGACCAATGATAAGACCCCGACATGCAGCGTCGGGGTTTTTCGTTGGGGTAACCACCCGCCAAACCACGACCAGCGGATTGCTTCGCGAAGCGGATACGCGGATCACGCGCCCCGAATCCGTTTATCCGCTTCCCATCCGCTGGTCGCTCCCCAACCAAAGCCATCCGGTAACCCTCCCCTAAAATAGTACCAGTGAAAAGTGGAAAACTTCTGGCAAAATAGACCCAGGAGAGATCCACATGAAGAAGTCAAGGTTCACTGAGAGTCAGATCGTAAACATCCTGAAAGAAGCAGAAGCC
>DAOTXP010000277.1:0-2409 GCA_034435275.1 Anaerolineales bacterium | reverse complement strand
TACGACATCCTGCTCGACGACTACGAGCCCGGCATGAAGACTGCCGAGGTGCAGGCCATCTTCGACGAACTGCGCCCGCAGCAGGTGGAACTGCTCAAGGCCATCGCGGCGCGCCCGCAGGTGGACGACTCGTTCCTGCATTTGAAATTCAAAGAGGCCAAGCAACTTGCCTTCGGCGAAAAGGTCATCACCAAGTATGGTTACGACTGGAACCGCGGCCGCCAGGACAAGTCGCCGCACCCGTTCACAACCTCGTTCAGCCTGAACGACGTGCGCATCACCACGCGCTTTCAGGAGGATTTCCTCAACACGGCGCTGTTTGGCACGATGCACGAAGCGGGGCACGCCATGTACGAGCAGGGAGTGAATCTCAGCTATGAACGCACCCCGCTTGGCACCGGCGCGTCGCTGGGCATCCACGAATCGCAGTCGCGCCTGTGGGAGAACTTGGTCGGGCGTTCCCTGCCGTTCTGGGAACATTTCTATCCTGCTTTGCAAAAGACCTTTCCAACACAGCTCGGCAACGTCAAGTTGGACAAGTTCTATAAAGGCATCAACAAGGTCGCGCCCTCGTTCATCCGCGTCGAAGCCGACGAGGCCACCTATAACATGCATATCATGCTGCGCCTCGAAATGGAGATCGCCATGATTGACGGCTCGGTGGAGGACTTCAAGGAACTGCCCGCGATGTGGAACGCGAAGATGAAGGACTATCTCGGCGTCACGCCGCCCGACGACGCCAAAGGCGTCCTGCAGGACATCCACTGGTCCTTTGGCGGCCTGGGTTACTTCACTACCTATTCACTCGGCAACCTCATCTCAGCCCAGTTGTGGGAGAGAATCAATGCCGATATTCCCGACCTGCCCGACCAGATTCGCAAAGGCAAATTCGACGCTCTGCTCAACTGGCTGCGCGAAAACGTCCACAGACACGGACGCAAGTACGAGCCGCAGGAACTCGTCCAGAAGGTGACCGGCTCGAAGATCACGCCCGCGCCTTATCTGCGTTACCTGCGCGAAAAATTCGGGAAGATCTACAAACTCTAGGATTCGCTCGACGGCCCAAAGACGCTCTCGCGAAGCACCTCGAAGGGGCTTTATAATGGAGCGTCTTTGATTCCCATGAGAAAAATAATCCAACTGACCCTCATCGCCGCATCCTTCTGGACCCTGAGCGCGTGCGCGTTCCATGGGGGCGAATCTCTACCCACGCCGCTTCCGCCCGATTACTTGCCGACGGTGGTCGCTTTGACCGCGGAGTCCATCAACGCGACCTTGATCGCAGGCACGCCGCCGACGGATACGCCCGAACCCTCAGCCACGCCTCGTCCCTCCGATACGCCGACCCCGCTTCCCACGCCCACGCCAACCGCCGTCCCGCCTGCGCCGCTGGGACTGATCCGCGTCGCCGCGCCGGGACCGATGTCGTTTGTTGCTTCACCGTTGCAGTTGCGCATGGAAGTGGTCTCCGGCGAGAGCGAGATCGTGCGCGTAGCCCTGTACGGCGAGGACGGCCGCCTGCTGTTCGACAAACTGACGCGGGTGAAACACTTCCCGACCGGAGCCTACTTCACGCTGGAGATACCCTTCGAGATTCGCGCCGTCTCGGAACTGGCGCGTCTGCAAGTCAGCACCACGGACCGGGCAGGGCGTCTCGAGGCCGTCTCATCAACCTACATCAACCTGATTTCCATCGGCGTCAGCGAGATCAATCCACCCGCGCCGCCCTTCGAGCGGGTCGCCATTTACAATTTGAAACCCGAGGCGGTCATCTCAGGCGGGACTCTGGCAATTAAAGGGGCCATGTGGCCGGTCAATACCCAGCCCGTCATCATCGAATTGCTCGACCCGCAGGGAAAGGTCATCAGCCAGCGGCAGTTGTCCATCCTCGGCGAGACCTACACCTCGTTCACGACCACCCTCCCATATGAAGTCACCGGGCGGACTCTGGCGCGCCTCGTCGTGCGCCAGGCGGATGACCGCATGGAGGGGCTGGCCTATTTATATAGCCAGTTGATCAACCTGGAGCCGTGACGGCTTGCAAAAAGCAGATGGGGCATGTATAATCCCGTCTGCTTTTCGGGGCGTGGCTCAGCCCGGCTAGAGCGCACGGTTCGGGTCCGTGAGGTCGAGAGTTCAAATCTCTCCGCCCCGACAAATCAGACTCCCTCGCAAGAGGGAGTCTCGTTGTAGGTCGAGGGTTTCCTCTACGAGGACTTCGCCATCTCTCCGCCCCGACAAATCAAACTCCCTCGCAAGAGGGAGTTATGTTTTAATGGCTCTCCCGCAACAAACGGGAAAGAGCCTAAACACGACGGACACTACGGACACAAAGGGAGAAAAGGCGGCTTGATTGATGGGCATTTTTCCTTCGTGCCCTTTGTGTCCTTTGTGTTTAAAATGGGTTCC
>DAOTXP010000276.1:0-12231 GCA_034435275.1 Anaerolineales bacterium | reverse complement strand
GCATGAAGTCCGCCGAACGCCGCGCGCGCGTCAATGAGATGCTGGAAGCGGTCGGCCTCAGCGACCGGGCGCATCACCGCCCCGATCAGTTGAGCGGCGGAGAACAGCAGCGCGTCGCGGTCGCCCGTGCGCTTGCTCCCAATCCCAAACTGATTCTCGCCGACGAACCGACCGCCAATCTCGACACCGAGAACGGCAGGCAGGTCATGGAGATCATCTCCAAACTCAACAAAGAGACGGGCGTCACCTTTGTCTTCGCTACGCACGATCCGCGCGTCATCGGTTATGCCCAGCGCGTTGTCACCCTGAAAGACGGTATGATAGAAAAAGACAGCCGGGCGGACGGAAAATAGCGACCTAATCACGCTAGAAACCCGTTTTCCAAAGAAAAGAGGTTTCTGACCCAGGAGAAAAAATGAATCGACTCTTCTTCCCGACCATCCTCATCCTCGCCCTGACCCTCACCGCCTGCTCGGGCGCGATATCCTCTCCCACGCCTCTCCCAACGGTTGTGCTGGATGCTGCTCCAACAGGCGGATCATCGGCTGGGACCGTCACCGCGTCGGGCGAAGTTGTACCCCTTCAGCACGTGCGCCTGAGTTTCCCATTGACGGGCACTGTCAAATCGGTTGAAGTTAAAGAAGGCGACCGGGTAACGGCAGGCCAGCCCCTGGTCACGCTCGATACGGCTATTCTCGAGGCAAAAGTCGCGGAGGCCGAAGCCGCCGTCGCCACCGCTGAGACCCAGGTCCGCTATTTGCGGCGCGTCGGCACCAGCCAGGAACAACTCGACTCGGCGCAAGCCAGCGTGGACCGCGCCGCGGCCCAGCTCGAATCCGCCAGGGCGACTCTCGCGCAGGCGACCCTCACCGCCCCCATGGATGGGACGGTCGCGACTCTCGACATCGCGCCGGGCGAGGTCGTCACGCCCGGACAGATCGTGGTACAGATCGGCGACCTGTCCGTGTTCCAAATCGAGACCACCGACCTGAGCGAGCGCGACACGCCCAAAGTGAAACTCGGACAATCCGTCAAAGTCTACATTGAAGCCCTTGGGATTGAGGTCGCGGGAAGAGTAGCCGATATCGCCCGCGTCTCCTCCACCGTCGGCGGCGACGTGGTCTTCAAAGTGACCATCGCACTCGATGAACAGGTTGAAGGTTTGATGTGGGGCATGAGCGCAGATGTCACAATCACGACCCAGCCATAGGCAGAGGCCATCATGAAACGAATCGTGTGGATCACGCTTCTGGCATTGTCCTTCACTCTTGCAGCGCGCACACCATCCACCGCGGCGGCCCCGGATGTATCTGTTGTACGTGCTTCTGCGTCTGGCAACGTCGTGGCATCAGCCGTCATCGCCCCTGTGCAATCGGCGCAGGTGGCCTTCGTCGTGCCCGGGCCTGTCAGGGAAATCCTTGTCGAAGAAGGTGACCAGGTTACTGCGGGCCAGTCACTTATCACGCTTGATTCGCCCGCCCTGCGGGGCGCGCTGGACGCGGCCGAGGCCGCGTTGCGCGCCGCTGAATTCGATTACGAATACTGGATTCCCCCGCGCTTCAACCGTCCACCCGAACGCCGCGAACTGTCCAAGGCAGAATTGACCAAAGCTCAACTGGCTTTTGCAACCGCCCAAGCCGAATTCGCGCAAACCAGTCTCGTTGCGCCGTTCGATGCGACCATCGCGGAGATCCACGTTCTGCCGGGCGAGTATGTCCAGCCCGGACAGGTGGTCATCACACTTGGCACTCTCGGCCAATTGCAGGTCGAGACCACCGACTTGAGCGAACGCGATGTACCTCGCGTCAAAATCGGCCAATCCGCCACGATCTTTGTGGATGCGTTCAATGCCGATCTCCCGGGACGCGTCATTGCCATCCGGCCCAAATCTGATACGGTTGGCGGCGACGTGGTCTATAAAGTGGTCATCGCATTGGATAAGCAATTCGACGGTCTCTTATGGGGGATGAGCGCGGAAGTGACAATTGCAACTGACTGAATCCGTAGAGCGAGACAACATCTCGCTCTACTCTTTTATTACACTCGCCCCCTCGCTCGCCTGACAGACATATACCTTCGCCTCCAGCCCTGACTTGAGCCTGTACGCCGCGCCTACGGCTTGCGCGAACGCCTCGGCCTGCTCCCGCCGCACCAGCGCGACGGCGCACCCGCCGAAGCCCGCGCCGGTCATGCGCGCTCCAAAACATGCGGCCTGCGCCTGCGCGATCTCCACGATCCAATTCAAGGCGTCGTTTGTGACCTCGAAGTCGTCGCGCAGGCTCGCGTGACTTGCGTTGAACAATTTCCCCAGCGCGACGGGATCGTCGCGGTGCATTGCCTCCACGGCCTGCAACACGCGTTCGTTTTCCGTGACAACATGCCGCGCCCGCCGACGAACCACCTCCTCCAACTTCCCACTTTCGGCCTTCAACCGTTCTTTACTCACATCCCTCAACGCCTTCACCCCGAAAAAACGTGCCGCGGCCTCACACTGAGCGCGCCGCTCGTTATAAGCCGAATCCACCAGTCCGCGCCGCGTGGATGTATCCAATATCACTACAGCAACCTCGCGGGGCACTGGCACGTGTTCGATCTCGAGCGAACGGCAATCGAGGAAAAGCGCGTGCCCGGCCCGCGCCGCGGCGCTGGCGGTCTGGTCCATGATGCCGCATTTCACGCCGATCCAGTTGTTTTCCGCCCTTTGTCCTACCCTGGCTATGCGCAGCGCGTCCCAGGCGAAACCAGAGACCGCGGCAAAGGCGCGCGCCGCGGCCATCTCCACCGCCGCGGACGAGGATAATCCTGCGCCGCGCGGCACATCACCCGCTATAACTCCCTCCCAGCCATTTAACTTGGAACCCTCAACTTGCAACGCATGTGCGATACCTTTCAGATATTCGATCCAACTGGTTTCCCCACGCGAGAGAGAATCCAGCTCGAAATCGGCGGACAGGTTCAGGTCGAGGGAATGAACCGCCACGCGGCGATCCGCGCGCACGCGCAGCGCGATCCACACGGCGCGGTCAATCGCCATCGGCAGGACAAATCCATCGTTGTAGTCCGTGTGTTCGCCGATCAGATTGACGCGTCCCGGCGCGCGCACGAGAAAATCGGGTTTGGCATTAAAATGGGCGGCGAATGCCTGCAGGACACGTCGAGAAGTTTCCATGAAATCTATTGTATCGTAGAGGCCGCGTGAACGACGAGGAATTGCTGGAACAATACGAGCCTGTTTTGCGCTTCGCCCGCAGCGAGCGCTTCTTTCCGATGGATGTGAGGCATTATCTCGAGCGCTGTGTTCTGTTTCCAAGCGGACCGCAGGGTGTACTGGAATTGGTGTCGCATCTTAACCAGCCACTGATCGACCGCATAGGCAAACTAAAAAGCGATCAATTCTTCCTGCGTTACGTAAACGATCCGCTGGCCGACGCGGACGCCTGGGTGTGGTGGGGTGTGCTTTCCATCACGGGACTGGCGGCAGGCTGGTTCCTAGATGGATTGACCGGCATGGGAATCGCACTCGGGCTGGCCGCGCTGGCGGCTGTTATCATTTTTCTGAGCGCGTCGCCCTTACGCCTCCGCATCGTGCCTGCTGTCGTTGCGGCTCTCGCCTTCACCGCGCTGGAAATTCTGCCCATCTGGTTTTTTCTGAAGCCGCACGAAGGGTTGAGCATCGCCATTGAATATGCCGTGTTGTTACCTGTGTATCTGCTGGTGCTGTTTTACCTGTCGGTGCGGACGATGAAGTTTATCTTCGACCACATCATCCCCGAGGCGCCCGGCGTGGTCATGGATATGTTTTCGCTGGCGACCGAGCGGATCGCGCACGAGGCGTACGATCAATATGCAGAAGTCCTCAAAAAAGACCCGCAGCCGGTCTATTACGGCCGCGTGGCACGCGAGACCGACGCGGAAGGCTGTCGCTGGACCATCCTGCAATATCACTATTTCTACGCCTTCAATGACTGGCGGCTGGCCGCCAACGGCATCAACCACCACGAAGGCGATTGGGAATTGACTGCAATTTATCTGAGAGAGGAAACTCCGTACGCAATGCTCCTTTCACAGCATGGCGCGGGCAACATCGAAGCGTGGGAAAACGTCCGCAAGTCTGTGGACGGGCAGGGACAGGCCACAACGCATCCGATCGTTTACGTGGCGCTCGGTTCGCACGCCAACTACAGCCGCCCGGAGGTCATCCGCTCGCCCGCGCTCTACAAGCCAGGCTTGTTGCAACGGTTCCTTTACCGGGTTGATGGTTTGATCCATTATCTGTTCCTGCTCATCAATCCGAGCCAGAAGGCGCGCCAGATCGCGCTCAAGGAACTGGCGGCGCGCTCGACTCATTTCCTGGCCGAGGACGCGTTCGCCCATCTTCGCGACGAGGCCGATCATTACATTGTCAGCCTGCCGATGGAGATTGCCTCCGGCGACGGCTTCCGCGCAGGCTACCAGGGGGATCACCGGCGCGAGGGGACGCTCAAATCGAGCAGTTATTTGAAGCGCGCCAAGTCGGACCGGGCGGCGACGCGGCCCTCGGTCCACGCATGGCGGCATGTCATACTGGACCCGGAGCCGGAGTGGGTCCAATATAAAGGACTATGGGGGGTGAAAAGTCCGCTTGGAGATGAATCCGGTCCGCCCGGGCCGAAATGGGATCGCCCCCTCAAGCATCAGCCGGCCCAGCCGCGCAGACGCTGGGCGCGTCCGCTGGCGTGGCTGGCAGAACTGGAGGAATTGAAAAACAACAAAGTCTGAGAGAGCGCGCTGTTTCAATCCAGATTTCACAAAAGGAGTAGGTCATGTCTTTTCCACAGATCCTCGAGGTCGCCATCGGCCTCATTGTCGTCTACTATATCCTGGGATCGTTCGTTTCGCTCGTCACCAAGATCATCAATGAAGCCGCAGAGACGCGCGGCAAGTCGCTCGAAAAGCACCTGATCAGAATTGCCGGTGACAAAACTGCAGACCTGAAAAACCTGCCGCAGATCCAAGCCCTGCAGCCGATCCGCTACAAGCACTGGTGGAGCATCTTCGGCTCCGTCACGGAACCAAAGATGGTCGAGAAGATTCCCGCCGCCACGCTGGTGGACGCCTTCTTCGACATCAGCGGGTTGACCGGCCGACCGGGAATCAATGCAACTGAATTGCTCAACACCGTCAATCAGTTGCCCGAGTCGGAAGGAAAGCAGGCGATGTTGGACTGGATCAAGCAAGGCGTCACCGACATCAATGATCTGCGTTCGCGCGCAAACGCCTATTTCAGTGGTGTGCTGAATCAGGCTGCGGCCACCTTCAAAGCCAATGCCCGCTCGCTGGTGATCATCCTGTCCATCCTGGCGACCGTCCTCTTCGGCACGGACAGCATCCAGCTGGCACAGGGCTTGTGGAACAACACGGAGTTGCGCGCCATCGCGGCCGCCCAGGCCAATGCGATTGTCCAGGCTGAGGGTGCGCAGGCTGACTTGTCTCAAATGATCGAAGACTTGAGCGCGCTGACCATCAAGATCGGCTGGTGGCAGACACAGAATATCCCCCAACAACCCAATGCCATGGCCTGGGTGCAGTTCTTTCTTCTCAAGTTCGCCGGCCTGGGCATCACTGCCGCGGCCGTGTCACAGGGTTCATCCTTCTGGTACGACCTGCTCAAGAAATTGACTGCCCCGTCCAGCAGCAGCGGCAGCGAAAGCAGTGAAGCAAAAGGCTAAACAAACTCTCCGAGGTCAGAAGCCTCGGAGAGCTTTATTCTGCCTGCCAGCGGCTGAATACCGCCTGCGACAATAATCGCCCGGCGGATTTTTCCCGCGTGACCAGTTCGCCACATTCCCTCCTCCCGCTGAATCCCTTCATCATCTCGTCCATTGCCTGGCCAATGTGAATGGCAGAGGCCTTGACCGCGTACAGGGTGGTCACAACAAAGAGAGGATGCTCCGATAGGACCGCCCGGCATGCGGACATCAAATCAGGCAAGGACTTGTATACCTCCCAAACCTCGCCTTTCGGCCCGCGCCCGAACTTGGGCGGGTCCAGCAAAATGCCGTCGTACTTTACCCCGCGCCGCCCCTCACGCTGGACAAATTTCAACGCGTCGTCCACGATCCAGCGAATGGGATTCTCGGTCAATCCAGACAGGGCTTGATTCTCGCGCGCCCAAGCCACAGACTTCTTCGACGCATCCACATGCGTGACCTGCGCACCGGCCATCGCCGCGGCCAAGGAAGCAATCCCGGTGTAGCCGAAAAGATTGAGCACCTTCACGGGCCGATTTGCCTGTTGTATCAAGCCCGCCGTAAAGTCCCAGTTGGCCGCGACTTCGGGGAAGACACCCAGATGGCGCCCTGGTGTGGTCATTGCCCAGAATCGCAGCCTGCCCTTCGACTCCCCCTCTTCTTCTGAGATAAGGGGCCGGGGGGTGAGGTCATAACTCATCTCCCACCTCTCCGCCACTTTCATCTTGAAATCCCAATGCCCGCCGCTTTCCTCCGCGGTGGATTGAAAGACCGCATGCACATTCTGCCAGTTCTTTTCCGGCAAAGCGCGCGGCCACATGGCCTGCACTTCCGGGCGGACAAAGACGTACGGCCCGAATCGTTCCAGTTTCAGGCGATCGCCTGAATCGAGCAATTCGTAATCAAGCCAGTGGGGCGAGTCGAGCAGGGTAAGGGAGATGGCCTTTGACAAGGTTTTTTATCATTTCTGTAAGTTAGAAAAAACCCTAGAAATACCACTTGAAAATACTCCCTTTCTCATGTACAATGTGGGAGAAAGTGGCAAAAAGTGGTAGGACGCCGGGTTTCCCGGCGTTCGTCACATTAAAGGCAGATTAGCACATATGTTCTTGGGCCAATACCAGCACACACTCGATGACAAGGGCCGCTTGATGATTCCAGCGCGCTTCCGTGAGGTGCTGGATAGCGGCGCCTACGTCACACAGGGTTTCGACAAGTGTCTGATGGTCATGACCGAAGCCTATTTCAAAGAAGTCTATGACCGGCTCAACGCCATGAACCTGACCGATCCCACTGCTCGCCTATTGCGCCGGCTTATCCTCTCCAACGCGTATCCTGTCGAGGTGGATAAAGTCGGGCGCATTCTCGTACCGGGCAATCTGCGCCAGGTTATTAATCTGCAAAACGAAGCGACCATTGCCGGGCAGGGCGAGTACTTCGAAGTCTGGACGCCAGCCGATTGGGCCGCGCAGGTCACGCAACTCAACGACACCGATGCCAACAACCAGCGCTTCGCAACGCTCGATCTTTCAAAGCATGATTCATAACAGCGGCTTCGGTCGCTTATGACGACCAAAGTCATCACCATCGGCCATGACGAACACGCTGCACGAGCCCGTACTTTACAAAGAGATTATACACGCGTTGCAGCCCAAAAGCCCCGGGCGATATGTGGATGGAACGGTAGGCGCGGGTGGTCATGCCCGCGGGATTTTGGAGGCCTGCGCGCCAGATGGGTGTCTGCTCGGGTTCGATCTTGACCCGCAGGCGCTGGTGCTTGCCCGTGAGACCTTGGCTCCTTACGGTCAGCGAGTTCGACTGGTCCAGGCCTCCTACGAATCCCTCACCGCAACCCTCCGCGAAGCCGGCTGGGATTCGGTGGACGGCATGCTGCTCGACCTGGGCGTTTCCTCCATGCAGTTGGGTATGCCCGAACGCGGCTTCTCCTTCCAGTACGAGGCACCGCTGGATATGCGCTTCAGCCCGGAGAATCCCGTCACCGCCGCGAGCCTGGTCAACAGCCTCGACGAGGGCGAACTGGCCGGCCTGCTCTACCGCTACGGCGAAGAGCAAAACGGACGCCGCATCGCCCGCGCCATCGTCCAGGCGAGACCGCTTCACACGACCCGCGAACTGGCCGCCGTGATCGAAGCCGTTTCGCCCCGCAAACGCGGCATCCATCCCGCCACGCGGACGTTCCAGGCCCTGCGCATCGCGGTCAACGCGGAACTGGCCGCGGTGGCAAACGTGCTCCCGCAGGCGGTGACCAGCCTGAGGTCCGGTGGGAGGCTGGCGGTCATCTCCTTTCACTCGCTGGAGGATCGCATCGTCAAGGACTTCTTCCGAGAACAGAGCCGCGACCTGGTCAACCCGCCGTACGAGCCGATTTACGAAGCGGAGCGCAAGGCAACGCTGAAGGAAATCTCGCGAAAACCGATCACGGCCAGCGAAGAGGAGATTCGCCACAACCCCCGCGCCCGAAGTGCCAAATTGCGCGTGGCCGAGAAATTATAGAGCAGAGAAGAGATCATGACCACGATACAGAACGTCGCTCACTTTGTACACGCTTACCGGCAGGCACCCTGGCGCGTCCAACGCCAGTGGACCGGGGCCTTCCTGCTTGCGCTCCTTGCCATGGCCATGGTCTCTGCCCTGTACTTGGAAATAAATGCCCGCGCTGCGCTGGTTGGGCGCGAGATTCAAGGACTGGAATTCGAGATTGCCTCCGTTCAGCGCGCCAACGCAGACATGGTCACACAACTCGCCATCCTGCAATCCAAGAGCATTATGGAAACCCGCGCCAGCGCGCTGGGTTTCCGCCTTGCAGAGCCGGGCGAGATTCATTACCTGATTGTGCCCGGCTATAGCGCGCCGCAGGCCGTGCAACTGGCCGAGACCCAGCCGCCGCTCAGCGCGCCGAGCATCCCGCCCGAATACACTCAGTCCCTGCTGGAATGGTTCGCAGAGAAAATGCACGCCTCCTTGGGAGCAGGTCAATGATGAGACAGCAGTATCACTGGCGCTCTTTGACATTGTCAGGCTTCCTGGCCTTTTTTGCTTTAACGATATTGGTGC
The DNA here is from genome assembly GCA_034435275.1 of Anaerolineales bacterium. Classification (GTDB taxonomy): domain Bacteria; phylum Chloroflexota; class Anaerolineae; order Anaerolineales; family Villigracilaceae; genus JBFMCC01. The sequence continues at coordinate 3,427 of DAOTXP010000276.1, read as the reverse complement.
AGATTGTTCGCATTCAAGCCAGCCCCGACGCGGCCGTTTTCAAAGCACAGGCTGAGAATTTCTCCGGCGCCTATCGCACAATCTACCCGGAGCGCGGTGAGATCTATGACCGCAACGGTCATCTGCTGGCGGGTAACCAGACCGTGTACGCGGTGAGTGTCAACTTGGACGAGATGTCCGACCCCTACGCGATGGCTTTGACGCTCAGCACGTACCTTGCTCTCGATTACGATGAAACGCTCGGCTATCTTATCAATCCGCCTGAAGGAAAGCATAACCTGACTTTTAAAGATTTCGTCCCCGCCGACCAGGCCGCTGCCCTGCAGGAACTCCAGAGGCAGATGGCCGCCCAGGCCGCAGGGACGGGTGTCCCATCCAGATTGAGGGGGTTGGAATTCCAGGCACACCTTCAGCGCAGCTATCCCGAGAACGCGCTGGCCTCCAATGTGATCGGCTTCGTCAGCCGCGAGGGACGCGGCTATTTCGGCATCGAAGAGAAATATAATGATTTGCTCGCGGGCGTCCCCACGCAAGTGTGGGTGCCCGAGGACCCAAACCGCGCCCTCGAAATACCCAAGGTGCCCGACGGTACCACTCTCATCCTGACCATCCACCGCGACCTGCAGGCCGCCAGCGAGCAGATTCTGGACGATGCAGTGAATCACTACGGCGCGCAGAACGGCGCCATCGTCATCATGGACCCGAAGACCGGCGAGATCCTAGCCATGGCCACTACCCCGCGCATGGACCTGAATCAATTCTGGAACTACGACTCGATCTATAACACCGCCGCGGATTACAACCGCGCCATCTCCATGCCCTACGAGCCCGGCTCGGTCGCCAAAATCCTCACCATGGCCGCTGCGCTGGATAGTGGCACCGTCCAGCCGAACACTTCGTATTTCGATACCGGCGTTTTCGAGATCGGTGGTATCGAAATCCAAAACTGGGACGGTCGTCCGTGGGGCACGCAGGATATGATCGGATGCCTGCAACATTCGCTCAATGTCTGCCTGGCATGGATTTCAACCTCCATGGGCCCGGATAATTTCTACGGCTATATGGATCGCTTCGGCCTCGGACGCTTGACCGGCATAGACCTGGCCGGGGAAACCGCGGGCCGCCTCAAGGTCCCGGGCGACGGCGATTGGTCTGAATCGGACCTCGGCACGAATTCCTTTGGCCAGGGCATCATGGTCACGCCCATCCAGATGATGGTCGCCGCATCCGCCATCGCCAACGACGGACGCATGGTCATCCCGCACGTGCTGTACGCCATGGTGCGGAACGAACAACAGGTTAATATCCCACCCGCGCTGGGCAGTTCGCCCATCTCACAACAGGCCGCGGACACACTCAGCGAGATGCTGGCACTTTCGCTGGAACAGGAAGCCTCTCTTGCACTGTTGCCCGGCTATCGCCTAGCAGGCAAGACCGGCACGGCCCAGATCCCCACGCCGGGCATCGGTTACGTCAGCGACCAGACCAACGCCTCGTTCATCGGCTGGGGCCCGGTGGATGACCCGCAATTCATGATCTACGTCTGGCTCGAACGGCCGAGCGCCTCCATCTGGGGCTCCGACACGGCCGCGCCCGTCTTCGCGCAGATGGCCGAACGCACCGTCATCCTGCTCAATATTCCGCCCGATAGTGTCCGCCAGCAACTGGCAAACAAATAAGATGCTAACTCTTGCCGACGCAATCGAAGCTCTCACCGCTTCCCGCCCCGAGACGCCCCACGTCATCACCGAGGCGGCGGTCGATTCGCGTCAGGTGATTCCCGGTTCGTTATTCGTGGCCATCCCCGGCGAAAACGCGGACGGCCACGACTTCGTTGGCGAGGCCTTTCGACGCGGCGCGTCCTTTGCGCTCATCCAGAAAGACCTGCCCGATTCCTTCGCGACCCTCGACCTGCGCGGGGGCCTAAAAGCCGAATCCCAGTCCGCGGCGCTGACTCCTCCCCTCTGCCTGCGCGTGGACAACACCCTCACCGCCCTCCAGCAGATCGCCCGTTTCTGGCGCCGCAAACTGGACCTGCGCGTGATCGGCATCACCGGTAGTGTGGGCAAATCCACGACGAAAGAGATCGTAGCCGAAGTCCTCAGCCAGCGTTATCGCACGCTCAAGAATGTCGGCAATTTGAACAACGAGATCGGCCTGCCGCTCACCATCCTGAAACTCTCTTCAGGCCACGAGCGCGCCGTATTGGAAATGGGCTTTTACGTGCCCGGCGAGATCGCCTTCTTGTGCGACATTGCCCTTCCGTCTGTCGGTGTAGTGACGAATATCGGCACGGTTCATGCCGAACGGGCAGGTTCGCAGGAAGCCATCTTCACCGGGAAATCCGAACTCGTGCAAGCCCTTCCGTCCGGCCCGGACGGCATTGCCATCTTGAATTTCGACGATCCATGGGTGCGCAAGATGGAAGAAAAGACCCGCGCCCAGGTATTATTCTACGGCCTCTCTCCCGAGGCTGACCTGTGGGCCGATGACATTCAGGGTCTCGGCCTGGATGGAATCCGCTTCCGCCTTCATTATCGCTCCGAAACACTGCACGTCCGCGTACCGCTCATTGGACGGCATTCCGTGCATACCGCCTTGCGTGCCGCGGCCGTCGGCCTGGTGGAGGGCCTCACCTGGCAGGAGATCTTCGAAGGCCTCAGCCAGGGACACACCCAGTTGCGCCTGGTAGCCGTCCGCAGTCAAAAAGGCGCGCTGTTGATTGACGATACCTACAACGCCTCCCCCGAATCCATGCTGGCCGCCCTGAACCTGCTCGACGAACTCGATGGCCGCAAAATCGCCGTGCTGGGCGACATGCTCGAACTCGGCCCCTACGAAAAACAGGGACACGAAATGGTCGGCCTGCGCGCCTCGCAGGTGTCGGACATCCTGGTCACGCTGGGACAACGCGGCCACATCATCGCCGAAGCCGCACGGCGTGCAGGCATGAACAAAGATGCCGTCCGCGAATTCGACGATATTCAGCCCGTCGTCAGCTGGCTGGAACAAAACCTGTCCAGCCATGACGCGGCGCTCATCAAAGGCTCGCACGGACTGCGCATGGATCGCATTGTCGCCGCCCTGGAGGTGCAGTCGTGACACAATCCACCTTGTCGCTCAGCCTGGCAGGGCTTTCATTCCTCCTGACCGTCATCTGGGGCGGACCGCTCCTGCGCATCCTGCGGCATTTCAAGATCGGCAAACTCATCCGCGTGGAGGAACCGGGGCATCACGCGGTCAAGATGGGCACGCCCACCATGGGCGGAGTCCTGTTCATCGCCCCGGTCGCCCTGCTCACCCTCCTGCTCAACGCCTCTCCCCTGCTGGGCGTGACCGGCATCGGGCGTTCGATTCTCGTGCCGCTCATCGTGCTGGTCGCTTATGCTGTGCTCGGTGCAGTGGACGATTGGCAGGGAATCCGGGG
>DAOTXP010000275.1:0-4998 GCA_034435275.1 Anaerolineales bacterium | reverse complement strand
CAATTGCTTCATCGCCCGCTTCCGCATCAACAACGGCACATCGTCATTCTTGATAACGGACGTTCCAGCCTGCGCGCTTCGCCTCTGCGCGAGTCGCTCTACTGCATCCGCTGCGGCGCATGCCTCAACGCCTGTCCCGTCTTCCGCGAACTCGGCGGCCACGCGTACGGAAGCGTCTATCCCGGCCCGATCGGTTCGGTCATCTCAGCAGGACTCTTCGGCGCGGACTATGCCCCCCTCGCCCAGGCATCATCCCTGTGCGGCGCGTGCAAGGATGCCTGCCCGGTGGACATAGATTTACCCAAATTGCTGACCCGAGTAAGGGCAGGACAGGCAACAAAAGAAGGAAAGAGGAAAGAAGGCGCGGGGCTGCCTGTCTCCTCCAAAATCTTCATGCAGATGTACAGCCGCCTCGCGCGCAGCCCGCGCCTGTTCGCCGTTTCCCAGCGGCTGGCCGCGCTGACGACGCATCTCATCTCCCCATTCTCGCCGATGTTCCGCATTCCGGCTTTCACCGGCTGGGGCTACAGCAAGGACTTTCCGAGATTCGCAGCGCGTCCATTTCGAGCGCGATTCAACCGCGAAGAGGCAAAAAGCGCGAAGAATTTTGAGAGAGGGGAAAAAGAAGAACTTCGCGATCTTCGTGCCTTCGCGGTTCAAAAAAACAAGATCGAACAATTCACCGAAGAACTGACCGCGCTGGGCGGACAAGTCATCGTAACAGGTAATCCGACCCAGTCCGTCATTGATTTATTGAAATCGCGCGATGTCAATCAGATTCATCTTGAACCATACGCGTTAGACGCATCTGCGCTACGACAGGCGGGAATCATGGTCGTCGCCGCGCCCGACCCCGCGCTGCGCGTCGGCGTGACCAGGGCCATTTGCGGGCTGGCAGACACGGGGTCCGTTTTGATCGCAGATGGAGAGGGGAGTCCGTTGCAGGCCTCGCTCCTGCCCGAAGTCCACATTGCGGTCCTGCGCGCCTCGCAAATCCTGCCTTCGCTGGAAAATGCAATGAGCCTAGTGAAAGAGACCCGCGCGGCAGTTTTCGTCACCGGCCCGTCGCGCACCGCGGACATCGAGATGACGTTGACCATCGGCGTGCACGGCCCGAAGGAATTGATCGTCCTTCTCGTTGACGATTCCACAGGCGGATGATACAATCACGCCCGCTTGGTCTGGGCGGCTATCACGCCGCTGAATACCACGCCAAACGCCCCCATCGTCTAGAGGCCCAGGACGGGGCCCTCTCAAGGCCCAAACTGGGGTTCGAATCCCCATGGGGGCACCAGAAGAAAGTCGCCATGAAGGCGGCTTTTTGTTTTCAAACTGGCGTCCCCTCAGGGGGGATGTTATTCGAATCCCCATGGGGGCACCAGAAGAAAGTCGCCATGAAGGCGGCTTTTTGTTTTCCCTCTGCTTTGTTGCAAACATTCATCATTCCATCGCCCTGAGCGAGGCGCAGCAGAGACGAGGGGCTGTTGATCAGTCGCCTGCGCTTCGTCTTCGGCAGGCTCAGGGCCTCCGCTCAGCGCAGTGCTGGAAATGATGGCAACAGAGCATTTTCCCTCTCTCAACCAAATCTCAAGCGCGCCTAAACCAAATCCAAACATCCTTTGGGTAAATATGGAGCAACAACGCCAAAGGAGAATCCCATGAAAACAAGAATCGCACTCCATATCCTTGTCACTGCCCTGCTGGCGGCCGGATGCGCGCCCGCCGTCAGTGCAACACAAATTGTCCCGACGGTGGCGGAACAGGCCGGCGTGTCCACGCCAATCCCGACTGCGGTCGGCCCCGCCGCCTCGTCCGCGTTGATCTATCCCATCGTGGACACGGCCCAGACCGCCTGCTATGACAACGACAGCGTCATCCCCTGCCCCGAAGGCGGGGCCGCATTCTCCGGGCAGGATGGCAGCTACCAGGGCCGCGTTCCCGCTTACCAGGACAACGGCGATGGCACCGTCACCGACCTGGTCACTGGCTTGATGTGGACTCAATCCCCCGACCTGAACGGCGACGGGAGCATCAATATCCAGGATAAATTGGGATTCAATGGCGCGCAGGCCTACGCCGAATCGCTCGACTTCGCCGGGTACGATGATTGGCGCGTACCGACCATCAAGGAACTCTATTCGCTGATGAACTTCAACGGTTACACCGGCTTGAGCGACGAGAGTTTCAGCAGTGTCCCGGCCAATGCTGTCCCCTACATTGACACGCGCTACTTCGCCTTTGGCTACGGCGACACATCCGCCGGGGAGCGTTACATCGACGCGCAGTTTGCCACCGGCACAAAATACGTCAGCACGACGATGAACGGCAATGAGACCATGTTCGGCGTTAATTTTGCCGACGGTCGCATCAAGGGGTACGGACTCACAGATCCCCGCGGCAATGGAGAAAAGACCTTTTACGTCCTGTTCGTGCGCGGCAATCCCGATTACGGACAGAACGCCTTTGTAGATAACGGCAACGGCACCATCACCGATAACGCCACCGGCCTGACCTGGCTCCAATCCGACAGCGGTGCATTCAACGCCGGTCCCTACGGCGACGGCAGTCTCAACTGGGAACAGGCGCTCGACTGGTGCGAATCGCTCGATTACGCCGGGGCCAACGACTGGCGTCTGCCAGACATCAAGGAACTGCACAGCATCGTGGATTACACCCGTTCGCCCGACACGACCAATTCCGCCGCCATTGACCCCCTATTCCAAACCACCTTCCTGACGGACGGCATCAACAACAATGGTTATCCCAACTATCCCCACACCTGGAGCAGCACCACACATCTCGATGGCGTGATTGCCGAAGCCCGCGCGGCGTACATAGCGTTTGGCGAAGCCCAGGGACTGATGAACGGCGTAATGCTGGATGTCCACGGCGCGGGCGCACAGCGCAGTGACCTGAAAAGCGGCGATCCCGCCAGCCTCCCGGTTGGGCAGGGTCCGCAGGGAGACGTGCAAAGCATCTACAACTACGCCCGCTGTGTGCGCGGCGGTGTGACCTCCTCGCCGAACGGCAATCCCGGCGCCGCGCAACCGACGACGCAGGTTGAGTCCACGGGCATGCCGCAAAACTCGCCGGGCAGGTTGCCCCCACAGGAAGCCATCAACGCCTGCGCCGCCACTACCGCGGGGGCGGCCTGCTCGTTCGCGGCGCCGAATGGGGTAATCAGCGGGACATGCCAATTGATTCAAAGTCAACTTGCCTGCGTGCCTGCCGGTCCCCCATAGCGAAAAACGGCGTCTCCTTGAAGGAGACGCCGTTCCGAATCATCCAACTACCTTTATCCCAGAGCGTCAATGCCGCGGCGGCGGGTTTTTGTTTTCCACCTTTCTACGATAGAATCACCCCATGGCCACATCACAGTCCTCCACATTCTCGCGCGGCTACCTCATCGCCCTGACTGCAACCGTCCTTTGGTCATTCACAGGCATCCTCATCAGTTACCTGAGCAAAACCTACGCACTGCCCTCGCTCGTGCTGGCCTTCTGGCGCGACCTGTTCGTCTCGTTCGGCATGGTCGCGGGGTTGACTCTCTTCAGCCGCACCCGCTTTCACTTGGGACGCGCCCACTGGCCTTTCATGGTTCTCTATGGGCTGACTCTGGCCGTGTTCAACTCCATGTGGACCTTTTCCGTGCAATACAACGGCGCGGCGGTAGCAACGGTGCTGGCGTTCAGTTCGCCCGCGATGACGGCCATCCTGAGCCGCATTCTCTTCAAGGAACAATTCAGTCTCATCAAGATCGTATCCATTATCTTGAGTCTCGCAGGGACGATCCTCGTCTCGGGCGCGCACGACCCCGCGGCCTGGGAGTTCAACGCGGCGGGCATCGTTTTCGGCCTGCTCACGGGACTGTTCTTCGCGTTCTACAACCTCGAGGGCAAGGCCGCCTCGGACAAGTCCATTGACGCCTGGACCGCCCTGCTCTATAGTTTCGCGGGCGCCACCGTCTTTCTGTTCCTCTTCAACATCGGCTTCGACCTGTCCAACAGCAAGGCGCCTCTCACCGACATGCTCTGGCTCGGCGAGGCGTGGAGCGGCTGGGCATTGCTCTTCTTCCTCGGCGTCGCGCCCACGCTGGGCGGCTTCGGGCTGTACACCCTCAGCCTGCGCTTCCTCCCCCCCACCGTCGCGAATCTCATCGCCACCCTCGAGCCTGCCCTCACCGCCGTCTGGGCCTTCTTCCTGCTGGGCGAAATACTCACGGGCAATCAACTGCTGGGCGGCTTGATGATTTTCACAGGCATCCTCCTCCTGCGGATTGGCGGGGATGGATCGTGAGCACAAACCACAGACTCCGTATTCAGGTCGCGCATCGGGTGGGCGAGATCGGCCAGCCCGCCTGGGACGCGCTCAGCGCGGGGCGTCCCTTCGCGAGTTACGACTGGTACCGCTTCGGCGAGACAGTCATGGCCGACAGCCCGCCGACGTATCTCATTCTGTCGGTGGATGAAAAGCCCGCGGCGCGCGCGACCCTCTACCGGGTCCCGGACGAACCGCTGCCCCTGCCCCCGCTCGTGCGCGCGCCGCTCCGCGCCCTGCTCCGCCGAAGTCCGCCTCTGATCTGCCGCTCGCCGCTCGCCAACTGGAGCGGACTGCTCCTGCCCGAAGACGCGTCCCTGCGCGCCACCGCGCGGACCACCCTGCTCGACGCCGCGAAAGAACAACTGGCGGAACAGAACGGCTCCCTCCTGTTATTCGACTTCCTCGCTGAAAGCCAGCGCGCGGACTGGCCCGCCGATTTCGTTTTGACCGAAATCTCCGACGCGGGCACACGGCTGGAGGTCAAATGGAAATCGTTCGACGAGTATCTTGCCAGCACCGGCAAGCGCGGCCGACAGCATTACAAACGCGTCCAGCGTCAGGCCAAAAAACTCGGACTGGAATTGAGTCATCATTCATCGGTTGTCAACATCGAAGAGGCGCTGACGCTCATCCGCCGCGTGGAGCGCAGGTTCCGCGCCGCACCCAATCCGTGGATGC
>DAOTXP010000274.1:0-3996 GCA_034435275.1 Anaerolineales bacterium | reverse complement strand
ATCGAAAGCCAGATCAGCGGGAGCATGTGGAACGATTTTACAACAGAACCCGCCTGCGAACGTTTATAATCCAACGGATGAATGAGAATAAGTTGGTGCTCGTCACCGGCGCGACGGGCTATGTGGGCGGGCGTCTGGCGCCGAAACTTCTCGAGGCGGGCTATCGCGTCCGCTGCCTGGCGCGCGATCCACAGCGGCTGAAAGGGCGTCCGTGGGTAAAGCAGGTCGAAGTCGCGGGTGGAGACGCGCTGGCCGTCGAAGACCTCCTCGAGGCCATGCGCGGGGTCTCGTACGCGTATTATCTCATTCATGGGATTCAGGGCGGCAAAGTCAATGCCGAGCGCGATCTGGCCGTAGCGCGCAATTTCGCCGCGGCGGCTGCGGCGGCCGGGGTCGAGCGCATCATTTATCTCGGCGAACTGGTGGAACCGAGCGCAAACCTCTCGCCCTACCTGCGCGCCCGTCATGAGACGGGGTATTTGCTGCGCTACGGCGGCGTGCCGGTCACCGAGTTTCGCGCCGGCATGATCGTCGGTTCGGGCAGTGCGTTGTTCGAGATGATTCGTTATCTCACCGAGCGCGAGCCGGTGCTTGTCTGCCCGGCCTGGTTCTTTTCGATGGCGCAGCCCATCGCCATCCGCGACGTGCTCGAATACCTGGTGCGCGCCCTCGAAGTCCCGCAGAGCGCGGGGAAGATGATCGAGATCGGCGGCGCAACGCGGCTGACCTACGCGGACATGCTGCTCGGTTATGCGCGTGAGCGCGGGCTGAAGCGCGCCCTCATCCGCACGCCGGTCTACGCGCCGCGCCTCTCGGCCTGGTGGGTGCACATGGTGACGCCGATCCACTGGCGCGTGGTCCTTCCGCTGATCGAGGGACTCCATGCCAACGCCGTCGTCAATGACCAGACCGCGCGGCGCCTCTTCCCGGACATCAAGCCGCTCCCGTTTCAGGAGGCGGTGCACCTGGCCCTCGGCCGCGTGGCGCGCGACAACGTGCCCACCTCATGGGCCGACGCATTGGTGACCATCGCGGGCGATGTCAAGCCGTATCGCTTCACGGTGGATGAGGGGTTATTCGTCGAACGCCGCCGCGCTGCGCTGGACGTTCCTGTTACGGAGGTGTTCCGCGCCTACAGCGGTCTCGGCGGGACGCGCGGCTGGCTGTACATGGACTGGGCCTGGGCCCTGCGCGGCTGGCTGGATAAACTGGTGGGCGGGGTGGGACTCCGCCGCGGCCGCCGCCACCCGGACGAGGTGCGCGCCGGCGAGGCGCTGGATTTCTGGCGCGTCGAGGCGGTGGAGGAGAATCGTCTATTGCGCCTGCGCGCCGAGATGCGCGTGCCCGGCAAGGCCTGGCTGGAATTCGAGTCCGAGGCGCTCGAAAACGGGAAAACCCGCCTGACCGTCACGGCGTATTTCGAGCCGCGAGGATTGTTTGGGTTTTTATATTGGTATGCCATGTGGCCGTTCCATAAATTTATCTTCGATGGCTTGACTCGCCGCTTGGTCTCGCGGGCGCGCGTGCTGGCCCACGCGTATGGATGAGAAACTGGTGCTCGTCACCGGCGCGACGGGATATATCGCCAGCCGACTCATTCCCCGCCTGCTGGAGCGCGGCTATCGCGTGCGTGCCCTGGCGCGTGACCCGGGCCGGCTCAGGGGCCGCGCCTGGTTTCCTCATGTGGAGGTTGTTCCCGGCGATGTCATGAATCCAGCCAGCCTGCCCCCCGCGCTGACTGGCGTGTGGACGGCTTACTATCTCATCCACAACATGTCCAGCGGACGCGGCTACACAGCCAAAGAACGCAGCGGCGCGCATCATTTTGCAGACGCGGCCGAATCTGCCGGACTGGAGCACATTATCTATCTTGGCGGATTGGCCGATCCGCATCAGAGGATCGCCGCACACATGCGCTCGCGCATCGAAACGGGGGCAGTCCTGCGTGCCGGCCGCGTGCCTGTGACCGAATTCCGCGCGGGGGTCATCCTGGGCCCGGGCAGTATCTCATTCGAGATGATTCGCTTCACAACCGAATTGTTTCCTATGGTGCCAGGGCCCGATTGGCTGAACAATAAATCCCAGCCCATTGCGATACAAAATGTGATTGACTATCTGCTGGCCGCGCTCGAAAATCACAATGGGCACGACCAGGTCTTCGAGATCGGCGGGCCGGACGTAATGCAATACAGGGACCTGATGCTCGGTTATGCGCGCCTGCGCGGACTGAAACGCAGTCTCATCACCCTGCCGTTCATCCCGCTCTGGTTCATGGCCTTCGGCGTCGGCTTGATGACCCCAGTGCCGCGGCCGATTGCCCATGCATTGATTGACGGCCTGCGCAGTGACAGCCTCGTGCGCGAGCCGAACGCGCAGAAAATATTTTCATCCGTACAATTGATTCCGTTTCGCGAGGCGGTCACGGGTTCCTTGGACAAACTGCATCCCGCCCGGATCGAGCCGGTATGGACGGATGGTCAGCGGCCGGTGGTCAATATCAAACATGAGGGCTTTTTCATCAATCATCGTTCCCTGCGCGTCCATGCTGCGCCCGAAGAGGTGTTTCGCGTCATCGCCTCCCTGGGCGGCGCGAACGGCTGGCTCTTTGCCAATTGGCTGTGGAAACTGCGCGCGTGGATCGATGGTCTCATTTCACCGCGAAGAAAAAAAGACCGCGAAGAAAAGGAGGGTTCTTCGCGGACTTCGCCTCTTCGCGGTTCAAACTTAACTGTTGGCGACCGACTTGATTTCTACCGCGTCGAATCCATCCAGTCTAATCGTCTGCTGTTGTATTCCGAACTCAAGGCCCCCGGCGATGGCTGGATGGAGTGGCGGGTAAGTCAAATTGACAATCTAACTTACCTTACCCAGACCGGTTACTTCGCGCCGCGCGGCCTGCCGGGCTTTTTGTACTGGTATCTGCTCTATCCATTCCACGCGTTTGTCTTTCGCGGCTTGATCCACGCCATTGTAAAGAAGACAAATGGGTAATGGCAAATGAACAACAGGGTTGATCCTTCCCGATTTCCACACTCAAGATTCGTTCTTCGTCTTTCATTTTTCATCTTTCTTCTTGTTATTCTCTTCCTCTTCGTCTTCTACGTTCCCCTCCCCCTGCCTCCTTATCTGGACTTTCAGGTCATCTATCACGCCAACATGGGACTGCTGCGCGGCATCCCTCTCTACGATCATGCCGGGCAGGTGAATATGATCGCGGACCTGGCACAGGTCCAGCCGGAACAGGTCTATGTTTTGCCGTTCCCCTATCCGCCGTGGTACGCGCTCAGTACAATCTTTCTCGCGCTCCTGCCCATCGAGGCCGCGGCGCGGCTGTGGTTTGGACTCAACTTGTCCATGCTGTTGACTTCGATCTGGCTGTTGTCCAACCGCGCAGAGACGAAGTCTGCGCAGCCACTCCGCGTTGAAACCATCATTCCATATCTCCTCGCCATCCTCTTCCTCCCTGTGCTGGGGACCCTCTTTGTCGGGCAATACACCCTGCCTGTCCTGCTTGGCGCGGCGTTATGGACGTACGCGGTGCGCAGGGAAATTCCATGGCTGGCCGCGCTCGCCTCGGTTTTGTTGACGTTCAAGCCGCATCTCGGCGGACTCCTGTTGTTGGCCGCGCTCCTCCATCTCTGGCAACGCCGCGATGCCTTTGGCCGCCGCGCACTGACTTACACCATCGGCGCGGGCCCTTTGCTTTTTGCGCTGGGTTTTCTCGCCGACCCGGCCTGGCCGACGCATTATCTTCAATCTCTGCTCGCCTTCCGCAGCGACTCGGGCGTGGCCTCCTGCGACCTGTGCGCCAGTTTGCCGGTTGCGCTCGTGCGGCTGACGACCGGGCAATCCAATCTCACCCTCGCGCCGTGGATTAGCTTCGGCTTGTTCATCACTCTGCTTGCGGCGCTTTTATGGACACGCCGAAGAATCCTGCTCGCGCCGCACTGGCTGATGACGTTCGCGGTCCTGGCGGCGCTGCTGGTCAATCCGTAC
>DAOTXP010000273.1:0-10234 GCA_034435275.1 Anaerolineales bacterium | reverse complement strand
CCCCCAGACCCCCATCCCCACAGAACTCAGAGATTCAGAAAACAGAAATTCAAGAACTTTCAGGAGAGAACAGGGGACGCCGCCACACGAAAACCGAGGTTGTTGAGGAGGACGATGCCGTCGTCGCTGCGGACAGCGCCGCGGGCGTTCCTGCGATTGAGGTAGAAGGAACCGCCACGCAACGCACGGCTTCCAGAAGCGCTTTCATCTTCGCGGCCATCATTTGCGTCATAAGGATACGACTTAAAAACGCTACGCGTCCACTCCCAAACGTTGCCAGACATGTCAAAACAACCGTAAGGGGAAATTCCTTGAGGAAATAAATCTACAGGCGTGGTGCCAGTTTGCCTGCTTTCCTTTCGCCGCAGACGTTCCCAAAGGGTCAGAGGCTTTCCACAATATTCATCAGTGTTCGCATGATCCTCCTCCCAATCGTTTCCCCATGGGTAAATCCGTTTTTCTTTCTTCTCATCGTCCCAACTGGCGGCTTTTTCCCACTCGGCTTCGCTCGGCAGGGTCATACCTCTCCAACGCGCAAAGGCCAGCGCGTCCTTCCATGAGACATACACAACAGGATGATTGCCTGTGTCTTTGAGACTGTCGTTATCGGACGTTTTGTATTTGCTCTCCTGCACGAAGGCGCGGTACTCGTCCACGGTGACGGGATATTTAGCAATGTAATAGGTCGGCAGGTACAGTGTGTGTTGCGGTTTCTCGTCATCATCCGCTTGTTTATCTTCCTCCGAACTTCCCATCAGGAATTCACCGGCGGGGACTTTCACCAGCCCGAGTTCCTCGAAGCGGCCCAATTCGCACCAGGCCCAGGTGGCGGCCGCTTTGAGCCAATGGTCTTTTTCCTGCCTTGCGTTGGTCAAGGCGCGCCATAACTCAGCATCTGGGGCGGATACAATCTTTGCAAGCGTAATAGCGGCGTGCATGCGTGAGCCCGCTTCAGCGTGAGGGTCTGCCAGCATTCTGGTCAGGGTCGGCACAAATAGCCCGCTTTTTTCGGGTCCGAGTTCGGGTAGTAGTGTATTCATAACACGCATACGCAGTTCAGGGTTTTGCCCAACCAAAACAGACTGCATCCACTCATGGAATGCTTTCGAATCTGTGTCAAACAACGCGCCACTCAATAGCCCGAAGTCTCCCGCCGATTGTGTGTTTTCAAGACCTCCAAGAATTTTTATTCTCACGGAGTTTCGTAACTCCTCGGTAATCTGAATATCCTCCGCAAGGCTCCAACCCGCCAACGCTAGACTTGCAGGGCTCTCGTTGCTGCGGCGGAGCAACTCGGCCAACAGCGTCTCGGCGCGTTGTTTGGGCTGCACCAGGCCAATGGCAATCAGGATCACCTCGCGCCAACGCTCCTCGGCGGCATGTTCCACCAGCAGGGCGTCCATGTTGTGCTCGGCGATGTGGCAGGCGGCCAGGTAATCGTGCAGGGCGCGGTGGGCGAAACCGTATTTCCCGATAGCCTGCTCCACCAGCACGCCCGAGCGCTCGTAGATCTGGCGGATCAAACTGCGCGCGCTGACAGGCTTGGTGAGCGATTTCAGCAGCGGCTCGACCAGTCTCTCCAGGCCTTCGATGTCCAATTCCAGCAAGCCCTGTTCCACGTAATGGAAAGCAATGGCTTTGAGGACAAAAAGTTTGTCGTTGGGGGAGGGCGCGTCGGGAATGACAATGCCTTTGTCCTTGCTGTCCCAAATATCGAGCAAAATATCAAGACACTCGCGGTACAAACGCGCCCGCCCTTTGGGGAGATCGGCGGTGCGGTTTTTATGAACCAACGTGACCAACGACAAAATCAACGGAGTGCGCGCAATGCGGAGCAGGCTTTCGTTCTTCAGCAAAGCGCTCCAAAGACTGTCTGCCTGTTTCAACGAGACCTGATATGCGCGCTCCTCCGCTTCACGGATCAATTCGGGCCGGGGCGACGCGCCAAGTTTATTGACCTCCGCCGTGCGCGTCACCTCGCGGTACCACGCGCCGATGAACTGGCGCACATCATCGCGGTCGAATTCCTGCACGTTATACTGACGGAAATTCGGCAACTGGTCGCGCCAGCCCGCCACGCGGCAAGTGACCACAATCCAATTTTCGGGATACTCATTGGCAAACGCCAAAATCTCCCCGACCACATGTTTGTGGATTGTTTCGTCCAGCACCTCATCGAGACCGTCCAGAAACACAATGCAATTCCCGCCTTTCAATTTGCGCTCGAAATAGCCCGGAGGAATCTTTCTTAAACCAACACTGGCAGGCGACTCGATCCACTGCAGGAGCGACTGCGTCCCGAGATCGCGCAAGCGGACAAAAATGGGCAGGGGCTTTCCCAAGTCCGCGCGCAGGGAGTGGCTGATGTGACCCGCGAAGATCAAGGTCAGGTAATCGAGCAGGGTGGACTTCCCCGCGCCTGGCTGGCCAAGGATGACGATTTGTTTTTCTTTCTCGTTGAAAATGCGATTCCAGGTCACCGTTGGGCTTTCTTTGGCGGTGACCATCTTCAACGAAATGTACACTTCTTTCAGGCGCGGAGCGTGCAGGTCGGAGGGATTGTAAATGCCAATGAGTTTCAACCATTGGTGCGCGTGGATCAAGGCACGATAGTAGCGCTTCTGAAATCCAAAGCCAAGAGATTGGAAGAACCCATCCAGCCAGATTCCAATCTTTCGAAAGGCAGCCTTAATTGGTTCGGAGAGAATCAAAACTACAATCGCGGTAATTACCCCCACCAGGATGGCGCTGCCATTGTCTTTCCAGAAGGTTTCCATGTTCTGCGTCCTTTCCACAAAAAGCAGTACCACCAGGCTCTGCCTGGTACGTCTTACCCAAAGGTTGGGGTTACGTATCACCAGGCTTTGCCTGGTAAAAAAACGCACTTCATACCAAATCCTGATACGACTCCTCAAAAAACGTATGCGGCCATTCTCGCCAGTCTCTCACCAATCCAGCCTTGACGGGATTATTGACAATATACGCCAAAACACGCACAAATTCCCCTTCATCACGCACCACATGGTCATAACTTTCACGCGCCCAAAACCTGCCTTCATTCCCTAAAAGGCTCTGACAAGAATGACCCGTCCGTCCTTTCAAAAGCCAAAGCGCATAGGCCAAAGCAGTATAACGAATACCGTTTTTTCGCGGCGGCGGATCATAAATATCTTGCGTATCTACCAACAAGTGAACATGATTGGGCATCACACAATAGGCAAGCAAATGATACTGTTCAGGATGGAGAGCATGAATTTCCTTTTTGACCACTTCAGCAATTTCTGGTTCTGCTAACCAGCGCGGACCATTGGCCTTATCCAAACCAGCGTCATAACGAGCATAGGCTTTTTTGTAAGCCCCATAGCGCTCTTGGGAGCGCTTCTCGGGTGGTAAACCGTCAAGGAGACGTTTTGCGTGCTCATATTCTTGCTGAAATAAGTCAACAACCGACTTTGGTAGAGAACCCTCCAGACGAAAGGTCACAAAGAAGGTCGCGTTAGGCGGATGCCAATGAGGTAGAAAACGGCGGTAAAAGTCTTGACTGTTCATAGCAGGTGCTTTTGGATGATCCTATCAAATTTCTGCCTGGTCAAAACCCGACCAAAGGTCAGGGAACGTACCACCAGGCTCTGCCTGGGCAAACCCGGCCAAAGGTCGGGGGTGCAGTACCACCAGGCTCTGCCTGGGCAAACCCGAGCAAAGCTCAGGGGGGGACGTACCACCAGGCTCTGCCTGGTATGTCCCGACCAAAGGTCGGGGGTACAGTACCACCAGGCTTTGCCTGGTCAAAACCCGAGCACAGGTCAGAGAACGTACCACCAGGCTTTGCCTGGGCAAACCCGAGCAAAGCTCGGGGATACATTTCTCTTACAGCCCTGTTCTACTTCTTCCACAAACGCACGATGAGATTCAACACAACCGTCAGAACAAGCGAAATCAGCAAGCTGGTGGCGAGGGGGAAGTAGAAGCGAAAGTTTTGCCCCTCGATGCGGATGTCGCCGGGCAGGCGGCCGAGGGGAATCCCGAGCTTCGCGGCGAGATATACTCCTCCGCCAATCAGAAACAAGGTGATGCCGCCGAGCATCATGTAACGAGCGATGTTCTCCATAATCTTCGAGTTCGCAGGTTGGCAGGTTAACCTTCAACATTCCAACTTGCAAACCTTCCAACTCACAAAAGCCGCGGCTGTCCCTCCTCCGTATACTTCAATCCCAAATGCTCATACGCGGACCTGGTGGCCACCCGTCCCTGCGGCGTGCGATCCAGGAATCCGAGTTGCAGGAGATACGGCTCGACCACGTCCATAATCGTGTCCTGCTCCTCGCTGATGGAGGCGGCGATGGTGTTCAACCCCACGGGTCCGCCGCCGTATTTTTCGATGATGGTCTTCAACACGCGGCGATCCACGTCGTCGAGTCCGAGCGGATCCACCTGCAGGAGATCCAGCGCTTCCTGCGCGACCTTGCGCGTGACCGCGCCGTCCGCGCGCACCTGGGCGTAATCGCGGACTCTTCGCAAAAGACGCAACGCGACGCGCGGAGTCCCGCGGGCGCGCTTCGCCAATTCGGCGACTCCGCTTTTATCCACTTCGACCTTCAACATGCCCGCGGCGCGCGCGACGATGGCCTGCATCGCGGCGATCTCGTAATAGTCCAGCCGATAGACCGCGCCGAAGCTCGCCCGCAGCGGTGCCGTGACCAGCGCCAGCCGCGTGGTCGCGCCGACGACCGTGAAGCGCGGCAGTTTCAGCCGAATGGAGCGCGCCGAGGGCCCCTTGCCGATGACGATGTCCAGCGCGAAATCCTCCATGGCGGGATAGAGAATTTCCTCCACCGCGCGTCCCAGCCGATGGACTTCGTCAATGAACAGCACGTCGCCCGCGCGCAGGTTGGTGAGGATGGCGGCCAGGTCGCCGGCGCGCTCGATGACGGGGCCCGACGTGATCTTGATGTTCACGCCCATCTCGTTGGCAACTACGTGCGCGAGGGTGGTCTTGCCTAACCCGGGCGGTCCATAAAATAAAACATGATCCAATGCCTCGCCGCGTTGACGCGCCGCCGCGATCAGAATGGCAAGATTCTCCTTCACCTGATCCTGCCCGATCAAATCGGACAGCATCTGCGGGCGCAGGGCATTGTCCACGCGGTCGTCGGGTTTGGCTTCAGGGTCGAGGGGACGGGGTTTGGTCATGGCGTGATTATAACCTGACAAAACGGCCTCCAGACCAGAGGTCACGGAGGCCGCAAGAGAAAACCGCGAAGAAAGGAAGCACGCGAAGGTCTTTTCTCAAAAATCTTCGCGGTCTTCGCTCCTTCGCGGTCTGGTCACTCCCTCGGCTCGAAGGTCACTTCCACGGTCATGCCCCACAGAGCGCGCGGGGCGATCTCGTCCACCTCGATCTTCACTTTATACAAAATATCGCCGCCCTGCATCGTGAACGCCTGACTGATGGATTCGACCTCACCCGTCATCGGCGCGTCGGGCAGGGCATCCGCCAGGATCGTGACGGGCTGACCGACGGAGATTTTGACGACCTCGAGCTCGGTCAGGTCGCTGGTTTCGACGTACCACACGCTCGTATCCGCGACCTTCACCGCCCACGTCTCGGGCCCGACCTGTTCGCCAACTCCCACATTCACGTCCATCACGATTCCGTCAAACGGAGCAGTCACTGCGAAGGCCGCCACAGCCGCGCGAGCCGCGTTCAGGCGCGCCTCCAGCAGCGCGAGTTGATCCACATCGGGACCCTCCTTCACGCGTTCGTAGGCGCGCTGGGCCTCCTCGAAGAGCGCCTTCATGAGCGCCAGCCTGGCGTCCGCGTCGGCGAGGGTCTCCTCATCGGCTTCGGTCTTGTACGTCTTGAGTTGCGGCACGCGGACGGGTCCGCCCGGCGTCATGACCGTGCCGACGACGACCCGCTCATACCTGATTTCTTCGTCAAGCGCTTCGCGGTAATCCTTCGCGTCGTCGTAATCTTCCTCCGCCTTATCCAACGCGATAAGCGCCTGGGCGCGCGCCGCGTCGGCCGACTCGCGCAGATCGTCCAGCGCCTGCTGCGCGCTGACCAGTTCGAGCAGTGCGGCCGAGTACGCCGCGTCGGATTCGGACCCCAGACGCGCCAGCACATCCCCCGCGCGGACCGTATCGCCCGTCTCCACCAGGACCTCGGTCACGGTGCCGCGCGCCTGGAAGGACAGCGCCGCGTCGGCGCGCGGGACCAGGTGTCCCTCCGCGATGACCGCCGACGCGGGAACAGCCGTCGGCGTCGGAGTGGACGCGTCGGTCTTCGTCCCGCAGGCCGCGAGGACGAGGGAAAGTCCAACAAGCAAAAGAGCGATTTTCTTCATCATGGTTCACCTTTGTGTGTGTCACGCAGGGGCACGGTATTCACGCTGAGCGGAGCCGCAGGCGAAGTCGAAGCGTCACCGTGCCTCTGCAAATGTCATTCATACGCGAGCACTTCGCGGATCGTCAGCCGCGCCGCGTTGCGCGCCGGCAGGATACTGCCGAGCGCGGAGAGAATCAACACCAGCCCCAGCCAGATGGCGTACCCCGACCAGGTGAAGATCACGTCGATCGGCGTTTCGAAGATCGCCAGGCTGACGATGGTCGAGAGCAAATATGTGAACGGCACGGAAAGCAAGACCGCCAGCGCGAACGAGATCAGGCCGATGACCACGCCCTCGGCGATGACCGTGCGCATCACGGCCCGGTCGTCCGCGCCGATGGCGCGCATCACGCCGATCTCACGCGTGCGTTCGAGCACGTTCATGCCCATTGTGCCCGTCAGCCCCATCGAGCCGACGATGGCGGTCAGCACGGCCATGATGAGCAGGAAGATGACGAGCGTATCCAGGCTTTCGACGGCGGTATCCATCGAGGCCTGCCCCGCCTCGGAGCGATGCACCTTGAAGCCGCGGTCGCGGAAGAAGCGGTCAATGGTCTCGCCCATCGCGTCCTGATAAGGACGGTCGTGGCGGTCGGTGACGATCTTGAACGAATAGGCGCGGTTCGCCAGGTCGTTCATCTGCGAGACGTATTCGTAGGGCGCGTAGGCCAGCATCCCCTCGCGGTCCACGAACTTGAAGATGCCCACCACTTCCCAGGTCTCTTCCTCGCCGTCAATCTTGACAGGCAGGCTGTCGCCGGGCTTCAAATCGGGATAGTATTTCAACGCCGCTTCGCTGATCGCGAGCCTGCGCACGTCATCGGCGCGGATCCAGCGTCCCTGCACGAGGATGGGCTCGATCAATTTGCTGTCGGCGGGCGGGCCGAACAGGTTGATATTTTCGAGCACGTCACCGTTCTCGTCCAGCAACTCGCCGCTCACAAACTGCCAGCCCTCCACGTCCACCACGCCCTCGACCTGCATCGCCGTCTGTTCCACCTCGCGCAGGCGATAGGGCGCGTCGAAATCCAGCGACACGTCGGCCACGAAATAGCGGCTGATGGCGCCGATGTAATCGTGCAGGGTGACGCGCACGTTGAAGACCGCGATGAAGATGGCGCCGCCCATCGTCAGAGTGAAGAGCGTCAACAGGAGGCGGCTTCGCCGTCGGAACGTGTTGCGCATCGAAATCAACAACGGACGCGGGATGTGCAGTCCGCGTTTGGCAAGCAGGATGGCGATCCGCGTCTGGATCGCTTCGCCGCGCGTCACCCGCGTCGGACTTCCCTTGAGCCTGCCTCCTTCGACCCGCGCACCTTCTCCGCTGATGGCTTTCAGCACGGTGACGCGCGAGCCGCCGACCACAGGCGCGAGTCCCGCCACGAGCGGCACCAGCATCCCGACCAGTACCTGGACGACGAACGCGAACGGCACGATGCGATAGCCGAGGATGTTGAAGTTCAACTGGTCGGCGATGAACAGCGCCAGTCCGTACGCGCCCTGCCCGCCGAGCGGGACGGCGATCATCAAAGCCAGCACGCCGAAAGCAAGGATCAACGTCAGATACATCAACAGCACCTGGCGGTTCCGTCCGCCCACCAGTTTGATCACGCCGATGTGACGCAGGTGCTGGTTGAGCAGGGCGTTCAACGTATTGGCGATCAGCGAACTGGACAGGAACACGACCAGCACCCCCAGCGCGGCCAGGATGCCCAGGATGGCGTTGATCGTATCCGTCAGCGGGTGCTTGTGCGTCTCCGAAAAGCGCGTGCGGATGACGACCGCCCCGCCCTTTTCGAGTTTGTCCTTCAACTCCGCGCCCGCCTCGCGGATATGAGCCAGGTCATCGCCGCCTTCCGCGACGGTGGCATAAATGCGGTTGAACGCCAGCGGCTGTTTGAAATACTGCAACGTGGTCATCGTGATGTAGGCGTGCGGCGCGGCCAGAAAGTCGCCCGCGCCCGTGGCGGTATCCTGCACGATGCCGACGATGGGCAGGGTTTTGACCGAGCCGTCGGGCAGTTGGAATTCCAGCAAACCGCCGACCTCGATGCCCCTCACATGTTCGAGCACGTCGCGTTCCAGCACCACCTCGCGCTTCTGTGGGATGGCGGTCCCCTCCAGCGGGAGGAGCAGGTTGACCTTGTTCTGCTCGAAATCGTCGAACGCGACGATGTCCAGTGTGGTCCATTGACTCGTCCCGGGGGCGCGCACACGCACGTTGAACACGCGCCGCCCCTCCGCCTCATCCACCAGCCTGGAATTGCGGACGGCAGCCAGCACATCGTCATCGAAGTCCGCCATGCGCAATTCGATGTTGGCGGGACGATTCGACGCGTAGGAAACGCCCATATCGGTCGAAATGATCTCGTACGCGCCCGTGATGACGCCAATGGAAAACACGCCCACCGAAATGGAAAATACCACCAGCAGTGTGCGAGCCTTGTTATCGAGCAGGTCGTGAATGACTTTTCGCCAGCGAGGTCTTAACATGGTCTTTTGAATGCGGAGGCCAACGTCTGGAGACGTTGGAGTCCGATTATTTCGTAAGACTATCTCGAATCAACATGCCATCAGAAATAACGATATTCCGCGTCGTGCGCGCCGTCAGCGACGGGTCGTGCGTGACCATCACCACGGTCTTGCCGTCGTCAACCAGCCTCTCGAACAGGTCAATGATCGCATCCGCCGAACGCGAATCGAGATTGCCCGTCGGTTCGTCCGCCACAAGAAGAGGCGGGTCGCACGCCAAAGCGCGCGCAATGGCCGTGGCCTGCTGCTGTCCCGTCGAGACCGCCGCGGGCAGTTTGCCGGCCTGCTTCTCCAGGCCCACCAGCGCGAGCAATTCCTTTGCGCGTTTCGGGCGCTCGTCGAAGTCATACATGTCTGCATAATCCATCGGCAGCATCACGTTTTCGAGCAGGGTGAGCATCGGCAGCAACTGGAAAAACTGGAACACAATGCCCAGGTTGCGCCCGCGCCACCTCGAACGTTCGCTCTCGGTCACGCCCGCGTAAATGTCCCTGCCGCCCACCACCACCTGCCCTGCAGTGGGATGGTCAATGCCGGTGATCATGTTCAACAGCGTGGACTTGCCGCTTCCCGACTTGCCGACGATGGACACAAACTCGCCGCGCGGAATGGTCAGGTCAATGCCTTTGAGCACGGTGAACTCCCCCGCCGCGTTCTTGAACGTCTTGACCAGTCCGCGCATCTCGATCATGGGAGACGATTCTGAATCGCGAAGAGACGAAGATCGCGAAGATTCTTTAATGTCTTCGCGCACTTCGCTTCTTCGCGGTGAATCTTGATTCTTCACGTGATTTATCCTGTCCGCCTCTCCCCGGACGTTTCGGTCGTTTCCGTTTCCTGAACGATCTCCCCGTCCGCGAGAGTCAGGCAGCGCGAGAAGCGCGGCGCCAGCGACAGGTCATGTGTGACCATTACGATGGTCTTGCCCTGCTCGCTGACCAGATGCTCAAACACCTCGAAGATGTGCTCCGCCGTGACCGAGTCCAGGCTGCCCGTCGGCTCGTCCGCGACCAGGATGGGCGGGTCGTTGGCAAGGGCGCGGGCGATGGCCACGCGCTGCTGCTGTCCGCCCGAGATTTGACTCGGAAACTTGTTCGCCTGGTCTTCGAGTTCGACGAGGCGCAGCAATTCAACCGCGCGCTCGCGGCTGGCGCGCGGACTGTACCGTCCGCACAGGTCCATCGGCAGGACGATATTCTCGACCAGCGTAAGCATCGGCAACAATTGAAAAGACTGATAGACCACGCCCATCGTCTGTCCGCGCCAGAGGGCGAGGTCATCCTCGTCGAGGCGGTGGACAGACACATCGGTCCC
>DAOTXP010000272.1:0-3042 GCA_034435275.1 Anaerolineales bacterium | reverse complement strand
ATGCTCGTCGCGGTGGATGATCGCGTCGCGGGCGTCATTGCGGTGGCCGATACGATCAAGGAAGGCTCGAAGGAAGCGATTGAGGAGTTGCACCGCATGGGCTTGAAGGTCGCGATGATTACGGGAGATAATCAGATGACCGCCGAGGCCATCGCGCGGCAGGTGGGGATTGACCAGGTTCTTGCTGAGGTTCTCCCTGAAGGCAAATCTGCCGAAGTCAAGAAACTTCAGTCGAAAGTCGAAAGTCAAAAGTCGGGCGAGCTTCGACCTTCAACCTTCGATCAGATCGTTGCGATGGTGGGGGATGGCGTGAACGACGCGCCCGCGCTTGCCCAGGCAGATGTCGGCATCGCCATCGGCACTGGCACCGACGTGGCCATGGCCGCCGCGCCTGTGACTCTGATGAGCGGCGATCTGCGCGGCGTGGCGCGCGCGATTTCTCTCTCGCGCAAGACGCTGCGGACGATCAAACAGAATCTATTCTGGTCGTTCTTCTACAACGTGATTCTCATCCCCGCTGCGGCGCTCGGTTATTTGAACCCAATGCTTGCGGCGGGCGCGATGGCGTTCAGCAGTATTTTCGTGGTGAGCAATAGCCTGAGATTGAGGAAGGCAAAGGTATGAAAGAGGCCAGGTTTTATGCCTGGCCTTTTTAGAGGGTGTGCAGCGCGATTTTCCTGCGGCTAAATCTCTTTCTTGTATACGGTGCCAGTGTTGCGCTTTTTGCGGTTAAAAAGATTTTTGCAGTAGACGCATCCTGAAGCATTTGGCTTATGAAAAAAATCCCGCCACGGCGTGACGGGATGCTGGTTGGTGTTCGGCGGTTATTTGACCGTGATCGGCATGAACATTCCTGCTTCGTAATGGCCGGGCGTCATGCAGACCATCTGGACCTCGCCCTCGGGGACGCTGGCGAAGGTGTAATCGGTTTGCACGGTTGCGCCCGGGGGCAGTTGCTCGATGGGGATCATCATTAATGCCATCTCATCATAATCTTCCATGGCCATGCCCATTCCCATATGTTCAGGGATCGGCATGATCATGAATTCGTGCGCGCTTGGGCCTTCGTTGGTCACGCTGAAACGATATAACACGCCAGGCTTGAATTCGGTGATGGATGATTCGATGGCGAAATCCGTCAATGTAATTGTCACGTTGACGGAACCATCGGGATTGACCTGTTCTCCTGTTGGCGCCGATCCGCAGGCTGAAAGCAGGAATATACCCAGCAAAGCGGGGATGACGAACAATGGTTTACGCGACATATTCTCTCTCCTTTATCCTGAATTGTACGGAATGAGGGCGCGCGCGTCCCGCGCCAGATTGCGGATGTACGCGATAGGCCATTTTGCTTATTTCTCAGTGCGTGAGGTGGCTCTTTGGCTCCAATGGGAGAGTCACTAAAATGGGAACATCCATCTTCCGAGGCGGCGCATGAACATGCTCTCTCCCTTTCTATCGTTGAATTATTCCTGCGATGATTCGCTGGTGTGGCTGAAGAAGCGGTTGGGGAAAGCCCGCCTGCGTGTGGTTCAGACCTTCAATCTGCACACGGCGCGGATGGGAGTGCATGATTGTCCCTGCCCGAATCACGGGACGGAGGAGTGCGATTGCCAGATGGTGATCGTTCTCGTTTATGGAGACGCCACCGAACCCGTGACCCTGGTGCTGCACGGCAACAATGGACAAACCTGGCTCTCGCTTGTTAACACATCCGCTCAGCGTGTGACCCCCTCGCTTCAAGAGTCCATCGAGCGTGCGCTTCAAATTCATCTTTCCCAATAAGGTCTGTAATCCAATGATGTCCAACACTGCGGTCGCCTCCCCTTCCGCGCCGCGTTCCATCGGAGAATGGCTGGCGCGTCACTGGTTCGAGTCCTTCCTCGCCGTCTACGGCTTGTGGGTATTTGTGCCGTTCCTTGCGCCAATATTCATGCACATCGGTTGGACAGGCGCGGGAAGGGCAGTCTATTTCATTTATTCGTTTTTCTGTCACCAACTTCCCGAACGTTCATTCTTTTGGTTTGGCGAGAAGACCATGTATTCCCTGGGTGAAATCCAGGCAGTCTGGCAGAGCAATGCGAACCCGCTGATCCTTCGCCAGTTCCTCGGCAATGAAACGATGGGTTGGAAGATTGCATGGTCCGACAGAATGATCTCGTTCTATACCAGCGTGTGGTTGTTCGCGGTTTTATGGTTTCCGTTTCGCCGAAAGATCAAACCGCTCTCCTGGTGGGAATTTGCGCTCCTCCTGCTGCCGATGGCCGTTGACGGAGGCACGCACCTGCTCAGCGATCTGGCTGGCATCGGACAGGGATTCCGTGATACAAATACGTGGCTGGCTGGGTTGACGAACAACTCTCTGCCTGCGACGTTCTATGCGGGCGACGCGCTCGGCTCGTTCAACTCGATCATGCGCTTCATCACGGGACTTCTGGCTGGTCTTGCCATCGTCTGGCTCGCGTTCCCGCACATTTTCCAAACTCAGGCCTATAATCAACAACTGGACGAAATCAGTTATGCCAAAGTCATCGAGCAAATCAAAAGGGAAGATCCGCATCCTTCTGGCGGATGACCACCACATCGTCCGCGCCGGGATCCGCCAGTTGCTCGAAAGCGCCAGCGACCTCCAGGTCATTGCCGAAGCGGGGGACGGGGAAGAGGCGCAGTCCCTCATCCAAAAACACAAACCCGACGTGGCCGTGCTGGACATCCAAATGCCGAAAGCCAGCGGCATCGAAGTGACGCGCTGGGTGCGCGCGCATCTGCCCGAAGTGGGCGTATTGATTCTCACGGCTTACGACGACGAACCCTACGTCATGGCGGTTTTGCAGGCGGGCGCAAATGGATACGTGCTCAAGACCGCCAAAACTGAAGAACTCATCCAAGCCGTGCGCGATGTGCATGAGGGCAAGTCCGCGCTCGACCCCGCTGTGACTCAAAAACTGATGTCCAATCTTTTCCAGCGGACAGAGAAGAATCCCGTCGAGCCGCTGACCGACCGCGAACTGGATGTGCTGCGCCTGGTAGCGAAAGGCTACA
>DAOTXP010000271.1:0-32779 GCA_034435275.1 Anaerolineales bacterium | reverse complement strand
TTTCTGAAATACGAACTCACAACCATGCCGTCACGCGGGGTGTTCCTCAGCGGCCTGTTTTGGGGAATCACCTATCTCTTCCTAACCTATTTGGGCTACCAGGTATTTTACGTGGCATACGGACTGGGTCCATTCTTAACTGGGGTGACCATCGTCACGGGTCTCATCACCTATCTGACGGGGAGCGCGTTATACTACCACTCCCTGCGGCACCTCAGCCTCGTCAACCGCGTAGTTCGGATGGCAAAAAAATTCAATCTCTTCCGCCTCGACCCCGTCTATGCGTTTTCGCGCGTGACCTCCCTGATCGGCATATCGTGGATGCTCATGCTAACGCTGACCCTGCTGACGCTTCCTGTCCGCCTCGCTACTGGACTGGGAGTGGCGATCATGGCTGTACAGATTCTCCTCGCTATCGCGGCCTTTGTCCTGCCTCTATGGATTGTGCATCGCCGACTCGAATCCGAAAAACTGAAACTCATTGCCGAACTTAACCTGCGCGTCGAGTCAACGATTGGGCTGTTGCATGCCTCCCTGGATGACAAAAAACTGGAAAATTCCAGTCATTTCAGCGACGCAATGGCAAGCCTGAGCGCGGAACGCGAGGTGCTGAATGCCATCCCAACCTGGCCGTGGCGTACCGGCACGTTAACAGGATTCCTCTCGGCGATTGTGTTGCCGATCATTATCTTCCTCGTCCAATTTGCTGTTGAAAAGTGGCTGGGAGGATAAAAGCAGAACATCCCGTGTCCGAGAGTGATTCGCGGTATCCGCTGGCAGGCATCCGTTTGCTTCCGGCCCTGCAAGCCTTCGACCACGATCACAACATGACCGATTACAAAGCCCCCGAACTCGGCGTGTAACCTTTCACTTCCAGATTATCCAACTCCAATTCGATCAATTTTTCCCGGGTCGGCCTGCCCGTAACCTTATCCCAGCCGCGGGCCTCGTAATAGGCATCCAGCATTTCTTCGAACGGCAGGACATAACCTGCCGAGCCGCCGTTGGGAAACGGTTCGAGCAGGGATTTCGGCAGCTTATCGTTGGCGCGCGTCAAGCCCATATTGTGATTGATGAGACGTTTTAAGTTCCAGCCGCGCTCCCCCGTTCTCATCATTTCCTTGATGTCAACGTTATAGCCGCAGGCCGCGTTGATGAGGTCTACCTGAGTCTGCGGCGGGACGTTGGCAAAGAGGCACATCACCAACGCGTTGAAGACGGTCCGCCAATCCTGATGGATGGCCACATTCGCGGCCTTCTCCGCACCGGCCTGCCTGTCGAAGAACTTCAAGCCGACGGCTTCCTCAGCCTGCCCCCAGTCCACGAAGAAATAATCGCTCTGGTTATGGCACGCGCCGCGCGGACTGGTGGCATACACCAGCGCCATGCCCGAGACGCCGCGCGGGTCGTGATAAGCCACCTCCATGCCGTTGACCTGCACGGCCTCGTCCTCCGCGCCGAAATGCGCGCCCAATCGCCGCGAACCCTGCGCCAGCAATTCTCCAAATCCCTCGCGCCGCGCCATCCAGTGGAGCAATTGCGCGGCGACGGCTTCGTCACCCCAGCGCAGGATCAGGCCGCCCGTATCTTTCTCGTCAATGATGCCGCGGTCGAAGAGATGCAACGCCAGTCCCAGCGTACCGCCTGCACTGATCGTGTCCATGCCGTAACGGTCGCACAGTTCCATCAGACGCGTGATCGCGCCCAGGTCGCGGATAAGGATGTTCGGCCCAAGTCCCGCAATGGTTTCGTATTCGGGCCCCTTGCGCTTGCGCCCATCGCCCAAATCCACCACACGCCCGCAGGCAATCACACAGCCATGACAGGCGCTCGTGCCTTTCAAAATCGTCTCGGCCATCGTCGAGCCGGAGACCTTATCCACATTGTCAATCTGCCCCAGATGGTAGTACATCTTCGGCATCGAGCCGAGATAATCGGCGTAATCGGCTACACCCGATGTGCCCAGATCGTGCAGGACGCGCGATTCGTTCTCGCCTTTGAGAGTCTTATTCGCGGACGAACGCAGCGTGTTGTATACCGCGGCGTCGGCCAATGGGATTTTTCGATTTCCCTTCACGGCAATGGCCTTGAGATTCTTCGCGCCCATCACCGCGCCTAATCCGGTCCGCCCGGCGGTGCGTCCATGGTCGCAGAAGATACCCGAAAATAGAATCCCATTTTCGCCCGCAGGTCCGATCCCTGCGACGCGCGCGCCCGCAACGCCCAATTCCTTTTTGATAGACTCCTGCACCTGATACGTATCCTGCCCCCACAAGTGCGCGGCTTCCCGGACCTCGGCCTGTCCGCCGTTGATCCAGAGATAGACGGGGCTCTCGGCCTTTCCCGTGATCCACACCCCGTCGTAACCGGCGAAGCGAAGTTCAGGCCCCCAGAACCCCCCGCAATTGGACTCCGCCCAAAGTCCCGTGAGAGGCGATTTTCCGCAGACGACGAAACGCCCCACGGTGGGCCCGAGCGTCCCCGAGAGAGGCCCGTTCAGAAAGAGCAGGGGCGCCTCGGGTGAGAACGGGTCCAGTTCCTTCGTCAGGGACGAATAAAGGAGACGCGCCGCCAGCGACGCGCCTCCCAGGTAGTCTCGCTGCCATTCATCGGGAACGATATATTCACTTGTCTGGCCTCGTGTGAGGTCCACTTTAAAGATTGGCTGCAACATTGAAATCTAGAAGGATGCGATGGCTCTCTCCAGGTCGGTATGCGTCTCGAAGAACATGTCCACGCCCGACATCTGCAAAACATCGAAGACGCTTTTTTGAGGATTGAGCAGTTTGAGATGATTCGAGTGCGCCACTTTTCCCATTTTCTCCCGCGGGAACTTTCTATCCAGAAGCATGGAAATCTCGTTCAATGAACGAAGGCCGGCACTGCTGATGAAGGTGACCTCGGCCAGGTCAAGGAGCAGATACTCGACACCGTCTTTTTCGATGGCGGCACGCAGGCGGTCCGTGAATTCCTGGTGGGAGGATAAATCAATGACGCCGCGGACATGAAAAACGGTCACCGGCACACGCCCCTGAGTTTGGGAAATCGTGATTTCCATTTTTGTTTTTTGCCTTATAATTCCACTGGTTCCCGATAACAATATGGCAACGTCATTTTATCCCTGAAACAGGCAAAAGGCAACCCCGCGTGTTCGTCCACTACTTGATTTTATTCCGGAGTTGGACTATTCTATAAAGATGGCATTCTGAGGTGAAAGGAGGTGACGCCTCGCCGAATTCCATTCATTGCACTTCCTGCTTAAATTCAAACCATCTTGAGGAGACAAATCACCATGAAAAGAACGTTTGCGTTAATTAACCTGGTAGCCGTCATCACTCTGATGCTGGCCGCCTGCACACCGGCGACCCCCGTCCCGACAGAACCGCCCGCCACGCAACCTCCCGCCACCGAGCCGCCCGCGCCCGCCGACCTGCTCTCGACCATCCTGGAGCGCGGCTACATCCTCGTTTCCACCGATCCGAACTACGCGCCGCAGTCCTTCCTCAACACCGAGGGGACTCGTCCCGCCGATACGAAATGCCCCGCCGATGCCTTGACCACCGCCGAAATGCAGGGCTTCGACGTTGACGTGGCAAGGGCCGTCGGCGATTTCCTCGGTGTGGAGACCTGCTTTGCAACCCCCGTATGGGAAATGATCACTGCGGGCGCCTGGGCCGATAAATGGGACGTAAGTGTCGGCTCAATGACGATCACTCCCGAGCGCCAGGAAGTGCTGGACTTCAGTGTGCCGTACTACGGTACACCGGCAGTGGTCGCGGTTGGAAAGGATTCCGGCTTTACGTCGCTTGATGATCTGGCAGGCAAAGCACTGTGCGCCGGCGCCTCCACCACCTACGAGGTCTGGCTCACCGGAGGCGACCTCGGCCCGAGCATAGCCATATTTGCTCAACCTCCCGCCGGTGTGACGGTTGTCCCGCTCGAAACCGACCAGGAATGCGCCCAGGCTCTGGCTGCCGGCCGTGAAGACTTTGCGGGCTATGTCACGTCTGTGACTGTCGTCAACGAAAACATCGCCGCGGGCCTTCCGGTGATGCAACTAGGCGAGCCGGTCTTCACCGAGGTGCTTGCCGCCGCTTTCGACAGGTCCTCCAGCCTCGACACCACGACCCTGCGTGAGAAAGTGGATGAGCTCTTCACTGCCATGCACGCCGATGGCAGGCTGTCCGCTCTTTCGGTCCAGTGGTTCGGAGTTGACTTGACACAAGTCGGCGAGTAGAAGTCCACCTTATACAAGGGAAGCGGCAAAATGCCGCTTCCCTTGTCTTTCTAACAGAGGAAAGTTGCCATGAGCGTTATCAAGAAAGATGCCCACGCGCAAAAAACGCAGGCGGACCTGCTATACGAGGCGCAACAGCGAAAGCAACTCCAATTCCGAATAAAGGTGGCCATTTCCTGGTTTGGCTTGTTGGCGTTTTTACTATTCCTGTTCAGCGGTCTGGAGATCGAATCGAGGAATGGGGTTACGAGTATCTCCTCCTGGAACTTCCGGATGGTGATCGAGAACAATCGCGAGGTGCGCACAAAGGTCGAAGAGGTGCTGGTCTCACTGCCTTACGGGCTGCCGAACAAAGGCCTGGATATAACGACAATCGTCGTGGACAGCGAATTCATCGGGGAAAATATCGATTTCATCGCCGCGGGTATTCTGCAGACGATACAGATTTCCATTTACGCCATCCTGCTTGCCACAGGCCTCGCCCTGCTGGCCGCGCTCGGGCGCTTATCAGCCAACCCGCTGATCTATTCGCTGAGCACTTTTTACGTTTCACTCATCCGTGGAACACCGCTTTATCTGCAGATATTTTTCTTCTTCCTCGCGCTGCCGCAATTAGGGATCGTACTGAAAGGTCTTTGGGCCGGCGTGCTGGCGCTGGGCCTAAATTATGGGGCGTATATGAGCGAGATCTTCCGGGCGGGCCTAAGCTCGGTCGGAAAGGGACAGCGGGAGGCGGCGATGGCGCTCGGCATGACGCCTACGCAGACCATGCGGCGCATTGTTCTTCCCCAGGCACTCCGATTTGCCATTCCACCGACAGGTAATGAATTCATCGCCATGACCAAAGATTCAGCGCTGGTGTCTGCCACGGGATTCGTGCACGAGTTAATGTGGCGCGCCACCAAGGTCGGCCGCGCCGAGTTCCGAAACCTGGAGGCGCTCATCATGGCAGCCATTTTCTACTGGATCATGACTCTCGTCCTCACTTCCGTCCAGAGCCGCGTGGAAGCCCGCCTGGCGAGAGGAGACCGCTAATCATGAGCGCCCCCATCGTCAGAATTGACAACCTCCACAAGTATTTTGGCCGCTTGCACGTGCTCAAGGGAATCAACCTCGAGGTCCAGCCGCGCGAAGTGGTCTGCATTATCGGGCGCAGTGGATCAGGCAAAAGCACCATGCTGCGCTGCATCAATTTCCTCGAAGAGCCCTCCGAAGGCGAGATCGAGATCCATGGCGTTAAAATCCCCGCGGGCGGAAAGGGCAAAGAACATCAGAGACTCGTCCACGAGGCGCGCCTGCTCACGGGCATGGTCTTTCAGGAATTCAACCTGTTTCCGCACATGAGCGTGCTCGAAAACGTGATGGAGGCCCCCATCACCGTCAAGGGCATGGATCGCTCCAGGGCGCGTGAAATCGCCGAAATGAACCTGGCGCGGGTTGGCATGTTGTTCAAAAAAGACGAATATCCGAACCGCATCTCCGGCGGGCAAAAACAACGCGTCGCCATCGCCCGCGCGCTTGCAATGGAACCCAAGGTCATGCTGTTCGACGAGCCCACCTCCGCCCTCGACCCCGAATTGATCGGCGAAGTGCTGGAGGTAATGAAGGGACTCGCGAAAGAGGGAACAACCATGCTGGTGGTCACGCACGAAATGGGATTTGCCCAGGATGTGGCCGACCGCCTCGTCGTCATGGACGAGGGAGCCTTGATCGAGCAGGGTGAGCCAAGAGAGATCTTCGAGAATCCGCAGCACAAACAGACCAAGGCGCTCCTGGACCGCTATCGCACAAGCGGACACGGTGGCCAGTAACAAACACGTCCAGCAGAAAACCTGCTGGACGTTCAATTTCTCAGGGTTCTTCCACCCCTCAGAGCATCTCCCGCGTGACCTCCCGCGCACAGCGGACAAAATCCAGGACGGTCGGCACACTGCGCATCATCACAGCCATATTGCCCTGCACCTGCAGTTTACGGGTCATCATGGCCTGCATCGGGTCAAGCTGACCAAGCAGGATTCGCTTGATATTTTCGTAGGACGCAGTCAGAACGAAAACCGCCTTGCGGTCATGGGGATCGGCAAGTATTTCCACCCCGCGGCATTTTCCATGCCATAAATTGAGGTAAAAGACCATGGTTTCCTTGAGATTGCCTTCCGGCGTGATGACAACGACGATGTCTCCTTCCCACTTTTTAGCGATGTCGGCATAGCGCGCATCCGTATTCAATTTCTCTTCGAGGGATTTCAACCAGTCCATGGACGGAAAGATCGGGGCCATCGGTCCTCCTTGAGAATGAAGCCCTCAAATTGTACCACTTGCACCCGGCCGGGGGTAAAATTTAGCACAGAGGCAATCAAAATGACCGGAGACGCAGGCGCGGTTTACTTCAATCATGGTTTGGAAAGCGGCCCGTGGGGAGACAAAATCACACGGCTGGCCGAGATTGCACGCGCCAGGGGCCTCCGCGCCGAGAGTATTGACTACAGCGGCATAAGAGACGCGAATCGACGCGTAGAGATGCTGCTGGCCTCGGATGCCGGGAGGCATAGACCCCTTGTCCTGGTGGGATCGAGCATGGGATCGTACGTGGCGGCTGTCGCGTCCGCTTCGCTCCGACCGAAGGGCCTGTTCCTGCTCGCCCCGGCCTTTTATCTGCCTGGCTTTACCATCCAGGAACCCATCCCGCACGCCGACGTGATTGCCCTTGTTCATGGGTGGAAGGATGACCTGGTCCCTGCCGAAAACAGCATCCGCTATGCGGGCAAATTCGGCGTGTCGCTGCATCTTGTAGACAGCGACCATCGCTTGAACAGTCAATTACCCCTGATTGCTTCGATCTTCGACGCGTTTTTGAATAAAGTCCTCCACGGTGAATACGAATGACACCAACAGCGCGGGAATCTCGAATGTTTGAACAGATCAGGGATTTTTTTTCGCCACCCATACCTGCGGACGACACCAAAGCGCGCCGCGCAAAATTACTGAGTTACATTCTCAATACACACTTTGTTGTGGCGCTGAGTTTCAGCCTGCTCTATCCACTACAGGCTCGGGAGAATTGGCCTTTCGCGGTTGTGGCTCTCGCCACCTGTCTACCGGTTCTTGGGTTGCGCGTTCTTCTCCACCGCGGAGGGGTCACCTTGCCCGCCTTCCTCTTCCTGAGTATCCTGACATTGACCCTCCCGCTGACAGCCTTCTTTCTCAGCCGTACCCATAGCGCGAGTACGCTCACCGCATTCCAGAGTGTAATTATCGTCATGGCCGGTCTGCTGGTCGGCGGCAGGGGCGCCTTCGGTTTTGCCGTTGTCAACCTTTTGGCTGATGGCATGTTGCTCTACGCGGAAGCGCAGGGACTCTACACCGCGAACAGCGTCCCGCCAGACTCGGGCAACAGCCTCGTTGTTCAGGCGGTTACCTACATGACCATCGCGGCGTTGCTGGCGGTCGCGAACCGCTCCATCCGCGAGTCATTCGCCCATGCAAACAGCGAACTTGAAAAACACCGCAAAACACAAGATGAACTTGGTCGCGCGACAGGCGCGTTGCGCGCCGTTTTAGAGGCCCTCCCGGATGCGATCTTCCGCATCTCGGTGTTGGGTGAAATCCAGGACTACATACCCGCGAAAGGCTTCACTCCCCTTGCACCGCCCGAGGAGTTCCTGGGGAAGCCGCTTGGCGAGGTGCTGCCGCCTGAGGTAACTCGAGCCGCCCTGCGAGCGATCCAAGCGGCGCTCAAGAACAAACGAACCGAGACCTTCGAATATCAACTGCCGAGTGATGAGAATCCCGTGTATTTCGAGGCGCGGGTTGTGCCAATGGATGAAACGACAGTGCTGGCCATCGTGAGAGACATCAGCGGGCGGGCACAGACAGACGCCGATCGCGAGGCGATCCTTAAGGTGCTGGCCCGGCGCAGTGCATACCTGCGCATCGCGAGTGAGATTGCCAGATCCTACACCAGAATCCTGGATCCAGATGCGCTCATGGAACAAGCAGTCAATTTGATACAGAGAGGCTATGGCCTGTATTATGCTGGCCTGTTCCTGGTAGATGAAAAAAAACAACAGGCAATCTTGAGGGCCGGTAGCGGCGAAGCAGGCAAAAGAATGCGGGCGGAGGGTCATACCTTGCGACTGGACGAGCCCTCCATGGTGGCCTGGTGTATCAAGAACAATCAGGCGCGCGTCGCTCAACAGGCACAGCTGGACGAGGTGCGTCACATCAACCCACATCTGCCTCTAACGCGGTCCGAGGTCGCGTTGCCGCTGGTCAGCCGCGGGCAGGCGATCGGCGCGCTGACCGTGCAGGACACAGACGAAAACGCGTTTACCGAGGAGGACATTATTGCCCTGCAAACTATGAGCGACCAGCTGGTGATCGCCTTGGAGAATGCCAGACTGTTCGAAGCCGCGCGAAACGAACTCAGCGAACGACAACGAGCCGAACACGAACTCCAACAGGAACGGGATTTTGCAGTGCAGGTGATGAGTGCGCTCGGCCAGGGGGTCACAGTGACTGACAAAAACGGAAATTTCGATTATGTCAATCCGGCTTACGAAATCATGACGGGCTATCCGGCGGCTCAACTAATCGGGAAAAGCCCGGCAGAGTTTACTCATCCGGAAGACAGGCACCTGGTCACAACTGTACACGAGCATCACAAAGAGGGCAAAGTCACCTCGTATGAGGTCCGCCTTATCCGTGCGGACGGGGCCATTGTCAATGTACTTGTGACTGTCGCGCCGAGATACCGCGATTCCGAGATTACAGGTTCGATTGCCGTGGTCACCGATTTGACCGAACAAAAGCGCAGCCAGGCGGAACGCGAAGCGCTCATCGAGGAACTTGGGGCAAAGAACGCGGAATTGGAGCGGTTTACATACACCGTTTCGCACGACCTCAAGAGCCCACTCATCACGATTCGCGGCTTCCTGGGGTACCTCGAGCAGGACGCCCTGGGCCGCAAAATGGACCGCCTCGGGGATGATATGAAGCGCATTTCAAGCGCGGTAGACAAAATGCAAAGCCTTCTCGACGATCTATTGGAACTGTCGCGGATTGGCCGTTTGATGAACCCTCCGGAGGAAGTCCCCTTCGAGACGATTGTGCGCGATGCCTTGGGCCTGGTCGAAGGACGATTGGCGGCGCGACAGGTCCAGGTCGAGGTGGAAGCCGGTTTGCCAAAGGTCAGTGTGGATCGGGCCCGCATGACAGAGGTCATGCAGAACCTGCTGGACAACGCCGCCAAGTTCATGGGGGACCAACCGCATCCCAGGGTGGAGGTCGGCGCGCTAATGACCGCCGAGGGGTATAAGTTTTTCGTCCGCGATAACGGAATGGGAATCGAGCCCCAATATCACGAGCGCGTGTTTGGGCTGTTCAATAAACTGGACTCCCAGACAGAGGGAACGGGCGTGGGGCTTTCCCTTGTCAGACGAATCATCGAAGTGCACGGCGGCAAGGTCTGGCTTGAATCGGAGGGAGCAGGAAAAGGTACGACCATCTGGTTTACGCTCCCGGGCGGCAAAGAGAAAGTATAATCACACCCATAGTGTCTTGTAGCGCTAGAAACCGTGGACACGGAGGTCGCGATGGTCGGAGAACCGGTCAGGGTTTTACTGGTGGAGGATAACGATGATCATGCCGAGTTGGTAATCCGCCAGCTTTCTGATCACCGCGTTGCCAACAAATTGGTCCACCTCGGAGACGGACAGGAGGCACTGGATTATCTCTACCGCCGGGGACAATATACCGACCCAGAAACCAGTCCTCGCCCCCACGTCATCTTTTTGGATCTGCGCTTGCCCCGTGTGGACGGACTGGAAGTGCTCAGAATCCTCAAGGAATCCGAAGACCTGCGCGTGATCCCCGTTGTCATCCTGACCACCTCGGAAAGCGAACGGGATGTGGCCGGCGCGTATATCAACCACGCGAACAGTTACGTGGTTAAGCCGGTTGACTTTCAGAAATTCCGCAAACTGATGGACGACCTGGGTTTTTACTGGATGAGCTGGAACATGGTGCAAAAGAATCTCCCTTGAGCAGACACACCGGTCCATGACAGAAGATAAACCGATTGAAATCTTGCTCGTGGAAGACGAACCTGCGCACGCAGAACTGGTTGCACGTGCGTTCGAGTCGCGCGAGCAGATATACAAACTGCTTGTGGCACAGACAATCGCAGAGGCACATGCCATACTGAAGGACAATTCCCCGGCCCTGATCATCACCGACTGGCGTCTGCCAGACGGCGAAGGAACCGAACTGATTCTCTCTCCCGAAGAGGCGGGAGGGATTCCCGTCATTATCATGACCAGTCACGGCAATGAGCGCGTCGCCGTGGAAGCAATCAAGGCTGGCGCGCTGGATTATGTGGTCAAATCGGATGTGACGCTGGCGGAGATGGCCCATATCGTCGAGCGTGCTCTGCGGGAATGGGGGCACAAAATCCAACGCCAGCGCGCAGAAAAGGAACTCGAGCGGCGCCTGGCCGAACTGGAGGCCATCAACCGTGTCTCCACCGCCATGCGCACAGCAGACAATCTCAGTCAGATGATTCCGATCCTACTGGACGAAGCGCTTTCCATCATGGGAGCGCAGGCGGGAATCTTCTGGCTTTACCAATCCGCCACCCAAAAATTGAACCCGGTCCTGGCGCGAGGCGAATTTTCCAAGGTGGAGGGAGAACCGCTGGCACCGGGCGAGGGGATTCCCGGCCGGGTATTCATGAGCGGACAGTTGTACATTGCCGAGGAAATCCGAAGTGACCCCTGGTCGACGCCCAAGAGCTGCCAACACGTACCGCCCGGCTGGGGCGGAGTCTGTATACCCATTCGCACCGCGCAGGAGGTGATCGGCATCCTCATGGTCGGCTTCGAGACGCCGCGCCGGTTCAGCGAAAGTCAAATCAATCTACTCAACACAATGGCTGAGATCGCGGGGAACGCCATGCATCGTACACACCTGCATGAGCAGCGCGAACACGGATTTCGCCGTATGGCCGCGTTGCGCGCCATTGACCAGGCCATCACGTCCAACACCGACCTGAACCTGACGCTGAATATCCTCGCCCACCACGCAAAGACCCAGCTGGGGGTGGACGCGGTCGCCATCATGCGCTTGAACCCCCACTCCAACATGCTCGAGTTCATCGCGGGACACGGATTCAACCACCCCTCCGGCGTACCGCGCGCCTCAACGCGCGTCGGGGACGGCTACGCAGGTCTGGCCGTTCTGGAAAGACGGCCGATCTTCGCGCCGGATCTGAAAAAAAGCGCCCTCCCGAGTGTGCATCCCCAATTATCCACCACGGAATTGTTTCAGGCATATCACGTGATTCCGCTGATTATCAAAGGGCAGGTCAAGGGCGTGCTGGAGGCGTTTCACCGCTCCCCCTTCCAGCCGGA
The DNA here is from genome assembly GCA_034435275.1 of Anaerolineales bacterium. Classification (GTDB taxonomy): domain Bacteria; phylum Chloroflexota; class Anaerolineae; order Anaerolineales; family Villigracilaceae; genus JBFMCC01. The sequence continues at coordinate 21,136 of DAOTXP010000271.1, read as the reverse complement.
TGCGGAATGGGCAAATTTCTTCGAATCGCTTGCCGGGCAGGCGGCCATCGCCATTGACAACGCGGACCTTTTCGAGGGCATCCAGCACACCAACATGGAATTGATCCTCGCCTACGACGCCACTATCGAGGGCTGGTCGCGCGCCCTCGATCTGCGCGACCGGGAGACGGAGGGGCACACCCAGCGCGTCACCGAAATGACGATCAAACTGGCGACCATCATGGGCATCAGCGGTGAGGAGATCATCCACATCCGCCGCGGCGCGCTCCTGCACGACATCGGCAAGATGGGCATCCCCGATAACCTTCTCCTGAAAACCGGGCCCCTAACCGACAACGAATGGGGCGAGATGCGTAAACACCCCGTTTACGCGTATGAAATGCTCTCACCGATATCCTATCTGCGCCCCGCGCTGGACATTCCATATTGTCATCACGAGCGCTGGGACGGTACCGGCTACCCGCGCGGCCTGAAAGGTGAACGCATTCCGCTTTCCGCTCGAATCTTTGCCGTGGTGGATGTCTGGGACGCGTTATGTTCCGACCGCCCCTATCGCCGCGCCTGGCCCCGCGAAAAGGCATTGGAGTATCTCACAGAGAACAGCGGCACCCATTTCGACCCGGCGGTGGTCACTGCTTTCAAACGCATGCTTGGATAAAAAACTCCCGCCGCGGCGGGAGTTTTAGTGCGCTGGGAGGGACTTGAACCCTCACGCCTTGCGGCACATGGCCCTCAACCATGCCTGTCTGCCAATTCCAGCACCAGCGCGGGCAGGTGGTATTATAATCACGAACAAAGTATTGTCAAGCACAAGCAAAAACTCAGGAGCATTCAATGACACGCATCGTAGTTGACGCAATGGGAAGCGACGAATATCCGCACCCGGATGTGGAAGGCGCCGTGATGGCGGCGCGCGAATATGGCGTGGAGATCATCCTGGTCGGTGACGAATCGAAAATCGGACCCGTGCTTGCCGCGCAGAACCCGGGCAGTCTGCCCATCCGCGTCGTCCATGCGCCTGAAATGCTGACGATGAACGATAAGGGTGAGGAACTAGCCTTCAAGGCGCGTCACAGGGACGCGCAAAACTCAATGGCCGCGGGCATCGACCTGGTCAAGCGCGGCGATGCGGACGCGTTCGTCACCGCAGGCAACACCGGCGCGGCCATGGTCACGGCGTTGTTCCGCCTCGGCCGCCTGCGCGGCGTGGACCGCCCCGCGCTGGCGCCGGTCTTCCCCACCACCACAGGCTCCTGCGTCGTGCTCGACATCGGCGCCAATCCAGATTGTAAACCGGAGAACCTGCTCCAGTTTGCCATTATGGGCAGTATCTACGCGGAGAAGGTGCGCGGGGTAAAGAACCCCAAAGTGGGACTGGTCTCCAACGGCGAGGAAGAAGGCAAGGGCAATGAACTGGTGAGAGAAACGACGCCCTTGCTCAAACAAGCGAAACTCAACTACTTCGGCAACGTGGAGGGCAAGGAAGTCATTGGCGGCAAAGTGGACGTGGCCGTCACCGACGGCTTCGTCGGCAATGTGATGCTCAAGACCTCGGAGGCGGTCGCCAAATTGATCGTGGACAAGATCAAGGAGGCGATCAAATCTGGCGGGCCGCTGGCATTGATCGGCGGCGTGCTGGTGAAACCCGCGCTGACCAAGATCAAGAAACTGCTCGACCCCAGCGAGGAGGGTGCCGCGCCCCTGCTGGGCGTGAACGGGTTGGTCTTTATCGGTCACGGTCGCTCGGATGCCCTCGCCATCAAGAACGCGGTGCGCGTGGCGAAGAACGCCGCGGAAGCGCGAGTGTTGGACGCAATGAAGGCCGCAATCGAAGAAAGCCTAAGATAGCCCGAGCGCAAAGGAGCGAAGCGCGCGAAGAAAATTAACTTGGCGAAGGATGATAAATCTTCGCGTTCCGCGGATCTTCGTAGTTCAAAAGGATTCCATGAAAATCATCAAAAACGAAAAACTCATCCTGCGCAACTCTAAGATTGGGAAGTACACGAACATTGCGGGACTGGCTTTGTTATTGCTGTCCCTGTATCTTTCGTTCACCTCCCTTCAGGGGGAGTCGACGTCGCAGCAATTCACCCTTCTACTGGCCGTCATGTTGCTGGCGTTGATTCTCACCCAGGTCAGTATTTACTTCGGTAATCGCTGGGGGCGTTCCCCGCGCCCGGACGAAATCCTGGATACGAACCTCAAAGGACTGCCGGGCGATTACACCATCTATCATTTCTCGTCGCCCGTCCCGCATCTGCTGGTCGGACCGGCGGGCGCATAGGTCCTGCTCCCCTATCATCAACGCGGGCTGGTCGCCTACAGGAGAAACCGTTTCCGCGCCAGCGGAGGCGGATTCGCGCAGGGCTACATGCGCATCTTTGGACAAGAGAGCCTTGGACGGCCTGAACTCGACGCGGAGGCCGAGGCCTCGTCCCTGAAGCGCTTCCTCGCCAAACAAATGGAGGAGGATGAGATCCCGCCTGTTCGAACTGCGCTGGTATTTCTCAACGACAAGATCGAACTTCAAACAGACGACGCGCCTTTGCCTGCCCTGCAGGTCAAAAAGTTAAAAGATTTCATGCGAAGACAGGCAAAAGATAACCCACTATCCGCAGACAAGATCGAGCGGGTCAAGTCACTGCTTGCCCAATAAATTTGCCCACTGACATTGCTGCGCCGAGCAGGGTGTAGTGCAGACGAAGCGCGGCTTTCGCGGCACCCTATTTCTTTCTCGATATATTTTTCTTCACTGCCGTCATCGTGAAATCACCGCCCACTGTGTGCAACAATGCCATGTTGGGCGGACGCATTGCCCCGACCGGGAATCCGCAAACCAGCACCACCTGCTGGCCCGTTGAGACCAGGCCAGACTGCAACATGGCCCGGTCCACGTGACCGAGCATCTCTTCGACGGTCGTCGCGAACGGCACCAGCCGCGGGAACACGCCCCATAGGAAGCAGAGACGATGATAGGTGTCCTCCTCCGGCGTGAAGGCCAGGATCGGCACCTGTGGATGGGACTTGGAAATCAGGGTCGCAGTACGGCCCTGCATGGTAAACACGGCGATCCCCGCCACATCGCGGTCGCGGGCGATCTCGTAGGCGGCGCGGGACATCGAAGCCGCGTCCGTGTCGCCCAGCGACTCCAGTGAACGCGACTTGCCCCATTCCAAAAAGTGGCTCTCGGCCTCGATCACGATACGCGCCATCATGGCGACCGCCTCCACTGGATATTCACCCGACGCCGATTCCGCGGAAAGCATCACCGCATCGGTGCCGTCGAAGACGGCATTGGCCACATCGGAGGCCTCGGCGCGTGTGGGCAAGGGGTTGTGAATCATCGATTCCAGCATTTGCGTAGCCGTAATCACGATCTTGGCGCGGGAATTGGCGGCCTGAATGATGCGCTTTTGCAACACAGGTACTTTTTCGGGCGGCATTTCCACGCCCAGGTCGCCGCGCGCCACCATCACGCCGTCCACCACCCCTAAAATACGGTCTAGTTCGTCGAAGACTTCTGGTTTTTCAAGTTTCGCAATCAGCAGAGGCGTGCGCGCTTTGTCAAGGCGTTTGATGGCGGTGCGCACCTTGAGCATGTCGTCGGCGGAGCGCACGAAAGAGATCGCCACTGCATCCACGCCCTGCTCCAGGCCAAAAGCAAGATCGGTCTCGTCCTTTTTTGTGAATCCTTCAATTTGCATACGGACGCCAGGCAGGTTGACTCCCTTGTGGGAGGTCAGCGTCCCGCCCACGTCCACGCGCGCCGTCAAGGCACGCTTTTTGGCGGAGAGAACCGTCAGGGCCAGGCGCCCGTCATCGAGCAGAAGCCGGTCCCCCTCGTGGACCGAAGCGAACAGCTCCACGAACGCGACCGGGATCTTTGATTCGGATCCGGACGGAGGGGCGTCATTCTCCGCGTAGAGATGGACGTGCTCCGCCTCTTTCAAATCCAGAGGCGGATTCAGATTCCCGACGCGGATCTTGGGCCCCTGCAAATCCTGCAGAATCGCGATGGGCTTGTCCAGCCGCCTCGCCACACGGCGAATGGATGCAATGCGCGCCGCATGCTGTTCATGTGTGCCGTGGGAAAAATTCAGGCGCGCTACGTTCATGCCGGCCTGGATGAGCTGCTCGAGCACAGGCTCGCTTTCGCTGGCCGGGCCGATTGTGGCAACGATCTTCGCTTTTCGATCCATACGGTTCACCTGTGAAAACAATTATGCCGCAGAGAGTAACACGTATCCCTGCGGCAAGTTGCTTGAAGCGAGAAACCTAGAGATAATGCAGTTCTTTGGCCTGCTTCGTGAGTTCATCACGGAAATCGGGGTGTGCCACATTGATGAGCGCCTGGGCGCGCTGGCGGATGGTCTTGCCGTACAACTCGGCCACGCCGTATTCGGTGACCACGAAGCGGACGTGGTTTCGGCTGGTAACCACGCCCGCGCCCTGTTTGAGCATGTGCGTGATCTTGCTGATGACCGTGCCGTCCTTCATGGCCGCCGTGCTGGGCAGGGCGATGATCGGAACGCCGCCTTTCGAACGCGAGGCGCCGTAGATGAAGTCCAACTGGCCGCCGACGCCGCTATATAACTTCGGGCCAATGCTATCCGCACAGACCTGGCCCGTCAAGTCCACTTCGATGGCCGAGTTTACTGCCACCATGCGCTCGTTCTGCGCGATGACAAAGGGATCGTTGACGTATTCGGTGCGATGCAGTTCGATCATGGGATTATCGTCCACCCAATCGTACAAGCGCTGGGTGCCCAGGATGAAGCCCGCCACGATCTTGCCCGGGTGCAGGGATTTGCGCGCGTTCGTCAGCACCCCGGCGTTGACCAGGTCAATTACACCGTCCGAGAACAATTCGGTGTGGATGCCCAGGTCCTTCTTGTCGAACAGGTACTTCAGCACCGCATCCGGGATGGCGCCGATACCCAACTGCATGGTCGCGCCGTCGGGGATCAGCCCGGCGATGTGCCCGGCGATCTTCTCGACAATCTCGTTGTCGCCCTCTTCAGTCATTGCCAGTTCAGGGATGGGATAATTGACCGGCACGATGTACTTCAGGCGGCTGACGTGGATGAACGAATCGCCCAGGGTGCGCGGCATCTTCTCGTTCACCTCGGCGATGATGATCTTCGCCGATTCAGCCGCGGACTTGGTGAGGCCAACCTCCACGCCAAGACTGCAAAAGCCGTGTTCATCCGGCGGCGAGACGTGAATGAGCGCCGCGTCCAGCGGCAGGAAGCCGTTCTTGAACAGCAGGGGGAATTCCGAAAGCAATACCGGTGTAAAGTCGGCGCGGCCCTCATGCACGGCCTTTCGGATGTTGGCGGAGATGAACATGGAATTCACGCGCAGGTGACCGTCCATGGCCGGGCTGACGTAATCCGCCGCGCCGACCGTCAGTGCCTGACAGATCTCAACATCTTTTAGATTGGGCGCGACTTCCACCAGCGCCGCGAGCAGTTTTTGGGGCACGGATACGTTCCCGGTCAGGAAGAGGCGGTTCCCCGATTTGATCGCCTTGATGGCTTCCTGCGCGCTGACTACGCGGGACTTGTACTGGTTAGTCCAGTCCATCTTCCACCTCCCTTCCGGCGGTCAGGCGGCGCATGTGATGCAGTTCGCCGTTATGCGTGTTTACCGCGGCCTCGATGGCCTGGTTGCCTCGGATGGCGGCCTCGATGCCCTGCTCGGCAATCTCCATGATATATGGCAATGCCGCGTTCACAAAGGCATGCGTGGCTGTGCGCGCCACCACGCCCGGCATGTTCGGAACACAGTAATGCAAAACGCCTTCCTCGACATATACGGGGTGATCGTGAGTCGTCGGGCGCGAGGTCTCCACGCAACCGCCCTCGTCAATGCTGACGTCAATGACCAGCGAGCGCGGTTTCATGGCGCGCACCATCTCACGCGTGACGAGGATTGGGGCACGCGTACCCGAGACGAGCACCGCGCCGATGACCACGTCGGCATAAGCCGTCGCGCGTTCGATATTGCGGCGGGTCGAGATCATGGTCACGACACCGGGGAAGCGATCATACAGGCGCTGGAGAACGGTCTCATCCTTGTCAATGATCGTGACGTGCGCGCCCATCCCAACGAAGGCTTGGGCCGCGTACGTTCCCACCACGCCGCCGCCCAGAATCAGGACTTCGGCCGGCGGCACACCCGGCACGCCGCCCAGCAGGATACCCTTCCCACCCCAATTGTTCTGCAGGAAGCGCGCCGCGATCTGCCCGGTCATCGCGCCGCCGATCTGGCTGAACGGCCGAAGGACCGGCAAAGAGCCGTCAGAAGACTGGATCTGCTCGTATGCAATCGCGGTGACCTTCTTTTCCAGCAGGACATCTATTTTGTCCTGACGGGCCGAGGCGAGATGCAAAAAGCCGGCCAGCGCCATCCCGGGCTGGAGCCATTCCAGTTCCTCCTTCAACGGACGGGCGACCTTGAGCAAAATATCGGCGCGCGCAAAGACCTCTTCGGCCGAATAGGCCAGACGCGCCCCGGCCTTCTCGTAATCCTGGTCGCGGAAGCCCGCCCCGATTCCCGCCTCATGCTCGACGAAGACAGTCTGGCCCATCTGGGTCAGAATCTCCACCCCGGCCGGGGACAGTCCCACGCGGTACTCAAAAGGGCGTCTTTCCTTGGGTATTCCTATGTTCATGGTGCCTCCTTGCAAGAGAAACCAGGTTTCTTGAAGAAACCTGGTTTCTGAAAATCATGCCATATTCAATACGTCCCGAATGAACGGGAGCGCCCAGTCAATCGTGTCCTTGTCAATCACCAGCGGCGGCGCGAAGCGGATGACGTTTTCGTGAGTTTCTTTTGCAAGGATGCTCTTCGATTGCAAGGCTTCGCAAAAACGACGCGCGCCCTTTGCCTCAGGTTTGAGTTCCACGCCGATCAGGAGTCCGCGCCCGCGCACTTCCTTCACGTGCGGGCTGGGGATTTCGGCCAACTGGTCCACGAAATACGCCCCCAGTTCTTCCGCGCGTTCGGCGAGTCTCTCCTCTTTAATCACCCGCAGGGCGGCGCGGGCAATCGCCGCAGCCAATGGATTGCCCCCGAAGGTCGAGCCGTGCTCGCCGGGCTGGAACAATCCGAGAATACGTTTGTCGGCCAGAACGGCCGAAACGGGATAGAACCCGCCCGAAAGCGCCTTGCCCACCACGACCATGTCCGGGCGGACGCCTTCGTGATCACTGGCGAAGAGTTTCCCGGTACGGCCGAGGCCGGTCTGGATTTCGTCTGCAATAAGCAGCACATTATTCCTTTTACAGATCTCCGCAACCTGTTTGAGATACCCCGCCGGTGGGATGATGACTCCGCCTTCGCCCTGAATCGGTTCGACCAGGAACGCGGCCGTGTTGGGCGTGATGGCCTTCTCCAGCGCAGAGGCGTCGCCGTAGAGCACGGTCACGAATCCGGGCGTGAACGGGCCAAAGTCGTCGCGATAGGACGCCTCGGTCGAGAAAGAGACGATGGTCGTCGTCCGTCCGTGGAAGTTCCCCGCGCAGACGACGATCTCAGCTTGATGACGCGGCACGCCCTTGACCTGATAGGCCCACTTGCGCGCCAGCTTGACCGCGGTCTCCACCGCCTCCGCGCCCGAGTTCATCGGCAGGGACATCTCGTAGCCGGTCATCTCGGAGAATTCCTTGTAGAAAAGCGGTAGTTGGTCGTTGCGGAAGGCGCGCGAGGTGAGCGTGACCTTCTTCGCCTGTTTGAGCATGGCTTCGAGAATCTTCGGATGAACGTGTCCCTGGTTCAGCGCGGAGTACGCACTCAGGCAGTCGAGATATTTCTTCCCGTCCACGTCGTAAACCCAAACACCCTCCCCTTTTTCAATGACCACATCGAGGGGATGGTAGTTGTGCGCGCCGTATCGTTCTTCTAAAGCAATGTAATCTTTGGTATTCATTAATTTATTTCCTCAACTAATTTGTCATTGCGAGGAGGGCGCTCTCCCCGACGAAGCAATCTCCCATTTGGCGAGGAGATTGCCTCGGGCGGAAACCTACCGCCCTCGCAGTGACAGGGTCGAATTACGCCACTCCAAACAGCCGCGCCAGAATTGCCTTCTGCGCGTGCAGGCGGTTGTGCGCCTGCAGGAAGATGACCGAATGCGGGCCGTCGGCCACTTCGTCGGTCAACTCGTGATTGCGATGGGCAGGCAGGCAGTGCATCACGATCACATCCTTGTCCGCTTCACCGACCAGTTTCGCGTTCACTTGATACGGCGGGAAGACTTTTTCGCGTTTGGCGGTCTCCTCCTCCTGGCCCATCGAGGTCCACGTGTCGGTGTAGATGACCTGCGCGTTCTTCACGCCCTCGTGCGGGTCGCGGACGAAGCGGAAGGCGGAGCCTGTTTCCTGCGCGATGGATTTCAAAATCTCGACCGCCTGCGGATTCATGTCGTAGCCTTCGGGACAAGCGAGGGTGAAGTTCCAGCCCAGTTTGGCCGAGACGTGCGCCAGCGAGACCGCCACGTTGTTGCCGTCGCCGACGAAGGCCACATTGAGTCCTTTGGCCCTGCCAAACTTCTCCTGGATCGTCATCGCATCGGCCATACCCTGGCAGGGATGGTTGTAATCGCTCAGGCCGTTCACTACAGGAATACTCGACCACTTCGCGAGTTCCAGCACGTGCTCATGCTCGAACACGCGCGCCATTAGCGCGTGGACGTATCCCGAAAGCACCCGCGCCACATCCGCGATGGATTCGCGCTGGCCGAGTCCGATCTCGTTTGGAGAGAGATAGAGCGCGTCTCCACCGCAGTGACGCATGGCCATATCGAACGAGACGCGCGTCCGCAGGCTGGGCTTCTGGAAGATCATCCCCAGCACTTTGCCTTTGAAGAGCGGCGGGTTGCCCTTCTTGAAGTATTCCTCTTTTAACTTAACCGCCAAGTCTAATAAATCCTGAACTTCGGCGGAGGAATAGTCGGAAATGGCGAGAAAGTCTTTCATAAAAAGGCTCCTTGGGTGCGTCATTGCGAGCGAACCGAAGCAATCCCGCTATGACGAGGAGGTTGCTTCGCCGGGAAAAGCGTCTCCTCGCAACGCTGCATGCATTGTTTTCTCGGGAAGTATATCATGCGGACAAAACGCCCCATAGTGACGAAAGCATGGGGCTGGTGTGACAAACCTACCCCGCCATCCGCACTTTCCTCCAATACCTCTGCAATCCGTCCGCACTCATGCCGAGGGGGTTGGCGAGTTCGTAGACTTTGACCACGTCGGGGTCGAGGCCTTGTTGGCGGCCTTCGTCTTCCATCCAGGCGGTGAATCGGGCGCGCAGTTCCTCCACGGGCGGGTCGGCGGGCATGGTCGCTTCGAGCCAGCGTTCGGCGGCGGCGAGGCCCTTCTCTACTTCGTTCAACTGCCATTCAGGGTCGTTGTAGATACCAAAATGCGTCGGCGCAATGCGTGCGAATTTTTGCTGACGCAATCGCGCCAGCGAGGCGCGCCATTTCTCCATATGTAATTCGGGCGGCGGCATGGGCACGCGCAGATAGGGATAGCCGGGGATGCGCACGCCGCCCACGTCGCCGCTGAAACAAATATCTTCGAAGAGGTAGACGTGGTGATGCTCGGCGTGACCGGGCGTGGACAAGGCCACGAAGCGCAGGCTCCCAATTTGAATCTCCTGCGCGTCCTCCACGATGTGAAGTTGGTCCGCCTCGACGGGCAGGAACTCGCCCCACAGCGACTCCATCCGCCCCCCGTAGATGCGCGCCGCGGAGGCCAGTAGTTTTTCGGGGTGGAGCAAATGCGGAGCGCCGACGGGATGGACGTAAACCTGCGCGCCATAACGCGAGAGCCGCCCCGCCGCGCCGGCGTGGTCGAGGTGGATGTGCGTCAGCAGGACGTGAGTCACGTCGGCCAGGGTCAGCCCGTTGGCGCGCAGGCCCGCCTCCAGTCCCGCGAGAGTCGAGCCGGGTCCGCTTTCGATCAGCACCACCGCGTCGCTGTCCCGAATCAAATAGGACGCGATGGCCTGGGTCTTGTTCTGAAAATTCAGGTCAAGTGTGATAACACGGGTCTTTGCCATGTGCGGGAATCCTTTGCCGAGTGGCCCGCGCCGAATTGGGATAGTGTCTGACCGAGGTCGGCGTCGCAAGAAACGGGGCAGACGGGCACGCCGCGGTCGGTCAGCGCTTTGGCAAGCGCCTCCGCGCCGCGTTTTCCTCCGAACGTCTCCGCCATGAGCTGCACGACCACAGGATGCAGACTGCGGCGCTGTAAATCGTCCACTGCGATGAGCAGGTCGGACGAGGTGGTGGGCGTGATCAGAATGATGCTCGAACCGGTGGATAATTGCCCGGCCTGCGCGCCCACCAGCCCGGCCAGCGAAAGCCTGCCCTCGGCCTCGAGATAAGCCAGTGTTTCGAGAATTTTGCCTTCCTGGCGCTCGCTGTGCTCGGCGGGGATCGAAGTATAAGTACGCCCCGCCGACACAAGCCCCACCGCGCGCTTTTGACCAATGTAATAATGCGTAAGCGAGGCCGCAATGCTGATGGCGTATTCCAGCGTGGACGGGGGCAGGGTGAATTTCGGGCGCCTGCCAAACAGCCAATCCAACCGGGCCTGTGGAAGTTCGTATGGCCGTTCGGCGTGAATCGACTTTTGCACATCGAGAAAGATCCAGACCTCGACACGCGGGTCCTGCTCGAATTCCTTCACCATCAACTGGCGGCGACGGGCGGTGGTGGGCCAGTGGATGCGCTTGAGCGGATCGCCATGGACGTACTCGCGCACGCCCGAGGCGTGCGGCGTAATATCGAGGGATTTGCGGCGGATGACCTGTCCGCCGGGCAAAAGACCGGGCGGCATGGGAAAACTTCCGACCTCAAACAACATCGGCAGGACCACGACTGCGTCGCTGCCTGCAAATCGCCTGCTGGCACGGAAGATGCCAAAGGGGTCGCCTGCGGTGAGCATGGTCGGGCCAAGCAGAAAACGCCCCCGGCGCGTGAGCCAGGTGCGGGCGATGTAGGAGCGCGCCTGCCTTCCGCCGATGCGCGTGAGCAGACGCGAACCCGATGCGCCCGGCATGGGCGACTGATTCTCCACCACAACCGAGTAGGAAAGGAAGCGTGATGTATTGATAATCTCAAAGTGCTCTTCGAACACATCCCCCACGCTGGCCTTCTGCAGTCGGGCGCGGCGATGAACCGTCAAGCCTGCCAGTGAAAGCCGCGTCCATAGCAGGGCAAAAAGTACAAGCAGGATGCTCAAGTAGAGGAGGCGCGAATACAGCGCCGCGCCAGTAATGAGGGAACCCATCAGGCCGACGGCAAACAGGAGCACTACCAGAACGCGCCCGCTCTTCATTTCGTTTCCGTCTTCTGCCTCGTGCTCATGTCGCCGCCTGGCACGGGCACACTCTCGATGATTTCCTGCACGATGCGGTCGGCGCCCAGGTCGCGCAGGCGCGCCGCCGGGCTGACGATGATGCGATGCGCCAGCACCGGGACCGCCACCGCCTGTACATCGTCCGGCAGGACGTAGTCGCGTCCGCGCAAAGCAGCGCGCACCTGCGCCGTGCGGAACAGCGCCAGACTGCCGCGCGGGCTGGCCCCGAGATACACATCCCCGCTCTCGCGCGTGCGGCGGGTCAGGTCAATGATGTATTTCTTCACGGCGGGAGATACAAACACGGTGCGCACGGCCTTCGCGGCGGACAGGATTTCCCGGCTTTTCACGACCGGCTTGAGCGATTCGATCGGATGGGCAAGTTGCTGCTCCTCGAGAATCCTGATCTCATCCCCCGGCGCCGGATAACCCATGCGCACGCGCAGGAGAAAGCGATCCAGTTGCGCCTCTGGCAGCGGGAACGTGCCTTCGTATTCGATGGGGTTCTGCGTGGCCAGCACCATGAATGGACGAGGCAGGATATGCGTGACTCCATCCACGGTCACCTGGCGCTCCTCCATGGCTTCGAGCAGGGCGGCCTGCGTCTTGGGTGTGGCGCGGTTGATCTCGTCGGCCAGCACGATTTGCCCCATGATGGGGCCGGGACGAAACTCGAATACCTGCTTTTTCTGGTTATAAATCGAGACGCCGGTTACGTCACTGGGGAGCATATCGGGGGTGAACTGGATTCGGTGAAAGGTGCAATCGAGCGATTTCGCCAGACTGCGCGCCAGCACGGTCTTGCCGACGCCGGGCACATCCTCGATGAGGACGTGTCCCTGCCCGAGCAGGCCGATGATGATCAGTTCAATGGTCTGACGCTTTCCAACGATTACGGTTTCGAGGTTCGCGATGAGATTCTCGCCGAAGGTCTGCAGGTCTTTCATGCGGGTTCCTTTGAGTGGGATGGCTTGATTTTACGTGGTATCGTCAAGACGGGCAAGCACTCCCGGCTTTTCAGGTATAATCCCAGCCGAGCCCCCGTAGCTCAATGGACAGAGTAACGGACTTCGAATCCGGTGGTTGAGAGTTCGACCCTCTCCGGGGGCGCCTGAAAGGCCCGAAGCCCCGTCCGTTGACAGGGCTTATTTTTTATGAGTCGGCCAGACCCGCGCCTCCTGAAGTTATTGATCACGCGGCTCGAACGGCTATCCGCCGATTCGGTCTGGGCGCACCGCGCCAGCGGAGTGCGCGGCGCGCTGTTGAGGATGCAGGAACAGATCGAAAGCGACCAGCCGGTCGAAGGTCCGCACGCGACGCGGCTGATCCGTTTGGGTTTTCAAATCCTGGAAGGGGCGGCAAAAGAAAAGACGTGATCAGCAGGGAACTTAACGATTGATCTTCTTCTCACCCAGCAGAAGCAGAAAATTTTCCACCACTTGCGGATCGAAATCGGTGCCCGAGCGCTCCAGCAGGTAATCAATGACTTCCTGGTCGTTCCAGGCCAGCCGCTGCGGGCGATCGGTACGCAGAATATCCCAGGCATCCACTACCGCAAAGATGCGCGCCTCCAGCGGAATCTGCTCGCCGCGCAGGCCGAAGGGATAGCCGCTTCCATCCCATTTTTCGTGATGATAATAAGGGATGTTGATCGAAGAGCGCAGATATTCAATCGGAGAAAGAATATCGTAAGCATACAAGGGATGCTGGCGTATGCGTTCCCACTCCTCCGGCGTCAACGGCCCGGCCTTCAGAAGAATAGAATCGGCAATCGCCAGTTTGCCAATGTCGTGCAGGAGGACGCCGCGATACACATTGACCAAATTCTCCTCCGGCATGCCCATGCGCCGCGCCAGGTCCAGGGTCATTTCGGACAGACGCTGGGAGTGGCCTTCGGGCTCAATGCCGCGCAGTTCAAGCGCGCGTGCCCAGCCCTCGATGGCGGCGTCGTAGGAGACCGTCAATTCGGTAAACGAGCGCTGCAGACGGTCGAACAAGTGGGCGTCGTCAATGGCGATGGCGGCTTGACGCGCGAGAGTTTCGAGAAAATCGTTCCAATCCGGGTCGGGGACGAAGCGTTCCCGGTAGTAAAGTTCCATCACACCCTTGACCTGTCCGCGCGCGATCAAGGGGACCGCGAACGACGCGACGAATCCCTCGCCGGCGATCCGCTCGGGATGTTGGAGGGAGGCGGCGGCCACGTCCAGGTCGTGGGAGGCGACGATGACGCGCTCCAGCGCGGCGCGGCCGGCCGCGTCCTCTCCGACCAGCAGGCTGATCCCGCCCATCCCGCCGCGCCGAAATCCCCGGCCAGCGGCATATTCGAGCATCTGCAGTCCGGGATTCAACAGGAGAACCGCCACGGCGTCCACGCGCAACTGCGAAGTCACCTGCTCCAGGAAAACGTTGAGCGTCACGCGCAGATCCAGAGAGGATGAAACAGCGACATCAATCGTGTGCAAAGCGGACAGGCGTTTGAGCGACTGCTCAATGGTACCCACCAGCCGCACATGTTCAAGCATGGATACCGCGCGAACGGAGAACAGGGTCATCATGCGCTCGTCGTCCGGTCCGAAAGCGCCACGGTCGGCGTTCTGCAAGTCGAGCGCGCCCAATATCTCGCTACCCGATTTCAGCGGGATGACCAGTTCGGAACGCGCTTTCTCCCAGCCGGGGACAGAGTCCTGAATCTCCCGAATATCGCCAACGTTCAACACGGTCCCGGTCTGCACGGAGCGGGGAATCAACCCGGGTCCATCCACCATCAGATTCTGCCTGAGGGTATATCCATCTGGCGCGCCTGCCATAGCAACACACCGCAAGGTGCGCGACCCCTTTGAAACCAGCCACAACGTGCAAACCGAACCTTCGAATTCGGCGGCAATGATGTTGACGATCAGTTGATGGAGACGTTCCGCGTCGGATGAGATCCCCTCGATCAGGGCGGTGGAAGCGCGGTACAAGCGGTCCAATTCATAGTTACTGCGCTGTAAATCGCCGAAAAGGCGGGAGTTATAGACCGCGCTGGCGGCCTGACCGGCCAGCAGGGAGAGCAGGCGCGTGTCTTCCTCTGTGAAATCGCGGACGGCATCACCGATCTCGGCGGCAACCAGCACACCGATCAACTGACCGCTGAACTGCATGGGCACTTGCAGGACGGACGAAAACGGGACGTGATCGAGAGCCCGATTCCGGTGCCGCCATTTGCGATAATTCCTGACGACCATGGGCTTGCGTTTCGCGGCCACGCGCCCGGCCAGCCCATCGCCTAATTTCAGGGTCAGGCCGGGCTGTAAATCAATCCCTTTAATTACTGTGAGAAACAGCGTCTCTTCTTTTTCCTCGTAAAGGAAGATGTATGCGGCGGGCACGTTGAGCAAGCGCCGGGCGAGCTCGGCCACGGTGTTGAGCACCACGTCCAGTTCGCTCTCGACGGTCAAATCCCGCGTGACGCTGTACAAGGCCGCAAACGCGTCGGCGCGTTGTTCCGCGTTGGACAATAAATGAGCCTTTTCCAGCGCAATGGAGGCCTGCCCGGCAAGCGCCCTGAGCAGGTCCACATCATCCTTGGTCCAGTTGCGCGGGGCAGAAGAAAACAACAGGAGGATCCCCTGTCTGTCGGAGCCCGCCTGCACGGGCTCCCCGATCACAGCCTGAATCCCTTCAAAGGTACAGAACTCGGGAAGGTAGGGGGAGGGCACGGGGATATTTGAAAACTGGAAGGCAACAACCTCTTTACGCTGACCGGCCTTCCACGACCGGGCAAATTCCTCTTCCAACAGGCGCGGATCCTTCAAGCCATGCGTCGCGTGGATCTTCCATCCGTTCATGTCCACCGACGCGATGACTGACTTGGGAACCCCAAACAACGCAGCGGAACTGCGGCAAACCAGTTCCAGAATTTCATCCGCGCTTTTGGCGGCCAGAATATCGCGGTCAATGGTGGATAAGGCCTGGAGCGCGGCAACCTTCTGTTCAAGGGAATGCTCCGCGCGCCGCTGGTCGCTGATGTCTTCAACCGTCCCCTCGTAATAAAGGATATGACCGGCCTCGTCGCGAATCGCCCTGGCGCTCTCGCGTACGAATACGGGGGAGCCGTCCTTGCGCAACCAGACCGTTTCGTAGCCGTGCACCTCCCCGTCAATGGCGAGGCGCTGGCGAAAGTCGGCGCGCGAATCGGGGTCAAGGAAACCTTCCTCCTCCAGATTCCGCGCCTGGATCTCCTCCAGACTGGAAAATCCCAGCATCTTTAGCAAAGCCGGGTTGTTCAGCAGAATCTGCCCGTCCGGCGTCGTGCGATACAAGCCAATCGTGCTGTTTTCGAACAAACTGCGGAAACGCTCCTCGCTGGCGCGCAAGGCATCCTCGGCCTGTTTGCGCTTGAGCACGAAGGCGATTTGCGAAGAGACGAACTCCAGCATGCGCTGTTCGCGCTTGCCATAGGCGTTCGGGTCGTGATAATGCTGAACGACCATGGCGCCGATGGCATTCCCGTCCACCAGGAGCGGAACCCCCAGCCAGACCTGGCTCGGCGGGCCGAGCAACTCGATCTCGCCCTTTTGGGCTAGCGAGGCCTCCAGTTCGGGATTGGACAGAAGCGATTTCCCCGTTCGTAAAACATACTCGGTCAGTCCCCTGCCGGTTGCCACCTGTCCCGCGCGCATATCATCCACCTCGTCCACGAAATACACAAAATTCAGCATGGACTTATCGGACGATAACATGGCAATGTAAAAATTCTCAGCCGGCATCACCTCCGAGATGATCGAATGGATGCGCGGACAGAGGGCCTCCAGCGAATCGGCAACATCCGCCGCGCGCGCGATGCGATAGACGGCATCCTGTAATTGCTCAGCCTGTTTGCGATTCAGCATTCGAGAGACCATTCAGTATCCAATTTCCGCGTGTTTTCTGGGCCCCATTCCCGAATACGGCATCCAGTACACCTCCTGGAAAATCGGCAGAAAACGGGAAGTGGGCAGGCAAAGTATACGTCCTTTTTCCGACCCGAATAGTAAAAAAGTCATTACAATAGAGAGAAGAGAGTTGCCTATGAAGCGCCTGACTTTTTCCCTGCTCGCTTTCGCCTGGACTCTGGCCGGATGCTTCCCCGTCGGGCCGATTCCCACCCCGCTGGGGAACCCGTTCCCGTCCACGCCGACACGCTCCCCGCTGATCGTCTCGCCCACGCCCGTCCTCGTCTACCCGACCGGTTCCCCCAGTGTAACGCCCAGCCTCACACCCTCCATCACGCCTGCCAGCGCGACCGAAACTATCACCCCCTCGTCCGCGGCAACGGATACCGTTACGCCCATCTCCACAGACACGGTCGCGCCGAGCGCCACAGATACCGTCACCCCCATCCCCGCCGCGCCGACCCTGATCATCCTTGGCTGCAACTCCAGTCTCGACATCACACATGGCATGGGCGAAGTGACCAACGCGTACGTGACCATCGCCAATCCGTCTGGCCCCAATTTGACCAACGTCTGCTCGACCCTTTCCTCTACCGACGAAGGCCGTCCTCATCCCGACAAGACCGTTTGCGCCGCGTCCCTGCCCGCGGGCCAGCAGGTGACGATCAGACTGACCATAGACACCACCTTCCAGGCCGCCACGACCGTGCAGGTGAATCTGACCTCGGACGAAGGCATCACCGCCTCGGTCATCAGGAAGGATTGCACGGATGTCGGCCTGTTCCCGCCTGGCTCGCTGGGTACGCCGGAGCCGATCCCATGAGGCGCGTTCCCTAGGGTGTCATCATAACGAACAAAAGCCCCACTATCCTTTATCTCTTTGTTGCCTTGTTCCTGATCTCAGGCATGGCCGGACTAATCTATGAAATCGTCTGGCAAAGGCTCCTGGAGCTATATTTCGGCGTCACGATTGTATCGGTGACGCTGATCGTATCGGCGTATATGGCGGGACTTGGATTTGGATCGCTGACTGGCGGAAGAATTGCGCGCAATCTGAAAAACCCCTTATTGGCCTATGGTCTCCTGGAAATTGGGATTGCCCTGTTCGGTGTCATCAGCCCAACGATCATCCTCTGGGTTGGGCAGAACACGGCAGGCAGTCCGTATATCCTTGTCTTCTTGATCAGTTTCCTCATCCTTCTGATCCCAACAACGTTAATGGGGATGACCCTCCCGATCCTGACCCAGTCTTTTGTGGACCGCGTCGAAACCTCAGGACGAATCATTGGCGCCCTGTACGGCATCAACACCGCCGGGGCGGCGATTGGGTCTGCATTGGCAGGCTACCTCTTCATCGGCCTCTATGGATTCGATGGAACCATTTACATTGCCGCGCTGCTGAACGCGGGTGTCGGCCTGTGCGCGTTCGCGCTTGCACACTGGCGAAGAGTGCAGGCTTATGAATCGAGAATCAGCCCGGCAACAGGCGCATCCGCCGTTTGGGGATATTGGACGATCCTGCTTTCCTCCTTCCTGGTCGGATTCCTGGGATTGGGTTTCGAAATTCTCTGGATACGGATTCTGCTCATTGTCCAGAAAAATACCGCTTATGCCTTCCCCTCGATCCTGTGCATATTTCTGATTGGACTGGCGCTCGGCGGAGCAATATGGGGGCGAAAGGCAGACACTTCCTCGAACCCGGTTGTGTTGTTTTGCAAGATCGAGATGGCAGGCGCGGCGGTTGCCGCCTTCACTTTTCTTGCATTCTGGCTGTCGCTCAATTGGGACGTCCCATGGGTCAAGGATTTTTTCAACACCCAAAAACCGGACGCCCCCTTTGTGAAAATCGGCAGCGAGTGGCTATTTTCCAGGAAGCAACTACTGGCAAATCTTTGGGAATACTTCCTGCCCATTTTGGTGTTGGTGCTTCCCGCAAGCCTTGTGCTGGGAGGGGGTCTGCCTGTACTGGACAGGATCTCGATTAATAATCCCGCCCTGTCGGGGAGGCGGGTGGGAGATATTCACCTGGCAAACATTATCGGCTCCGTCGCGGGGAGCCTCGTCGTCAGCTTTGTCCTGCTCCCCCGCATCGGCTCAGAACCGACCTTGAAACTCCTCGCGCTTGCGACATTCTTATTCCCCGTTTTTTATTTTTTAGACGGAACTGGAAGAAGCCCGAAACAACACAATCATTCATTGGCGGTTATTGGCTTGTTCCTGTTGGTTGGCATCATTCTTCTGCCGGGCAAAGGAAAGTTTTACCAAAGCCTCTACGCCTCTGGCTCCGGCCAGGAGGCGGTCATTTCCGAATCCGGGGACAGCGTCCTTGCCCTGACCTACGAACCGGCCAGCGCCCGTCAAACAGGTCTCCTCTGGATCGGCGGAGAGGTCAACAGCTTTTTCCCGCCAAAGGGAACATATGAAACACGGGCGCTGGCTTGCGCGGGCGCATCCACACCCGGACGCGTCCTGATTATCGGGCTGGGCGGGGGATATACGACCCTGTTCTTCAAAGGCATCCCGGACGTGGAAGAAATCGTGATTGTCGAACTCCTCGAAGACCTGGGACCCTTTCTGAGGGAAAATCAACAGCCCGTGCAGGCGACCCTCGCGGACCCGCGAATCACTTTTATTGTGGACGATGGACGCAGATACCTGAACGCTTTCCCAAACGAGAAGTTCGACGTCATCTCCATTGACCCCCTGCGCGAGCATACCGCCGGGCATAACAATTTATATTCGATGGAAGCGCTTGAGATCTATCGGGAACATTTGACAAAAGACGGAGTCCTGTGCGCCTGGATGCGGGAACAGCACATCGTTCCACATACGATTGCGCAGGTCTTTCCATACGCGGACCAGTTTAAGAACGAATTCATGATTGCAAGCAATAGTCCGATCCAGTATGATATCGAATACATGGAAAGGGTCTCGGCGGATTACGGGAAGCTGGCAAGGGAATTATTTGGCCTTGATTTCACTGCCATACCCGACGCGGAGAACAGCCTGAGGTTTTTCCTGCGCGACCGTCACCAGATCCTGCGCGAGGAAGCCAATGGACCTGTTCTCGCCGACCTTCAGCCACTTTTAGAGTATTATCTCTTCAGGAAACCCATAAGTAAGGATATTACCCTCTTCCCGGAGAGTCTGCTTGAGTTTCAGAGCAGGATCAGATGACAGCGGTTGACTTCACCCCCCCCTTCTCCCTGCGGGAAGGGACTGGAGTGAGGGAGAAATCCCTCGCGCGGGCAGCGGGATGCGCGGCATTATGACCTGAAAGGGTACGAAATGGTATGGATGGCAGAATGAGGTGCGTTCGTATTGTATAATCGCCTTGACATCCATCTCGTTATAACTAGGAATCAATCATGGCTTCCGCTAAAAATGAATTCAAACAAAGGCTTGCTCATTTTGTTGCCAAATTACCCGAATACATCTCCACCGAAGACAAACAGTGGACAGTCAAAGGCTTCATAGACGTTTTTCGCAATATTTACACCATATCCGCTGACACAAAAATCGTCTCCAAGATTCTCGAAATCCACCTTTTTCCTCGAATTCTTGAATTTGCTCAGGAAAATGGCTATTATGTTGTCCTGGCTGAGCAGCAAAATTATTACCCAGACTTCTCATTCGTCAAGGCAGATGATGAAAAAATCAAATTTGCCGTGGATTTGAAGACCACTTACCGCCTGCCTGACAATCCCGAATTTTGTAACGGATTTACCCTCGGCTCTCACGGGGAATATTTCATTAATCGGACCAGTCGAAAGAACATCCAATTTCCCTATAACGAGTATGCGGGGCACTTTTGCCTGGGCATCATTTACTCGCGAACCGCCTCGGAGAAAACCGATGAAACGCGGACCTATGGGTTGAGAGAATTGCAATCCATTGTTTCTGTTATTCGAGACTTTCAGTTTTTCGTTGCAGAAAAATGGGAAATCGCCAGCGACAGGCAGGGGAGTTCCAACACAGCCAATATCGGAAGCATTGTCAAAATCTCAGACCTGTTGAACGCCAACGGCGTATTCAAGCGCCTGGGTGAGAAGTGGTTTGACGAGTATTGGATGAACTATGGCAAGATAACGATTACAACGCCTGCGGGTAAATCCAAGAAAATCACATCCCTGCGCGAGTTCCTTGTCTATCGCGGTGAAGACCCCGAACTCGCCAATCCCATGGCCAATAAACCCGCCCGAAGGAATTCAAGATGAGAGTCGCCGTTCCGCCCTTGAAATGCCAGGGCATCAAGACCAAACTGGTCGAATGGATTGTGGATCATGTTTCGCTCAACGGCGGAACCTGGATCGAGCCGTTCATGGGTTCGGGTGTTGTAGGATTCAATGTCCGTCCGCAGCGGGCTGTTTTCAGCGATGTCAATCCTCACATCATCAATTTATACAATGCGATCAAGCGCGGAGAAATTACTCCAGAAATTGCCAAAGCGTTCTTGCAGGAAGAAGGCGCGCGGCTCAAACAGCGCGGCGAAGCCCATTACTACGAAATCAGGGAGCGATTCAACGAAAAAGGAAACCCGCTGGATTTACTCTTCCTCAATCGTTCGTCCTTCAATGGCGTCATGCGCTTCAATAAAAGCGGAAAGTTCAACGTCCCCTTCGGGCACAAACCCAATCGCTTTGCGCCACCCTATATCAAAAAAATCGTCAATCAAATCAAATACGTCAGTCAGGCGGTTCGCGTGTATGACTGGCAATTCGTCTGCTCGGATTTTCGTCCTATCATCCAGCAAGCCGCCGAACATGACCTGATTTATTGCGATCCGCCTTACATGGGCAGGCATACAGATTATTTCAATTCCTGGTCCGAAAACGACGAACAGGATTTATA
>DAOTXP010000270.1:0-2970 GCA_034435275.1 Anaerolineales bacterium | reverse complement strand
TCGTAGAGTTCACGGCCGTGTTCCACGTCACCGTTAATGACTTGCAGGGAAACCGAGTCAATGTACAAAGAATCATCAATCAAGCCCTGTTTGAGAAAAACGGCCAGTTTTTCCATGGAGGCCTGATCGAGATAGGCAGAGAAATCATGACCGGGATCGTTCGCACCCTGCAAATGAGCAGTAATCTCCTCGTTGGTGAGATCAGGAACAACAAGCATCAGGCTGGGAAAGCCGGTGAAATGCGAACCCGAGGCGTACGCGCCCTGGTTGCCTTTGTAATCCCAACCGTGACATTCGGAACAGCGCCAGGTGTCCGCGCCGGAACGCGAGTTGGTCGTCTGGCGACTCCAGAGCGGCATATCGCCCTCGGGCGCGTCTACACCCAACGCGGCGTACCATTTATCGTAGAGTTGAGCGCCCTCCACCAAAGCGGCGTCATCCTGCGAAAATCCTCGCGCAAAAACAAGGCTCGTCCCCGTCACGAACAGGGCGAGCAGAATGATAACCACAGGCAGATAACGTCTCATTGCGTTCTCCTCTGCAAGAGTGGAACCCCACCAGCAGGCCGATTATACAACATAAAACAAATATATGGGATGAACTTTGACTGGATTACGCATGATATACTTGACGCGCCCGCCATGAGGTCCCTCCTGCGCAATCTCCGCCCGGTCGCGTGGATCGTTCTCGGCCTGACCCTGAGTCTGGTCAGCGCGGCCGTGAGTGGACCCGCCCCCGCGGCCCAGCCTGCCACGCCCGCATCCCCATCGTTCACTCCGACTCCGCAGGACGCCTCGGTGATCGGCTCGACAGACGGAATCGTATGGATGGGCATCTTCATCCTGTTGATCGTGCTCATTCCCCTCTTGGCGGAGCGGCGCGTTTGGGCAGGGTGAGAATTTACCATGCCCGCATTATATGGATTATCGTTAGGCTGTCTTTGCAGTACAGCAACCAAAGTTCCCCGCAGGAGGAACTTTTTTGTCGTCTATCCAGCGGCCAGGCGGGCAAGGATTTGTTCGGTCGTGAGCACCTGCCCGTAAGATTGGAGCGCGGCCAGGAACGCCTTGTGAACCTGTTCTGCCGGTATAGCAGTGCCGTCAAAGGTCAAATCGCGCGTGGCACACGCATCGGAAGCAACGATCACTTTAAAGCCCAGGTCCGCCGCGGCGCGGGCGGTGGCGTCCACGCACATGTGAGTCATCATGCCGCAGATGACCACGCGTTCGATCTCCCATTGCTTCAATAATTCCAATAGATTCGTCTCGCGAAACGAGTTGGGATAATGCTTCTGAACGAGAGGCTCGCCCTCGAAATGCGCGGCCGAATCGTGAATGTCCGTGCCTCGGTCGCCGGGGAGGAAAAACGCCGCATCGGGCTTTTGGGAAATATGCTGTATATGTACATGATGCCCGCCGTGCTCGCGGAAGCACTGTAGGAGCATATAGGCTTTCTTTGCGGCCTCGAGCGGATTCGCCAGTTCATGCTTCCCACCGGGGAAGTAGTCGTTTTGGAGGTCAATCAAAAGCAACGCGGTTTTCAAATCACTTCCTCCCGAAATCCGCTGGATTCTCACCCCACATCCCAGTATCCCACTTCAAGACAGAATCATCTTCCAATTCATTCTCCGCCAGCCAGTTCTCGGCGCTTCGGATCAGGGCAAACAACGGCGCGTTCCTTCCCGTGCGCTTCAATTGGGTCTTGCATTGACCCGTGTACACCCAGGCAATCGCGTTCTCCGAATCGGAATAAACGGGGATCTGCTTATTGTGTTTGGCAAGCCACGTCAACGCGTGGACGATGGATAGAAACTCCCCCACATTATTCG
This sequence comes from Anaerolineales bacterium, assembly GCA_034435275.1. GTDB lineage: Bacteria > Chloroflexota > Anaerolineae > Anaerolineales > Villigracilaceae > JBFMCC01. The sequence continues at coordinate 1,142 of DAOTXP010000270.1, read as the reverse complement.
TCCCATCCGGGAACGGGCCGATGCGGAAGATCTGCTCCCCCGTAGCGGTGTACACACCGCGATATTCCAGTTTGCCGGGCGACCCGCTGCACGCCGCGTCCACGCAAATGGAGGGCAGAATCGGCTGAACGCTTGCGCCCTTCCATTTCCCCGACGAGGCGGGTTTGCCTTTATACTCCTTATACTTCGACTTGAATGCTTTCTCCGCTTCCTTGAGGCTGTCGAAAGCCTTGTACTCCGCGTCTTTATAGCCCTTCACCTGTTTCTCGCATTCCGCCCAAGAGGTGAAGATGCCCTTCCTACGCCCTTTCCAGACAACGTAATATTTTGCTTTCGCCATGCTTTATTTTAATCGAATTTGCGAGTTCGGGTTTATACTTCACATACCGGTCGCGGCGTGTGAAAACAAAAAAGAGATATCCCATCCTGTTTATGATTCTCGCAGGGATATTCATCCTGGCTCTGCGACCCTTCACCCAACATACCGTTCTCCTCCAATCTGCCTCGCCCACCCCAGCATTCGATCCGTTTGCGCAACCGCCTCTACCGCACAACCCATCCCAACTTGAATTGGGACAATATCTGTACTGGAGACACTGCATGCCCTGTCATGGCGATCAGGGACAAGGTCTCACCGATGAATTCCGCGCACTCTGGGTGGAGGATCACCAGAACTGCTGGGCGCGCGGATGTCACGGCGGCAAAAAGATGGACGAGGGTTTCCCCATCCCGACATTCGTCCCACCCATCGCTGGCGGGGATCAACTCGCCCGATTCGATTCAGAACAGGAACTCTTTGACTACCTGAGAGCGACTCATCCGCCTCAATACCCGGGGCGCCTCGAAGAGGACGAATATCGTGCCATCGCGTTCATTGTATTTTGGATGAATCGCCGCACAGCAGATTCCCCCATGCCCCTGCCCGAGTCCACATTGACTTCCAGCCTGTTCCCGCCGACCCTGCTCTGGACGGTTGCAATCGTAGCGGCCCTTTTGGCGACCCTTCTGTTCCTCAGCAGAAACCGCAAGAAAGGCACCGGGCCTTAATCCCGTTTAGCCCTCTTCCTCCCAGCCAGATTCCTCGACCGCAATAAAAATATCCGTAGCCGAGATCAAGCCCACCAGCGCGCCGCTTTCGTCCG
>DAOTXP010000269.1:0-20857 GCA_034435275.1 Anaerolineales bacterium | reverse complement strand
ACGGCAAACACATAATTGGCGGGTTCGTGAAAAATAGATCCACGCCGCGCACCGCGATTGTAGATATGGTAATACTGTTCTGGAAGCCAGGTGAGGGTGTCTTTGCGAGCACGGGGCATGGATTTCCTCCATGACGTGACAGTCACCTTTAAGGTGACTGTCACGTTGACTACAGCAAATTCTCCTGCTTTCCCTCTTTCTTCTTCACCTTCTCCGCCTGCTTGAAGGTTTGACTTGACGAATACGGCGGCATGTCAGTCTCGCGCAGAATGGGCAGGTTATCGCCGTAGAAAAGGGTGTTCCGAGTGATGGGTTTGGGCATGGGATACTCCCGTATCCCTGATTATACATCCTCGCGGGAGAAGGTTTCGGCAGTCTGGCGGCCTGTGGTACAATCCCGACAAGCACGCGGGTCCTCTGGAAATGGGAGAAATATGAAACCCAAACTCTTATGTCATTCGATCACGACCGTGATGGTCTTAATCCTGTCCGCCTGCAATCCAGCCGCGGGAGGATCAGCAGCAACTTCAACCGCAACGCCAATCCCCTCTACACCAACCGTCACCCCCACTCCCGCGCCGCCGTCAATTCTCATTGGCGCAAAGACCGACTGCTTCAGCGGGCCGGGCGCGGGTTACCGCCTGATCGCCTCGTTCGAAAGCGGCGACGAGGTGGAAGTGGTCGGCAAGGACGATTACGGAGAGTACTGGATCGTCATTGACCCGAAGAGCGGGAGAGGCTGCTGGATCAGACGGGAGGGAACCACCGCGCAGGGCGTCACCGATTACCTGCCCAACCTCCTCCCACCGCCCACGCCGCTCCCAGATCCGCCCGCCGCGCCCGCGAACCTGACCGCTCGTTACGACTGCACCCCCACAAAAAATGCACCCCAGCCACGCCCCTCCCTCAGCATGGCGGATTTGACTATCTACGTAAGCTGGGAGGATGAGGCGAACAACGAATCCTCCTATCGGGTCTACGTCAACGGCGCCATGCAGGCTCTTCTCGACCAAAACGCCACAACCTACAAACAGACCATATCAATTAGGGAAGATCAGACGGGCACAGTTCTTGTTGGAGTCGAGGCTTACGACCCGGTCCTCGGCCCGTCAGAACGAATCGAAATGCCCATTTCCTACTCCTGCAAATAACATGAACACAAAATACTTGCTTCAAACAGGCTGGATACTCTGTCTCGTCCTTGCGGCTTGCAACCCTGCTCCCACCGTCACGCCGGAGGCCACCGCGACCAGCACGGTACCACCGGTCACGCCGACACCATCGCCCACAGCGATACCCGTCGCCTATGTGGGCGGATCGGTCCCCTGCTATGCGGGTCCCGAAAAATCCGAAATTGCCACGACAGTCGAAATCACAGACGATATTCGGATTCTCGGAAAGGATGCAACGGGAGAATTCTGGATTGTCACGAAAGAAGAGACGGGCGTTCCATGCTGGCTGGAAAGCCGCTTCGTCACCGCCGAGGGGGAACTCGCCAGCCTCCCTATTCTCGTCCCCACACCGACGCCGATTCCTCCCATACCGTCTGCGCCACAGAATTTCGCCGGGGAACCGAAATGCAGGGACAGGGGGCCAGGCCTCCGCGACGTTCCATATGCAATATTGACGTGGGATGATGTGGAAAACGAAACTGGGTACAGGCTCTACGAACTAAGCGAATTACTTGTAGAATTGGATCGCGATGTAACTAGTTATGATGTCGATATCACTAATGCCGAAATTACAGCATCAATCGTTTACAGGATTGAGGCCTTCAACGATACAGGTACATCAGAACAGGTTGAAATAGTCGTCACGTATTACTGTAAGTAATTCCAAAGAACTCGTCCGCGGTAAATTCAAAAATACCTCGGAAGTCTGCCGTAATGACTCCAAGGTCATGAAGGCGCGCAGAGAAGTTCCGAAGTCTACAATTGAAAGCCTCGCGGATATTGCCCGCGAGGCTTTACCGATCACTGCCAACTGATCACTGATAACCGATCACTGATCACTGATTTACGTCCCCTCTTCCCACGAATTCAGGTACTTCACCTGCTCCTCGGTCAGCACGTCAATCTTCACGCCCATGCCTTCGAGTTTGATGCGGGCGATCTCGCGGTCGATCTCCTCGGGCACGGAATACACGCGCTTCTCCAGTTTGTCGGCGTTCTTCGCCATGAACTCGGCCGAGAGCGCCTGGTTGGCGAAGGACATGTCCATCACCGAGGCGGGATGTCCCTCCGCGGCGGCAAGATTGATCAGGCGGCCTTCGCCCAGGATATTGATCTTGCGGCCGTCCTTCGTCTCGTACTGCTGAACGAACGGGCGCACAAGCGACGGCTCGCCTTTGCTCATCTTCTCCAGCGCGGGGATGTTGATCTCGACGTTGAAGTGTCCGCTGTTGGCGACGATGGCACCGTCTTTCATGACCTCGAAGTGGTTCCCGTCAATGACGTTCAGGTCGCCGGTGACGGTGCAGAAGATGTCGCCGATTTTGGCCGCGTCAGTCATCGGCGCGACCTCGTAGCCGTCCATGACCGCTTCGAGCGCCTTCAACGGATCCACTTCGGTGACGATGACGCGCGCGCCCATCCCGCGCGCCCGCGAGGCGAGGCCGCGTCCGCACCAGCCGTATCCCGCCACAACGAAGACCTTGCCCGCCAGCAAAACGTTCGTGGCGCGCACAATTCCGTCAATGGTGGACTGGCCCGTGCCATAACGATTATCGAAGAAGTGCTTGGTCTGTGCGTCGTTCACGGCGATGACCGGGAAATTGAGCATCTTGTCCACGGCCATGGCGCGCAGGCGGATGACGCCGGTGGTGGTCTCCTCGGTTCCGCCGATCACGTTCGGGAGCAGGTCGCGGCGGTTCTTGTGCAATTCCGAGACGAGATCCGCGCCGTCGTCCATGGTCATGTGCGGCTTGTGGTCGAGGGCCGCGCCGAGGTGCTTGTAATACGTGACGTTGTCCTCCCCCTTGATGGCGAAGACGGGAATCTCGTACTGGTTGACCAGCGCGGCGGCCACATCGTCCTGCGTGGACAGGGGATTGGAGGCCGTTAAAACCACGTCCGCTCCGCCCTCGTGCAGGGTGCGCATCAGGTTGCCGGTCTCGGCCGTGACGTGCAGGCAGGCCGAGAGGCGCAGTCCCTTGAGCGGCTTCTCTTTGGCAAAGCGCTCGCGGATCTGGCGCAGGACGGGCATCTCGCGCTCGGCCCAGTCAATGCGGCGGCGCCCACCTTCGGCCTGGTTCAGGTCTTTGATATCGTAATGATTCATATTTGCTCCTTTATTAGTACCGCGACATTTATGTCGCTGACAAATTCTGGCGACATGAATGTCGCGTTACGAAATTAACACATCCAGCCTGCCGCCATCATCGAAGTGACGGCGAAACCGTTCCACAAATTCCCTGCGCGTGTACGCGTGGCTCTGCGGACCGACGTTTTCAAGGCAATACACAGCCGCCAGCGAACCGATCTCGCCGCACAGTTTCCAATCGAAGCCGCGGCTGTAGCCAGCCAGGAAACCGCCGCGGAAGGCGTCGCCCACGCCGGTGGGATCAACGATCTTTTCTTCGGGCACGGTCGGGATGAAGATGTCTTCGCCGTTGGTGTACAGGTTTGCGCCGTCCCTGCCGCGCGTGACGACCAGCACCTTGACGTGCTGGAGGATTTGTTTCAAGTCCCAGCCCGTCTTCTTGGAAATCAAACCATATTCGTAGTCGTTGCAGAACAAAAAGTATGCGCCTTCCATGTCGCGCGCCAGTTCCGCGCCTTCGAGCCGCAAGACCTGCTGGCTGGGGTCATACAAATACGGAATGGACAGTTCGCGGCATTCCGCAGGGAATTTCATCATCGCCTCGGGCGCGTTGGGCGAGACCACAACAAGGTCGGGCTTGCGTTCCAATTCCTTGATGGATTGCGAGGCGGCGCGTCCCATTGCCCCGGGGTAGAAGGAGGCGATTTGCGCGGAAGCCCGGTCCGTGGTCGCGAAGAACGAAGCGGTGAACTCGCCGGGCACCACCTTCATCAGGGCCGTGTCCACGCCTTTCGATTCGAGCCAGGTGCGGTAATCCCCGAAGTCCTCCCCCACCGTCGCCATCACGCGCGGACGTTCGCCGAGCAGGGCCATCGAATAGGCGATGTTGGGTGCGATGCCGCCGCGCTGTTTGGACATCGAGTCCACGAGGAAGGACAGGCTGATGGAGGCCAGCCGTTCGGGAAGGATCTGTTCCTTGAATAGACCGGGGAATGTCATCAGGTAATCGTAAGCGACGGAACCGGTGAGCAGAGTATCCATGTTTGTGGCGCACCTCTTTGCTGGCAGTAAAAGGCGCTCTCATGGAGAGCGCCGATGAACGGGGGCTAGTTTAACACGGGAATGCGGGATTGTAAAGAAAAACGGTTCTCCGGAATCAAAAGTGGTTTGACACGAAAAGGACTTAAATCACATGACACATGGGCAAAAATATGCAATAATCTTATAGAATCACGTGTACGGCGCGATCTTGGATTCCCTGATCTCTTCAAGGAGGAGCAAATGCCTAGAATATTCAAACAGGTCATGTCGGCGTTCAGCATCGTGGTCGCCTTGAGCATGGTGCTGGCCGCCTGCGGGGGCGGCACGCCTGCCACCAGCGGAGGGGATACGGTCGTCATCGTCATTCCCGAAGACCCGCCTTCGTTCAACCCGGCCATCGCAGACGCCGGGTACGATTACCTGGTCATGGAACTGGTTATGCTGGGCCTGGCGGACATGGACCCGCAGGGCAATGTCTTTCCCGAACTGGCCGCGGAACTTCCCACCGTTGAAAACGGCGGCGTCGTGATCGACGAGGAAAGCTGGACGATGTCCGCCACCTGGAAATTGCGCCAGGACGTGAAGTGGTCCGACGGAACGCCGCTTACCGCCGACGATGTGATCTTCACCTACGAAGCCATCGTAGACCCGGAGACGGGCGGCTGGGTGCCGGGTATTGACTACGTGGACAGCGTGGAAAAGGTGGACGAATACACGTTCACGGTCAACTTCAACACCGTCTACCCCGGCTATCTGCTGTTGTTCGGCGGCGAGCAGGCCGTGATCTGGCCTGCCCACTATTGCGACGCGTCCCAGGGATTTAATAGCTGGGACTGTGCACGCCAGCCGCTGAGCAGCGGCCCGTATGTCTTGCAGGAATGGGTCAACGGCGATCACATGACCTTCGCGCGCAACGAGAACTACTTCGAGCCGGGCAAGCCTGCCATCGAAACCATCGTCGTGCGCATCGTGCCGGATGAGTCCGTCCGCAAGACCATGCTGATCAACGGCGACGCGGACCTGGACATGTGGACGACCGAGGCCGTGATCGCCGACCTGCAGGGCGAGCCGAACGTGGTCGTCGAACCCAGCCCGGTCAACCGCTGGGTGATGCGCCTCTTCTTCAACCTGGCCGCCAAAGGGACAACGGACCCTGAGGCAACCCCCCACCCCATCCTGTCGGACGTGCGTGTGCGGAGGGCCATCCGCATGGCGATTGACGTGGATACCATCTCGAAAGAATTCTTCCTCGGCATCGCCCAGCCGGTTTGGACGGAGTTCTTCCGCGAGCCGTACAAGTGCGATATCCCGCGCCCGAAGTTCGACCCCGAGGGCGCAAAGGCCCTGCTCGAATCCGCGGGCTGGACCGATACGGACGGCGACGGCATCCGCGAATGTCACGGTTGCGAGACAGCCGAAGAAGGCTACGTGATGGAAATGGAATTCATGACGTACTCCGATTACGGCGAACCGCTCAACCTCACCCAGCAGTTCATCGCCGAGGAACTGCTCATCATCGGCATCAAACTCAACTTGAGCGCCGTGGAAGGCAGCGTGCTGTGGGCCTATTCCGCCGATGGCGGCATCGAGCAGAGCGGCAACTTCGACATGGACATCTGGGATGACGGCTACTCCGGCACCGACCCGAACGACTATCTGTGGTCCTATTACTATTCGGAAGCGGCCGTGCCCGACGCCGGTTACAACTACGGCCGCTGGATCAACGCCGACTTCGACGCGCTGATGGACGAGGCCTATACACTGGACGAAAACTACCGCAAGGAACTCTTCTGCCAGATGGCCGAAATCCTGGAGGAGGAACTGCCCGAAGCGCTGCTCTTCACCACCGTCAACGCCGACGCGCACTCGGTCCGTTTGCAGGGCGTACAGTCCAGCACCAACGACATCGTGACCTGGAACGTCGCAGACTGGACCATCGCAAAATAGCATGATAACCTACGTCGTCCGGCGCCTGATTCAGACCGTTGGTCTGCTCTTCCTGCTCAGCGTGATTCTGTTCGCGCTGGTGAATCTGGCGCCGGGCGGCCCGCTGGCGGGTCAGGGCCAGAGCCGCCACATTGACCCGGAAAAGGTGGAACTCCTCAAACGGCAGTTCGGCCTGGACAAGCCCTTGCCAACCCAGTACCTCATCTGGCTGGTCGGCAACGACTGGATGAAAGTGGACGTGGATGGAGACGGGGTTGCGGAAGGCTACGGCACGCGGAAAGGCGTCCTGCGCGGCGACTTCGGTTTCTCCTTCCGCACGCGCAAGCCTGCCTTGGAGGAAATCGGTCAACGGCTTCCCAATACCATTTATTTGATGACGGTCACCATGCTGGCGGCGGTTCTAATTGCCATCCCCATCGGCATTCTCTCCGCAATGCGGCAGTATTCCGCCTTCGACATCACTGTCACCACGTTCTCGTTTGCCGGGCAGGCGATACCGGAATTCTGGCTGGGACTACTCCTGATCCTCATCTTCTATGCCTGGCTGAAAAATCCCTTCACGGGAGACTCGCTTCTGCCCTCCGGCGGCATGACCTCCATCGGCGCGACGGGCTTCGACCTGGGGGACCGCATTGTGCATCTCATCCTGCCGGTGACGACCGGCGGCCTGGGCTGGATCGCCTGGTATTCGCGTTTCCTGCGCTCCAGCATGTTGGATGTCATTCATCAGGACTACCTGCGCACCGCCCGCGCCAAGGGCCTGCCGAACCGGCTTGTCATTTATAAACACGCCCTGCGCAATGCCCTCATCCCTCTCATTACGCTGCTGGCATTGGACCTGCCCTACATTTTCAGCGGCGCGATCTTCGTGGAAATCCTGTTTTCCTGGCCCGGCATGGGACGCTTGTATTACCAGGCCGCATTGCAACGCGATTACCCCGTCCTGCTGGCCATCCTGATCATCGGCGCGGCTTTCATCATCTTCTCGAACCTGCTGGCCGACCTGCTCTACGCCTTTCTCGATCCGCGCGTGCGGTACGATAAGTCATGACATCAAACATCGCCGGGTTCCCTGCTGACGAAACCAAACCCTCAGCGGTTACCGCTGGGACCTCCAGCCTGGGCGCCGCGGTCTGGAAGCGATTCCGCAGGCACCCGGGCGCGATCGGCGGCTCGATTGTCCTGACCCTGCTGGTCTTGTTAGTCATCCTGGCGCCTCTTTCGCCCTACGACCCCGAACTCTCCACCATGACCGAGCGTTACCAGCCGCCCTCCCTGCAACACCTCATGGGGACGGACGCGCTCGGCCGCGACCTGTTCACGCGCATCCTCTACGGCGGACGCATTTCACTGACCGTCGGCATCCTGGTGGTCTTCATTTCCGTTGCCATCGGCGTTCCGGTCGGCGCGCTGGCCGGTTACTACGGAGGCAGGATTGAAAGCCTGCTGATGCGCATCACAGATACTTTCCTCTCCCTGCCGCCCTTCCTCGTGCTGATCCTGTTGAGCGCCATCCTGCGCGAAGTGGAATTGCCGATCTTCGAGCGCAATAACGTGCTGACCATTGCCTTCGTCATCGGGATTCTCTCCTGGATGACCTTCGCGCGCATCGTGCGCGCCACCATCCTCACGCTCCGCGAACTGGACTTCGTGACCGCCACCCGCGCCCTGGGCGGATCGGACCTGCGCATCCTCCTCAACCACATCCTGCCCAACTCCATCGGCCCCATCATCGTCGAAGCCACGCTGGAACTGGGCTATGCCATTATCGAAGAATCTGGGTTGAGTTTCCTGGGCTTTGGAATCCAGCCGCCCACGCCCTCCTGGGGCAATCTGTTGAGCAACGCGCAGGATCATCTCACCAAGTATCCCTGGCTGGCGATCTTCCCCGGCCTGATGATCTTCCTCGCCATCATCTCGGTCAACTACATCGGGGACGGTCTGCGAGACGCCTTCGATCCATACAAAGTGTTGGAAAAAGTCGGCGAATAAAAAAGGAGAACAACTTGACCCATTCATACCCGCCGCTTGAACCCTTGCGCCCCTCCTACCGAATCCAGTATCTCACCGACGAACAACTGGATCAACTCAAGGAGGCCACGCTCGACATCCTGGAAAATGTGGGCGTAAAGTTTCCGTCCGAAAAAGCGCTGGCCGTCCTCGACGGGCACGGCGCGCGCGTGGACCGGGCGACGCAGGTGGTCAAATTCCCGCGCCATCTCGTCCTCCAGGCCATGCAGACGGCGCCGCGTTATTTCGTCATGGGCGCGCGCATCCCTGAATATCACTTACACCTGCAGGACGGGGTCACCTACTTCACCACCGATGGCTGCGGCGTGCAGGTGGTGGACCTCGACAGCCAGATGGAACGCGCCACCCGGAAAAGCGACATCGCCATGATGGCGCGCGTCTCCGATTACCTGCCCTCCATAGCATTTCTCTGGCCGATGGTCAGCGCGCAGGATTACGGCCGCACCGCGCCGCTGCACGAGATCGACGCCTGCTGGAACAATTCCGTCAAGCATGTCCAATCCGAAACCATCATGGGCGAACGCGAGTGCCGTTACGCCGTCGAGATGGCAACCGTCATTGCAGGAAGCAAGGAGGAATTGCGCAAGCGGCCTCCGCTCTCGCTGGTCGTATGCACGATCGCGCCGCTGATGCAGGATCATCCCGGCATTGAGGGGGCGATGGTCATGGCCGAAGCGGGCATCCCCATCGGATTTCTGGCAATGCCAACGCTCGGCACCACCGCGCCCGCCACACTGGCCGGAGCCTTTGCAATGGGCAACGCGGAGATCATCAGCGCCGCGGTGTTGATGCAACTGGTCGCGCCCGGCGCGCCGGTCTTCCACTCGCTAATGCAGGCCTGGGCAGACCCGCGCACCGGCGGTTACGTCAGTTATCCACGCGACGCGCGCGGGCGGTATGGCGTGGTCGAGATGGCGCATCACTGGGGTATGCCCTCGCTTGGCGCCTGCTACGGAACAGATTCCGTTACGACGGGCACATGGCAGTCCGCCGCCGAACCGGCCCTCGACCCGCTCCTGGCCGGTCTGACCAGCCCGGAGATCGTTACCGGCATGGGACTGGCGCGCACCTATACCCGGCTCTACCCCGAACAGCTCATCCTCGACGACGACCTGTATCAGCGCGCCCGCACCTACCTGATGCAGATGGAGGTCAACGAGGAAACGCTCGCCATGGAGGCCATCCGCGCTGTTGGTCCCGGCGGGCACTTTCTGGGACAAAAACACACCCGCACACATATACGAACGTCGCTGGTGCGCGGCGTCACGCACGAATTGGATGAGAACAACAAATACCGCGAGCCGCGCGAAGTGGCGCGCGAACGCGTGCGCTGGATTCTGGAAAACCATCAGCCCGAGCCGCTGGAGAAAGCCAAACAGGACGAACTCACCCGCATCCTGGCCGCGGCTGAAAAGGAATTGGGATAAAGGCGAGAACGACGGGGAGTCCAAAGTCTGGAGACCTTGGACTCCATGAAAGAGGTCCCATGTACTCAGAAACGCCTCCGCTCGAACCCATCCGCCCCAGGAGACATTTTCACATCCTCGACGAGGAACAAATCCGCGACCTCGCGAACGGGACGCTCGAAATCCTGTCCGAGACCGGCGTGCACTGCCCATCCGAGAAATGCCTGAAAATCTACGCGCACCACGGCGCGCAGGTGGACTTCGAAAAACGGATCGTGCGCATCCCCGCCGACCTCGTGCTGGCCTCCCTTAAAACCGCGCCGCGCTACTACACGATGGGCGCGCGCTCTCCCGCCCACGACCTCGTCCTCGATGGCGGAAGCATGTACTGCGCCACGGACGGATGCGGGGTGGAGACCATTGACTTCGCCACGCGCGAGCGCCGTGCCTCCCGCAAGGAGGATGTAGCCGTCATGGCGCGCGTCTCGGACGCGCTTTCGTCCATCGGCTTTTACTGGCCCATCGTCAGCGCGGCGGACCATCCCGCCACCGCGCCCCTGCACGAACTGGACGCGTCGTTCAACAACACGGTCAAGCACGTGCAATCGGAGACGGTCATGGGCGAGGCGCTGGGACGCTACGCCGTCGAAATGGCGCGCGTGATCGCGGGCAGCGACGAAACCATGCGCAAACGCCCGCCTCTTTCTCTGCTGGTCTGCTGTATCGCGCCGCTCGGACAGGATAAGGAAGGCACGGAATCGGCCCTGCTTTTCGCGGAGGCGGGCTTGCCGGTCGGTTTTATGTCCATGGCCAACGTCGGCTCGACCGGGCCCGCCACGCTGGCTGGTACGGTTGTGGCCGGCGACGCTGAGATCGTCTCGGCGATGGTGCTGATTCAAATGGCGTATCCCGGCGCGCCGGTCTTCCACTCGTTCATGCCGGGCGTGATGCACCCGCGCACCGGCGCGTATCTCAGTTCCACGCTGGAGGGCAGTCTGCTCTATCCCGTCGGCGTGGAGATGGCACATCACTGGGGCGTGCCGACCCTGGCGGGAATCTTCGGCACCGACGCCATGACGCCCGGCTGGGAATCGGCCGCCGAAGCGGCCTCCTCCCTGCTGCTCTGCGCGCTGGCCGGCGCAGAGACCGGCTCCGGGCTGGGGCTGGTCGAATCCTGCACCCTGCTTTACCCCGAAGCCGTCGTCGTGGACAGCGACCTCTACCACCGCGTCCGCCTGGAAGCCGCCGGGCTGGATACCAGCCGCGAGGCGCTGGCCCTGGATGTCATCCGAGAGGTCGGTCCGCGCGGACTGTTCCTCAAGCAGCGTCACACGCGCGAAAATCTCAGGGGAAGAAAATTCTCTGATCTGACCGCGCAGGCCGACGGGTCCGGGAAGATGCGGGACCCGGTCGAGGTGGCGCGCGAAAAAGTCGAGTCCATTATCCGCGATCATCATCCCCGGCCGCTGGAAGAATCCCAGCAGGCCGAACTGACGCGCATCCTGGCCGTGGCCGACCGGGAGATCGGAGGCAGGAATGAATGATTTGCCTCTTTCTCCGGGAGCGGGCGGCTGAACTTCTGCAGGACCCCTCCTGGCGCAAGAGATTTTGGCGGACACAATTCAACCGCCGTTCAGATCAACTCGCTGACAAGCGATTGTGAGTGAAGTCTGTATTTCGTTTCACTCGCGAGTGTCATGTAAAGAAAGGATGGAGGTTTCTTATGGAAACCGCCTTACGCGTTCTGTCGGATAGCGAAATCGAGCAGGTGCACGAGCGAACGTCTTCACTGCTTGCCACCACCGGTGTGCGGGTGGATACGGAACGCGGGCGCAAGATCCTGAAAAAAGCCGGGGCGGACGTGGACACCAAAACAGGTGTTGTGCGCTTTCCGCGCTCGCTTGTGGAGGAATGCCTGCGGCTTGCGCCGAAAAACTTCACGCTGGGCGGCAGGCGCCCGGGCTGGAAGTACACCGTCAACAACAACGAGTGCACGCTGCTGGCCGACGGCGCGGCCGTCCATGTAATAGACAGCCTGACCGGCGACCGTCGTCCTGCCACCTTCGACGACTGGCTGAAGGCCACGTGCCTGATTGATGCGCTGGACGAGGTCGGTGTGTACTGGTCCATGGTCGAACCGACCTTCTTCCAGAAGACGACCGCCGATTTCGTGCGATACTGCCACGAGATGATCGCCAACTTCTCGAAGCACTTGCAGGATTGCTCGTACACTGTCGAAGAATCGCGCTGGCTGCTGGAAGTGCTGGGGACGGTCTTCGGCGGCAAGGAGGGGGTACGAAAACTGAATCCGTTCTCGTTCCTGCTGACCCCCGTCTCGCCGCTGGTCATCGAAGCCGAACACACCGACGCTTATCTGGAGACCATCGAATGGGGTCTGCCGGCCGCCATCATGCCCATGCCGCTGATGGGAGGAACGGCCCCGGCCAGCCTGATCTCCACCCTCCTGCTCGCCAACTGCGAGACCCTGGCAATGCTTTGTCTGGTGCAGGCTGCAGCGCCCGGCACGCCCACGATCTATGCCGCCGCGCCGTCCATCATGGATCCGCTCACCGGCCGCTTCACCGGCTCCGAAGTGGAGCATGGCCTGCTGGGCGCGGCCGTGACCGAGATCGCACGTCACTATGGATTGCCGGTCGAGGCGTCCGCCGGCAGTTCGAGTCACTACATACCCGGCATCCGCACCGGCTACGAGCGCGCCCTGATCTGGGCCATTTCCAGCCTGTCGTGGCCGGACCTGCTGGTGGGGCCGGGCCAACTGGGAGGCTCCATGTTCCTGAGCCTGGAGCAATTGATGATTGACGTGGAGGTCTTCCGCCGCTGTGACCGCCTCTCGGACGGGATCAATACCCGCGTCGAGGAATGGCTCGAGGTGGAACTGGCGGCCGTCGGTCATGGAGGCAATTTCCTCGGTCGGCGCTCGACGCGTGACGCCCTGCGCAGCGGCGAGGTGTACGTCAGCGACTTCGACGCGCGCGAAACCTACGAAACCTGGTCCGCTTCCGGTAAACCGACGCTGGTGGAGGAGGTACAGGACCTGATCGAAGACACGCTTGCCTCCCATCAAACCCTGCCTCTGGACGAAGACATCGAGCGCGAACTGACCCGCATCGAGGAACGCGCCCGGCAGGGACCACACAAAGGATAAGCCATGCAAGTCCAATGTCAATTGCTTTCCGATGCCGAAAAAGAAAAAATCCACGCGGATGCGTTGCGTATCCTGTGGGAAGCCGGGGTGAAATTCTACAGTCAGAAGGCGCTTCAACTTCTGGAGAAGCATGGCGCGCGCGTGGATTACGAGACAAAAACCGCCCATATCCCAAAAGAACTGGCAGCACAAGCACTGGAAACCTCGCCCAAGTCCTTCGTGCTGGGCGCGCGTAATCCCATCCACGATTACCCTCTGCCCTCGCCTGGATCGCGTTACGCAATGGATGGCACCGCCGCGTTCGCCCAGGACTTCCAGACCGGCCAGCGCCGCTACGGAACAGACCGCGATAATGAATGTTCCATGCGCATCTTCCAGCAAATGGACATGGGCGTCATGGCCTGGCCGGCCGTCTCGGCCGAAGACCGCCCCGCGCAGTCGCGTCCCCTGCACGAGTGGTTCAGCATGTTCAAGTTCTGCTCCAAACACGGACAACACGAACTGCACACAGCGGAACAGGCCTCGTATCTGGCCGAGGGGCTGATCGCCGTCATGGGCAGCGAGGACGAGGTCCGCGCGCGGCGCGCCTACTCGCTCATCTATTGCCCGGTTGCCCCGCTCGTGCATGACGGTCCCATGATGGATGCTTACCTCGAGCTGGGCAGTCTGGACCTGCCGGTGATGATCCTGCCCATGCCGGTCACCGGCACCACCGGGCCGGCCAGCCTGTTTTCGAACATCTGCCTGGCCACCGCCGAAGGAGTCTCCTCTATCGTCGCATACCAATTGGCGCACCCCGGACGCCCGATAATCTTCAGCAGCGCCACCGGCTCGATGGACATGCGCAACGGCGCATTTCTGGGCGGGACGCCGGAAATGGGATTGATGTCCGCCGCACTGGTGGAGATGGGACGCTTCTACGGTCTTCCTGCGACCTCGGCCGGCTGCACCGCCGACGCGCGTGAACCCGGCCCGGACGCGGTGCTGGAAAAACTGATCACTTCCATCACGCCGGTGTTAATGGGCTCGGACATCCTGGTCGGCTTTGGCTCCGTGGAAAGCGACCAGCTTCTCGTGCTGGAGCAGATCGTGGTGGATAACGAGATTGCTCACATGTGCGAACGGATTGTCCAGGGCGTGGACTCCGGCCCCGAAAAATCCCTGGCCGAGGACATCATCCAGGTCGGTCCCGGGGGCAATTTCCTCAAACGCAAGTCCACCCGCAAACTGGCGCGCAGCGGCGAAACCTACCTTCCGAGCCTGCTCGACCGTCACACCCTGGACCAGTGGCTGGAACTCGGGCGCCCGGGCATGTACGCCAATGCACGGCGGAAAGTGGAAGAGATCCTGGCCGCGCCGCTGGAAGACCCGTTACCGGAAGATATCGTTTCAACACTGGATGAAATTCTGGCAAGAGCAGATCGGGAACTCGAAGAATAAGCAATCCCATCATCTTTCAACAAGGAGAATCATCATGTCTGAAGAACTTTTCAAACAAATGGCCCAAAGCATCATAGACGGCGAGGAGGAAACCGCCGCCGCACTGGCCAACAAGGCGCTGGAGGCAGGCGTTGACCCGCTGAAAGCCATCACCGACGGTTATGTCCCCGGTGTTAACCAGGTCGGCGATTCCTTTGCCTGCGGCGATGCCTTCCTGCCCGAACTGGTGATGGCGGGTGAGGCCATGAAATCCGCCATCGCCGTTCTCGAGCCGGCCATGAAGGCCGCAGGCGCCTCACGCCAGATTCTGGGCAAGGTCGTGCTGGCAACCGTCGAGGGCGACATCCACGAGATCGGCAAGTCGCTCGTCGGGACGATGCTGACCTCGTCCGGGTTCGAGGTGCACGACCTGGGTGTGGACGTGCCGTCGGAAAAGATCCTTGCCAAGGCGGACGAGGTCGGTGCGGATATCATCGGCCTGAGCGCCCTGCTGACGACCACCATGATCAGACAAAAGGAAGTGATCGAAGAGGTCGCCCGGCGCGGGATGAAAGTCAAGGTAATGGTGGGCGGCGCGCCCGTGACGCGCGAGTGGGTGCAAAAGATCGAGGCGGATGGTTACGCCGAAGACGCCATTGGCGCGGTGAATGTGGCCAAAGAGTTGGTGGGAGCAAAGCAGTAAACTACGGCCCGATAAAAGCCGGTCAGTATTAAAGGTCGACTCATTGACGCCCCTTTCGTTCTCCGTTATAAGGGACGCCATGAAACGACCTCTGCGCCTCCTGCCCGGACTGGGTCTGGTCGCCGCTATCTTGGCGTGCAACCTCATTCCCGGCGGGACCATCCCGCCCCTGCCTTTCGGCCCGACTTACACACCGAGTCCCACTCTCACGCCCACCCCCTCGCCGACGCCCACTCCCAGCCCCACGCCGATTCCCGAAGTGCGCGTCGAAAGCGGAGACCGTGCGCTGTTCAATGGTGACTACGATCTGGCGCGCGCCGAATACCAGCAGGCGTTATCCGAATCCACCGACCGCGCCGTACAGGCCGCGGCCGCCTGGGGATTGGCGCGCGTCGCCTATGAAAGCGGCGATTACGAATCGGCGGCAGTACATGGCACAGTTTTAGTGAACCAATATTCCGATACGCTCGAAGCCGCCCGCGCTCATTTCCTGCTCGCACGAGCCTATACACAACTTGGTTCCCACCAACTAGCCGCCAGTGAATACGGCATCTATCTGTCCCTGCGCCCGGGCGTGCTTGACGCTTACGCACTCGAACTCCGGGGCGATGCCCTCTTTGCAAGCGCAAACTACGCGGAGGCTCTGGGCGCGTACAATTCCGCGTCACAGGCCCCGCGTCTGGATGACGGCCTTGCTCTTCAAATCAAGATCGCGCAGACACGCGCCGCCATCGGCGATTACGCCAACGCCCTTGCGCTCTACGACACCATCTTCGCAGCGACCACCAACGATTACATCAAAGCACAAATTGACTATCGGGCCGGGCAGGCTCATCTCAAACTCGGCCAGACCGACGCCGCGTATCAACGCTTCCTGCACGCGGTCGAAAATTATCCTCTTTCCATTTACGCGTACAACAGTCTCGTGGAATTGGTGAACGCACAGGTGCAAGTCAGCGACCTTGACCGCGGGCTGGTGGACTATTTCGCCGCCCAAAGCGGTGCCACCGGTTACGATGTCGCTCTCGCCGCGCTGGATCGTTATCTCGCGGCAGGCCTGGACGCGGACGGCACCGCGCGCTACTATCGCGCCCTCACCCTCAACGCGCTGGATCGCCATGAAGAGGCCATTCAGGATTTCACAACGGTTATCTTGAGTTATCCCGCCAATAGCAACTGGCCCAACGCATGGAGCGAGAAGGCCTTCACGCAATGGGCAGTCATCGGCGATTACCAGTCCGCCGCACAAACCCTGCTGGATTTTGCCGCCGTCGCCCCCTCCAGCCCGGCCGCCGCGGAATATCTCTTCGACGCGGCGCGCATCCTCGAACGCGACAACCGTCTCGCCAAAGCCGCGCAGACCTGGGAACGGGTCGCTAACGAGTATAGCGGGCAACAGGCCATCGACTCAATATTCCTGGCGGGCATCACTTATTATCGTCTCGGCGATTACAACCGCGCCCTCACCACGTTCCAGCGCGGGTTGACGACGGCAACACACAAACACGACCAGTCGCGCTTCCAGATGTGGATCGGGAAGACGCAGGAAAAACTCGGGGACGCGGCCGCGGCCCAGGCCGCGTGGCAGCAGGCCCAAAGTCTCGACCCGACCGGCTACTACAGCGAGCGCGCCCGCGACCTGTTACTGGGACGCGTCCCGTTTGCCGCGCCGTCCGTTGTCAACCTCGACATCAACCTGACCGCCGAACGCGCTGAGGCCGCCGCGTGGGTGCGCGTGACGTTTGGCCTGCCCGCCGATACGGACCTGTCCGGCCCCGGCGCGCTGGCCTCCGATCCGCGCTTCATTCGCGGTACGGAATTGTGGACACTGGGAATGTATAGCGAGGCGCGCCTCGAGTTCGAGAGCCTGCGAAAATCTGTCGAAAGCAGTCCCACCGATAGTTTCCGCCTCGCCAATTATCTGCTTGATTTGGGATTATATCGTTCCGCCATCTTCGCCTCGCGCCAGGTGCTGACCCTGGCCGGGCTGGACGAGCAGACCAGTTCGCTGGCCGCGCCGCATTATTTCAACCACGTGCGTTACGGACTGTATTATAAAGACTTGGTGCTTCCCGCCGCAACCGAAAACGGCTTCGACCCGCTGTTTCTGTTCAGCGTGATGCGGCAGGAAAGCCTGTTCGAAGGATTCGTGCGGTCCACCGCCGGGGCACACGGATTTATGCAAATCGTCCCTTCGACCGGCGCAAGCATCGCCGCCGACCTGGGCTGGCCGGTCAACTTCGAACCCGACGATCTCTACCGGCCGAACGTCAGTGTGCGGCTGGGGGCGCATTATCTCGCATCCAACCGCAACCTGCTCGATGGAGATATGTACGCCATGCTGGCCGCGTACAACGGCGGCCCGGGCAACGCCGCCGTCTGGCACGACCTGGCCGGGGGCGATCCTGACCTGTTCCTCGAAATCGTGCGCTTCGCCGAAACGCGCGATTACATCCGCTTCATTTACGAGATCTACAATATCTATCGCACGATTTATAGTCCCCTCCGTTGAACAAAGAGACAGTCACTTTCAAAAGTGACTGTCTCTTCACAATCTCACGCAACGGCACGCAGGGTGGCAGGCAATAACTCCGCCGCCTCTTCCACCTGATTCGTCGAGCATGAAAACGCAAAGCGGATGTGTTCCGCGCCGGCCGCGCCGAAAGCCGAGCCAGGCGAGGAGCCGATGCCGGCCGCGTCGATCAGGTAATTGGTCATGGACCAATCATCGGTCCTTCCGTCGTAGCCGGGCCAGTCGGGCTGGATGCGCGCCCACAGATAGAACGCGCCCCTGGGCTTGAATGCCTTCACATAAGGCGACTCTTCCAACGCGGAAAATAGAATATCGCGCCGTTTCTGATATTCGAGCGCCATCGCCCGCGTCGCCTCCTGCGGACCGTTGAGGGCCGCAGCCGCGCCGTACTGCGCCACCGAATTGACGCCGTTGATCGTGCAGCGCACCAGTTTCTTGATGCGCTCCAGCAGGCGGGCATCCGTCAATGCCAGGTAGCCCATGCGCAGTCCGCTCATGGCGTAGGTCTTGGACATGGAAAAGACCGTGATCGTCCGTCCCTGCGCGGGGGGCAGGGATCCCAGGCTGACATGTTGCTCGTCGTCGAAGATGACGTGCTCGTACGCCTCATCACTGACTAACATAAGATTGTGTTTTTCCGCCAGCGCGGCGATTCCCTCCAGCGTCGCCCGGCCGGACACGGCCCCGGTCGGGTTGTGCGGTGTATTGACGAAGATGGCGCGCGTGCGCGGCGTGACCGCGGCCTCGATCTCCGCCGCGTCATATTGGTAGCCGTTCTCGGCTCGCAGCGGAACCGGGACCGGCGTCCCGCCGCCGAGGCGGATGTTCTCGGCGATCTCCGTCCACATCGGATCGGGCAGGATCACCTCGTCGCCTGAATCGAGCAGGGCACGGAACAGAATATACAAACCGTGCATCCCGCCATTCGTCACAACCACGTGGTCGGCATCTGGAATATGCAGGCCATTCTCCGTGGTCACTTTGCGAAGGATTGCCTCGCGCAGCGCGGGAATCCCCGTCGAGGCTGTGTAATGCGTCAGACCGTCGCGCAGGGCCTTCTCCATCGCCTCGCGCACATGGACGGGAATATCGAAAGACGGATCGCCCGATTCGAGCCGCAATACTTTTCGGCCGCGCGCCTGCTGTTCGAGCAGGCGGTCGCGCACCTGCACGATCGCCCCCAATGAAACCGAGTCAACGATGTGTGTCATACCTGCTCCCTGCGGTCCTCCACAGACCCGTTAAAATTTCTGCGATTATACTCGCAAGCCGAAGATTGGCAAGAAAAAAAACTGGCCGCTGATTGCGGCCAGTCTCTCTATTTGAGATGCCCGACGATTCGATTGTGGACTGTCTCGGCATCCATATCCAGCACCGAGACCAGTTTGTCGCGGCCCGTCGCCCCGGCCACAATCTCGATGCGCGACTTCGCCACGCCCAGAACCTCTGCAAGAAACTTCACCAGTTCCTCGTTGGCGGCGCCTTCCACGGGGGATGCCTTGATATGAATCTTCACCGTCCCATCGCTCTGCACTTCGACGATCTCGTTATTGCTCGAACGCGGCGTTACGCGCACAGCCAGCGCGGCGCCTTTCCTCCCACTATGTAAACGAAATTTCCGTGGCATGGCTACCTCAACGCAAACATGAAATTGACCAGAGCGATCCTCAGCACTTCGATCAACAGGATCAGCACCAGCGGACTGAAATCGAACATGCCCGCCAGCGGCACCACGCGGCGGATTGGATTCAACAGCGGGGCGACGATGTTGTCAACCGCGCGGCGCACGGGATGATAGGGGTCGAGAAAAAATGACAAAACGGAGGAAAGGATCACCAGCAGGATCAGTAACTGGGCAAAGACATTGACCAATCGAATCAGGATATCCAAACTTCACCTCGCGTCGTTCCCAACTTTGGGCGGGCGCGGCCCCAAAACAGCCGTCCCCACCCTGACGAGAGTCGCGCCCTCCGCCACAGCCGCCTCGAAATCCGCGCTCGTGCCCATCGAAAGTTCGCGCCATTCGACCTGTGGAAAGCGCACTGCCAGGTAATCCCGAAGGCAGCGCAATCTCTCGAAGTAGGGACGTGTCTTCCGGGGATCTTCCTCCAGCGGCGGCATCGTCATCAGCCCGCGCACAGACAGGTTTTCTAATTTTAGCACGGCTTCCACTTCAGGCAAAAGGTCTGCCCATTGCAATTCGTTTACAGCCCACCAGCCGTATTTGCTGACCTCGCCTCCCACATTCAACTCAAGCAGAACAGGCAGGGTAATCCCCGCTTCGGCCGCGAATCGATCCAGGCGGTTTGCCAGTTTCAGGCTGTCGAGCGAATGCATCAGCGAAAAATTGAGGGGGATCAGGTGCGCCTTGCGGCTTTGCACGTGGCCGATCATGTGCCACTCCACGCCGGGCCGAGAACCGATGGCGTCCATTTTCGCTTTGGCCTCCTCGGCGTAATTCTCGCCCAGGATTTTCACGCCTGCTTCGAGCGCAGCCTTCGCCACTTCCAGCGACTGGGATTTGGTCACCACTACCAGACGCGTCGAACCAGGGGCGCGTCCGCTGGCGCGTTCGGCAGCTGCGATGCGGTCGAGGGTTTGCTGGTATCGCTCGCGGATGGAGGCAACAAGGAAATCCATGCCTGCATTTTACCGTAGGACGTTTGGAGTTTTTCCTACGAAAGAGCCAAAATCATTCCAAATCGTCCCGTGCGCCCCTTTTCCGCGCGGTGCGAGAACCAGTCTTCCAGATGACAGGCGGTGCAGATTTCGGCATTCTCGATCTGACTGACGCCTGCCCGATCCAGCAGGAAGCGGTTGGCCGCCCAGAGATTGAAATGCACGCGTGTGCCGCGCGGCTCGAGCAAATCGTCTGCATGTTTTCCAAACGCCTGCCTGACGTGCTGGATGACATCCTCGCCGATCTCATAATGGTCGGGGCCAATCGAGGGACCGATGGCGACACGCACGTCCTGCGGATTCGAGCCGTAGCGCGCTTGCAGGGATGCAACCGCCGCGCCCGGCACATCCCGTACTGTTCCCAGCCAGCCTGCGTGTGCGGCGGCAACGACGCCCTTGCGCGGATCGTGGAACAAGAGCGGCACGCAGTCCGCGAAACGCATGGTCAGCGTCACGCCCGGGCGGTCGGTGGTGATGATGTCGGCCCGTTGATACTGCGCCTGGCCGCGCGGCGCGTCGGTGTGGACTACGTCCGCGCTGTGGACCTGCCAAACGTCGAAGAATGAATCGGGGTCGCGTCCGAGAGCGCGAAAAGCGCTGATACGATTGGCGCGCACGTTGGGCAGTTCGTCACCCACACTCCCCCCCATGTTGAGCGATTGATACGGCGC
>DAOTXP010000268.1:0-3614 GCA_034435275.1 Anaerolineales bacterium | reverse complement strand
TTTGCGTTTACAATTCCTATATCAGATCTGAACCTCCAGCAGGTAAGATGTGCTCATGAAAACCATCCTTGTCGTGGACGATAAAGCCAGCGTGCGGCAGCTGCTCCGGGAATATTTGACGGAGCAGGGCTTCCGCGTGTCGGCCGCGGCGGACGGGCAGGAGGCCATTTACGAGGCGCGCCGCGTCCAGCCCGACCTGATCCTGCTCGACATCATGATGCCGCGCATGGACGGTTACGAGTTCCTGCGCCAGTACCGGAAAGAACGCCACACGCCCGTCATCATTATCACGGCAAAAGAGGAGGAGACCGATGCCGTGCTTGGACTGGAACTGGGCGCAGACGATTATGTGATCAAACCGTTTCGGATGCGCGAACTGGTCTCGCGCGTGCGCGCCGTGCTGCGACGCGGGGAGGCTCCGCCCGAATCAAGCCGCGTCCTGCGCGCCGGCGATCTCGTCCTCGACGAAGCCGCCCACAGCGTCACCGCGCGCGGCGAAAACATTGACCTGACGCCATTGGAATTCAACCTGCTGGCGTTATTGATGTCCGCGCCCGGGCGCGTCTTCACCCGCGAACAGATCGCGGACAAACTGACCGACAGCGGCTTCGCGGGTTTGGGACGCACGCTCAACGTCCACATCCGCAACCTGCGCGCCAAGGTCGAGTTGAATCCCACCGAACCTGAATACATCGAGACCGTGTTCGGGGTTGGGTATCGGTTTAGAGCAGAATAATTTTTAAACACAAAGGACACAAAGGTCACGAAGGAAAAGACTCAAGGTCCTGCTTTTGCCCCTCCTCTTTGTGTACTTCGTGCCCTTCGTGTTTAGATTACTCCCATGACCCTCTCCCGTAAACTCGCCCTTGCCTTCCTCCTCGTTGGAGTCACTGCAGCCGCGCTGGTGGCATTCTTCATCCGTCTCACCAGCGCCGACCGCCTGAACGAACTTATCCTCGAGCAGCAGCGCGCCGACTTCGCCGCGCTCGTCACCGACTACTACCAGCAGACAGGCTCTCTCGCGGGCCTGAATGATTTTCTGCGCCAGACGGACCTCGCCCAACAACAGCCGCTGCCAGTCCCGCCCAACCCGGTCAATCCGCTCCTGCCCCCGCCCGAACGCCGCAACCTGTTCGGCCTTGCCGACGCGCACGGCGTTGTCATCGTCCCGCTCGCGCAGCAATTTCAGATCGGTCAGCGCGTGCCGCCCGACATCCTGGCGCGCAACAAACCGCTCGAAGTGGACGGCGTCTTCCTCGGCACGATCCTCTCCCTGCCTCTGCGCGTCGACCTGACGCCTCAGGAACAGGCCTACCTCGAACGCACCAATCAGGCTCTCACGCTGGCCGCCCTCGGCGCGGCGTTTCTTGCGCTCATCGTCGGGTTGCTGCTGGCGCGCAGTCTCACGCGTCCCTTGCGCGCGCTGACCGCGGCCACCGAAAAAATGGCAGGCGGCGATCTCGATCAGCAGGTGCCCGTCACCACCAAAGACGAAATCGGTGAACTGGCCGAGTCCTTCAACCGCATGAGCCGCGCCGTGGCGCGCGCCAACATGCTCCGACGTCAGATGACCGCCGACATCGCCCACGACCTGCGCACGCCGCTCACCGTCATCGCGGGCTACGTCGAATCCATCCGCGACGGCGACCTGGCTCCGACTCCCGAACGGCTCGACACCATCTACACCGAGATCGAACGCCTCCAGCGCCTCGTCGTGGACCTGCGCCTGCTGGCCGTCACCGACGCGGGCGAACTGCGCCTCAACCTCCAGCCGCTGGACGCGAAGTCCCTGCTCGAGGACATGGCCGCAACCTACGCCCTCGCGGCTGAACAAAAGGGCGTGACCCTGCGCGTCGAGTCCGACGAAGGGCTGCCCGCCGTTTCGGGAGACGAATCCCGCCTTGGACAGGTGCTCGGCAACCTGATCACCAACGCGCTGCGCTACACCCCCGCGGGAGGAGAGGTCGTTTTGCGCGCCGCGCTTTCGGATGGTCGAGTAGGCGGCGAGGCGCCGCCGTATCGAGACCATCTCTTCAAAGCAATCGTCCTATCAGTGGAGGACACAGGTCCCGGCATCCCCGCGGACGAATTGCCTCACATCTTCCAGCGCTTTTACCGCGCCGACCAGTCCCGCACGGACGAGGACGGCTCCTCCGGTCTCGGTCTTGCCATTGCCAAAGCCCTGGTCGAGGCGCACGGCGGGAAAATCTGGGCGGAGTCTGAAGTGGGAAAAGGGACGAAAATATCCCTGACATTGCCAATTTTCAGCCAAAAATGATATAATTTTAACACCATGCCCTTTGAATTTGATGCCGGCAAGAGCCAGTCCAATCGTGAAAAGCACGGTATTGATTTCGACGAGGCGCAGGCACTCTGGTTGGATGAAAATCGTCTCGAAATCCCGGCTAAAACGATTGACGAACCTCGTTACCTTATCATCGGTCAAATCAAGGGCAAATTCTGGTCAGCGGTGATCACCCATCGCGGCGACAACATCCGCATCATTTCCGTACGCCGCTCCAGAGATGAGGAGATAGAACTCTATGAAAGCCTCTGAATTTGACAAGAAGTTCGACGCAAACGAAAGCGTTCTCGATGAATTGGACCTCACTGCGGCGCGCCGCCCTGCCCAGGAACAAAAACGCGTCAATGTGGATTTTCCCGTATGGATGATCACTGCCCTGGACCGGGAAGCGCGGCGGATGGGCGTTACGCGCCAATCCATCATCAAGATGTGGCTGGCAGAGCGTCTCCAACAGAGCAGATAGCATACTAACCTTCCTGTTTCTGACCTGATTGTGCATCAGGTCAGTTTTTTTGATTCCTCCCACACAAATTCCATCAAACCTGACCGCCGCGTCCACAATTCCTCCACACGGGTTTGCCATAATACGGGCACAATCCAATTAACCGCAGGAGGTTAACATGTTCCGATTTGGTTCCATCTTGTGGCGCGTGCTGCTGATTGTCCTCATCCTCGGCGGGCTGGCGTTTGGCGGATTCAATCTCTACCGCCTGGGCGCGGCCCAGGGATACGCGGCCGCCGTTGCCCAATCCGATGACGGCGCGCCCGCGCCCGACCCGGTCATGCCGTTCCATCGCGGCTACCCGGGTTACGGATACGGGATGCCCTATCATCACTTCGGTTTCTTCTTCCCGCCCATCCTCGGCCTGTTCTGCCTGTTCGGACTGCTGCCGCTGTTCTTCTTCGGCATGGGACGCATGTTCTTCCGTCCGTACCGGCATCATCAAGGCCCGCATGGATGGCAGGGCGGACCGTGGGGTCCCCCGCCGTGGATGAAGGAGGAAGGTAAGGGCGAGGAAAAGCCTGAGGCCAAAGAGAAGTAGGATTCTGCAAAACAAGACTTCCGAAGTCTTGGGGACTTCGGAAGTCTGTTCACGATTTTTCTGCTACACTTGTCCCATGCCCGAACTCATCCTGCTCGTGGACGATGAACCCAGGATCGTCAAACTCGCCCGCGATTACCTCGAAAAAGACGGCTTCCGCGTCATCAGCGCGGGGGATGGAATTACCGCGCTGGCCAGCGCACGCCGCGAACGTCCCGACCTGATCGTGCTCGACCTGATGCTGCCCGGCATGGACGGCCGCGAGG
>DAOTXP010000267.1:0-4958 GCA_034435275.1 Anaerolineales bacterium | reverse complement strand
CCGTGATAGCGGCCGCTTTCAAAGGGAACCTCAGCCTGAACGTTTACCCCCAGTTTGGTCAGGGTGAACACCTCGGTAATCTGTTGCAACTTACCGAATTGGATGAAATCCTGAACTGGTTATCGCTCGATATTCACCAGAACTACGTCCGCGATTACCTCCACCAGAAATCGCTGTATCCCTCCACCCTGCCGGCTACAAAGGAAGACCAGGCCATTGCCCAGGCGGTTGCGCGGCAATCGCTTTACCTGGCCATGCGCGCCGCGCGCCGCGAGTTCCCCCCGCAGGCACGCGCCGTCCGCACGGACCTGACGCCTCCCTTCGGACTCATTCTCGCAGGCGGGGGTCCGCTGGGAAACGCACCCACACCGGGCCAGAGCCTGCTCCTGTTACTGGACGCAATCCAGCCGGTCGGCATCACGCACGTCATGCTGGATCGGAATGGTTTGCTTCCGTTATTGGGCGTGGCCGGCGAAAAGAACAATCTTTTACCGGTGCATGTGCTGGAATCGGGTGCATTGCAAAACCTTGGGACGGTTGTCTCAGCCGTCAGCGGGGCAGGCTACGGCACGCCTGTTATGCGCGCCCGAATCCAATATTCTGATGGAAATGAGACACGCGTGGAGGTAAAACTCGGTGGGTTGGAAGTCCTGCCGCTGGGACTGGGTCAGAGCGCGAAATTATTCCTCCAGCCCCTGCACCGCACCGACATCGGCAACGGCCCCGGCCGCGCCTGGAACGGCGTGATCAACGGCGGGGCGCTGGGCGTGGTAATCGACGCGCGCGGCCGCCCACTGACATTGACCGCGGATCCCGTCCGCCGCCGCGAACTGATGAAAAAATGGCAGTGGACTCTGGGAGGCTGAACCCGATGCTTGCACCTGTCCTCCACATTCTGCCCCTCACCAACATCGTGCGCGAACGCCTCCTGCCCGTGCCGGGCGAGGTGCGAGCGCGGTTGAATGCACGCGTCACAGCCACCGACATTGTTGCCGAGGCCAACTGGGCGCGCGAACACGTCTTGCTGGACGTTGCCCGCACTCTCGGCATCTCGAACAGCGCCGCTGACCGACTCCTGCGCATCAAAGTCGGCGATCAGTTAACGGAAAACACGTTAATCGCCACCGGCAGTGGACTGATCCCGCGCCAGGTGCGCACACCGCGCGAAGGGCGCGTGGTAGCGGTGGGCGGCGGTCAGGTCTTGCTGGAAGTCGGCGAGGGAACTCTCCAACTGCGCGCCGGCATTTCGGGGACGGTCATCCAAATCGTCCCGAACCGAGGCGTAGTGATTCAGACCGCCGGGGCGCTGATCCAGGGTCTGTGGGGCAACGGCCGCACCGAAATGGGCATCATGGAAAACCTGATGGAGAAGCCCGATTCGACGATCGAGACCGGTCAATTGGACGTAAGCCAGCGCGGCTCGGTCATCCTGGCCGGGCACTGCCGCGACGCCGAGGTCCTGCGCGTGGCCGCAGAGTTGAATCTGCGCGGCCTGATCCTTTCGAGCCTTCACCCGTCCCTCATTCCGCAGGCCATGCAGGCGCGCTACCCCATCGTGGCACTGGACGGCATCGGCAGTCAGCCGATGAATTCGGCCGCCTTTCGCCTGCTCAGCACCAACGCCAAGCGCGAGACAGCCGTGAACGCCGAGGTGTTCGACCGCTACAGCGGCGCGCGCCCCGAGGTGATCATCCCCCTGCCGGTCGCATCGGACCCGCCGCCCGCGCGCGACTACGAGACCTTCGCGCCCGGCCAACAGGTGCGCCTGCGCGCCGCGCCGCACGCCGGCGAGATCGGCACGCTGGTGCAGATCAACCCCGGGCTGACAACCCTGCCCAGCGGCCTGCGCGCCCCCGCCGCCCTGGTGCGCGCCGAAAACGGTGAGCAGACTTTCGTCCCTCTGGTTAACTTGGAAGTTGTGGGATAATGTGCTATCATCGAAAAAATTGAGGAGAGTGATCCATGTATGAAGGCGATGATGTCAACCTCGACGAGACTCCACCGGAAGAATCGAGCAATCGCACGTTCTATATCATAGCCGCCATCCTGGGCGGGTTGATCCTGCTTTCGCTGGCATGCGTAGCGGGTTACGTCCTGCTGGTATATCAACCCGCGGCCCAAAACCGCGCTGCCCAGCAAGCCACTCTGGCCGCCCAGAACATCCAGGTGGAGCAGGGACTGACCGGCACCGCCGTATCGGTCGCGGCCACACAGACGGCCTTTGCCACCCCCACCCTTCCGCCGACCAATACGCCGGTCTTCTCGACCGCCACGGCTACCCCCACCAGCGCGTCTCTCTCGGACCCGGCCACGGCCACCGTTGCCGCCGCGTTGACCCAGGCCGCGCAGGCCCAGTTGACCGTGATTCCCACGTCCACGGCTTTGCCGGGCACCGGCTTTGCCGATGAGGCCGGCGTGCCGGGACTGGTCATCATGGCTGTGGCGCTGATCGTGGTCATCTTCCTGGCGCGGCGCTTGCGGACGGCGCCGGTCAGCAACAAGTAACGCACTCCCTTTTAAACTTTGACGGGACAGCAGTTGAGCTGCTGTCCCGTTTTTTATTTCCATACTTGCTTGGCAAGGGTCTGTGACCCTGCCGAGCCCAGTCAAGACCTTCGATCAACCCCCCGGCGGGGACGGAAGTCCCACGCCGAGCGAGAGGTTTGCGTTCGCGAAGCGCGTCGCACTATGTCACCTTTGCGTTATCTTATCACTCCCCATATCGAGACCGTCCTCCTCGTCGAAAGGATGGCGAACAGTCTCACATCGGGAGAGTAAGACAGCAGGGTGACCGGCCCGAGGTCAATGACTCCGACCGACTCGCGCTCCTCGACATCGAAGATCAGCAACTGGCCCTTGTCCTTGTACGAGCCGAGCACGAGTTTCCCGTCCGCAGAAAAGACCAGGTCCTCCAGCGCGTCGGTCAGCGGGATTTTGCGCGCCTGATTGATCGGGGTCGGGAACGTCCAAACCAGGACTCGCTTCCGCCAGCGCTGGTTCTCCGTGTTGAACCAGTTGCCGCTGGCCGCGAAGGTCTTTCCATCCGAGGAGAAGGCCACCTCTCCCAGGTCGCTCGTGTCGCCCGCCTGATCATAGAAGCGATCGATCTCCTGTCCCGAGGAAGTGCTCAGGACGACGACCACATTCGCGGAGACTGCCAAATAGCGCCCGTCGGGCGAAAAGGCGAGGTCGCGCACATCCGTCTTGTTCTGATCGCGGCACTTGCTCTTGTTGAGCGGGTCCCAGAAGAAGCAGGTCGGGATGCGCACGCCGGTGGAGACGCGCCAGAGCAGGACGCGGTTGTCGCTCCCGCCCGAAGCCACCAGGCTCCCGTCCGGGGAAAACGCGACCACGCGCACGGCGTATTGGTGCTCCCCCAATGTCTCGATCAGGTCACCTGTGGCCGCGTCCCACATCTGCACCGTGCCGTCGTCCATGCCCGTGACGATCAGACTACCGTCCGGGGAGAACGCGACCGCCGGATAGACCGCCTTCCACCCAAGCGGGACGTTCCAGACCGGCTTCCCATCCATGTCGCGGACCTCCAGGCTGTACTTTTCCTTGTAGCGTTCGGTCAACAACGCGACGCGGTTCGTGACGTGCGAAATGGCTATGCCGGTGACGCGGGTGATGTCCGCGTCCACCTCCCATTCCTGGAGTCGGCCGAACTGCTGATAATTTTCCAGGGTCAGGGGCGGAGGCCCTGACGGTGTGCTGGTGGGAAGCGGCGTCCTGGTCGCGGCAGGCGTGACCGTGACATTCTCAGTGGGAGAGTTGGGCAGGCCAGCATGCCCCTCGCCTCTCAAAAGGAAATACACTGCAATCCCAATTGCAACGAGCACACAACAGGCCAACAGGAATAAGCCTGCTCCTCCAAACAGCCAGAGACGTTTGTTGTGATCCATATTTCCCTCCGCCAGATTGGTAACCCGACCCGATCAAGCAGACCTTTCGTCAATGCCCCGGTGGGGATGCTTCGCGAAGTCCCGTGCCGGGCGAGCCCAGATCGTTGTTCATCCACAGCCGTTTCTTGCGTTTCAAACACTTTTCAATTCGACGTCGCTTTACCCTTGATACTGCTGTTTATCGGTGGGCGGCGATTTCCGCGAAGGCTGCATATTCTTTCCCATGCACTTTAGGGCGAAAAAACTGCACGAATCCTTTGCCCTATTGCAAGGATTCCCACCACATCTTGCCCAATTGCCACAATTCCAACGCACTTGTATCCTATTGCCAGAATGCCAACACCCAAATACCCGACGGCAAAAACAGACACAGATACAAAACCAAGCCCGAACACGCTGACCGAGCACGCAGCTACGCTGGCTATACTTACCGAGACGAATCCAATTGCAAGGAGCGCTATAGTGAAGACACCACGTGCAATAAAGATACCAAACGCGATGATGCCTGTGGCTTGATTGCCAATCGCAATTATGCCGCGTGCGTGGCGCATTTTTCCATGAGGATTGTCAAAACCCAGATTGATAGCAAGTAATGGTAAACCCAGGAATTTTCTTGACGATTCGTATTCACAAGGCAGAGACTCTAATGCCTTGCAAAGATGACGATAAAAATCAATAAAGAATGCCAGAACTGAGCCAACTTTCCCCAAGCAGCCAGGGCGAGTTGTCAAGCCTGGGACTATATCTTTTGAATTTGTTTCCGAAGTCTTCATCGCGCTTTCCTTACGGCAGCCGCCCAACGGTTTGCGTTACTGGCGCTGGGGCGGGCGTGGATAAAACTTCGAGAGCAGGATTCCGCTTGGGCGTAGAAAAAGCCCGAAAATGCCGCACGCCGCCGAAGGCGGCAGTCCCCACCGTCCGCTGCACCATCGTAGGATGCGGGCATCCTATTTCACAGAAGAAACAGTCACGCCATCGGGAGTATACTGCAAATGGCAGACAAGAAGCCGGACATCTAGCATTGGTGAGACCGCAAGGCTCCCGAGCTGCACC
>DAOTXP010000266.1:0-33055 GCA_034435275.1 Anaerolineales bacterium | reverse complement strand
GGCGGATACTGATACCCACCTGCCGGTTGAAACGCTGATGGAAACAGACCGAATGGCATGGCTGCAGTCCATCAGGATCCTGTTCGTACCGGTGTTTTACGCCATTGGGCGGAAATCTTAGCTGGCGGCTTGGACTTGCCAACGATGTCAATTGCCCTTATAATGACAGGTAGAGTTCGGGGCGTGGCGCAGCCCGTCTAGCGCGCTTGCATGGGGTGCAAGAGGTCGGAGGTTCAAATCCTCTCGCCCCGACAGAGAGCACGAAGAAACATCCCGCCGGAGGGATGTTTTTGTTTAAGCGGTGGTTTCCCCATTGAGGGGACGACGCAAATCCTCTCGCCCCGACAGGGAGTTCGAAGAATCGCCCACCGGACGGGCGATTTTGTTTTAGGCGTATGTTTCCCCATTGAGGGGACGACGCAAATCCTCTCGCCCCGACAGGGAGTTCGAAGAATCGCCCACCGGACGGGCGATTTCGTTTTAGGCGTATGTTTCCCCATTGAGGGGATGGACGCATCCTCTCGCCCCGACAGGGAGCACGAAGAAACATCCCGCCGGAGGGCGATTTCGTTTTGCAATAATGACTTACCCGCAGGGCACTTCGCGAAGTCGTTACTGCCTCTTCTTTCACTTGCCAACCCTCTCCCATTCGAGTATCCTTGCGCCGGGAGTGGTTAAGTCCCGGAGGGCTTCCCGGTCTTCAAAACCGGCGGCGGGTCGCGTTGCGGGCCGCGGTGGGTTCGACCCCCATCCACTCCCGCCTATCTTTTAGACGATGGTGACCCGACCACAGACCGCTCTCGTCGTCCATCCTCCGTGGTCTGTGGTCTACATGGTGATTTATGTCAATTCCCGAATCTGAAATTCTGAACAGTCTTGTATCGCGTGTCTTCAGTATCCAGGACATCACCCTGGGCGACGCGCAGAAGGGACACATCGTCCGTTACCGCGGCCGCCTGCTGACCGATGATTCCGCCGCGGCCTACGACCAGCTGGCTGAATCCGTTAAAGGACACAACCTCACGCCCCTCTTCCGTGAAGAAAACGGACAGCACGTCATTTATCTGGTGCACAGCCTGCCGACTCCGAAGCCAAATAATGTCAATATCAACATCATCCTTTTCGTGTTGACAGTGATTAGCGTCATGCTCGCAGGCGCGCAGCCCGACGGTCCGATCCCCTCGGATCTATGGGGACAGATTCTGCTTTTGATAAAGAGTATCTTCACCGGCTGGCCGTTCGCGCTCAGCCTGTTGGGAATTTTACTGGCGCATGAGTTTGGGCATTACCTCGTCAGCCGCTATCACAAGACGCCCGCCACCCTGCCGTATTTCCTGCCTCTGCCGTTCAGTCCGTTGGGAACGCTGGGCGCGTTCATTCGGATGCAGGGCATTCCGAAGAATAAAAGGACTCTTTTTGATATTGGAGTCGCAGGTCCATTGGCGGGCATGGTCATTGCCATTCCGGTCCTCTTTATTGGCCTCTTCCTCTCGACGACCGGCCCGGTGGAACCCTCGCCCGGCGGATTTATCGAAGGCAATTCCATCTTCTATCTTTTCTCGAAATTCCTGGTCTTTAAACAGCTGTTGCCCGCCCCGGCCAGCCTGAACGGACTCTCCCCTCTGCTTTACTGGCTGAGGTATTTCTTCACCGGCATGCCCGTTCCCTTCGGCGGCACGGACGTGTTCATCCACCCGGTCGCGTTCGCAGGCTGGGCGGGACTGCTTGTCACGGCCATGAACCTCGTCCCGGTCGGCACGCTCGACGGCGGACACGTCATCTACGCCTTGTTTGGCAACAAGGCCCGCAGGGCGTATCCGTTCGTTCTCGGCGCGCTGATCGTACTGGGCTTCGTCTGGACCGGCTGGTGGACGTGGGCCTTCCTGCTCTTCTGGCTGGGACGCGTGCATGCCGAGCCGCTCGACCAGATCACCTCGCTCGACCCGCCGCGCCGCGCGGTGGCGGTCTTTGCCATCGTTCTATTCATCCTCGTTTTCACTCCCGTCCCGATGGTGATGCTTGGATAAACTTTCGCGCTCTTCTTTCATCTTTCTTCTTTCATCCATCATCTTTCTTCTCTCTGCCTGCGCGCCCGTTGTCGAGACAGCGACCAGCCCGACGTCCACGCCCAAAGCGGAGGGAACACCGGCGCCCACCGCGGCCCCGGTCAGCGGTCTGGGCGTCGAAACGGACGCGCTGCGCGGTGTCACGATCACGATCTGGCATCCGTGGTTTGGGCCCGAGGCGTCGCTCCTCGAAACGCAGGCGGCCGAGTTCAACACCAGCAACGAATGGGGCATCACGGTTCTGACCGCCGGGCAGGGGAATTACACCGAGTTGTTCAACAATGTGACCGCCGCGCTGGTGGGCGTGGAACAACCCGACCTGGTGATCGCACTGCCCGAGCATGCCTTGTTCTGGCGCGAACAGGACGGCGTGGTGGAGTTGACTCCTTATGTGACCGACCCGCTCTGGGGGCTGGCTGACTCCGAATCCGTTACGCCCGCGCTGTGGGCGCAGGACAAAGTGGATGGAGAGATTCTCGGCGCGCCCGCGCAGCGATCCGGCCGCTTACTCTTCTACAACGAGAGCTGGGCGCGCGAACTCGGCTTCGACGCGCCGCCCACGTCGCCCGACGAATTCCGCGAACAGGCCTGCGCCGCGAATCAGACCTTTCGCAAAAACGAGGAGCAGTCCGATGATGGCTTTGGCGGCTGGTACGTGGACACGCAGACCATGACGCCATTCTCCTGGATGCTGGCCTTCGGCGACGGTCCTCTGCAGGAAGGCGGTTTCCGTTTTTTGAAGCCCGACAACCTCGAAGCCATGCGGTTCATCAAGACGCTGGCCGAGGACGGCTGCGCGTGGCAATCGGCGGAGGCGGATCCGTTCGACGAGTTCGCGGCGCGGCGCGCCCTGTTCGTCACGGGAGGCCTCGAAGACCTGCCCTCGCAAAGCCGCGCCTTCACCGCGCTGGGTAGTGCCGACGAGTGGACGGTCATTCCCTTTCCCGATGAGACGCTTGTGATTTACGGGTCCTCTTATGTGCTCATTCCCTCGACCGACGAGGAACAACTGGCCGCGTGGCTCTTCGTTCGCTGGATGCTTTCGGACGAGAACCAGGCGCGCTGGGTGAAATCCACCGGGCTGTTCCCGCTTCGCCCCTCGACCCTGGAACTGGCCGCCGATTACGAAGCGGATCATCCGCAATGGGCCGAGGCCGTTAAATTGATCCCGCTCGGGCAGACCTATCCGCAACTGGCCGAATGGCGCACCGTCAAACTGATTCTGGGCGATGGCTTCAATTTCATGTTCCGCGTCGGCACGCCCAGCGGACAAGTCCCCGTCATTCTGCGCCAGATGGATGAGGCCGTCGCTGATCTGCGCGAGTAAACTCAGAACTCTTATGAAACCCAACAGAATATGGATTGTCCCGGTCATCCTGCTGGCGGCCTTCGCGGCTCTTCTCTGGCCGTACTTCTCGGGCGCGCCATTGCCCGAATCCAGCGCGGTCGCCTTCGGGTCCGAGACGGTGCGGGCGGAGGTGGTGGCTGTCATCGAGGAAGGAACGGTTGACCTCGGCGGCCGCGTCCAGCCGTATCAGATCGTCCGCGTCGAACTGCTGGAGGGCGAGTACGCCGGCATCCAAATGGAAATTGATTACGGCCGCCGCCAGGTGCGCCAGGACGATTATCTCCTGAGGCCCGGCGACCGCGTCCTCGTCACCGTGAGCAAGACGCCGGAGAACCTCGTCAACGCCTATTTTGTGGATCACGTGCGCAGTATGCCGCTGCTCTGGCTGGTGGGGATCTTCGCCGCGGCCATCCTGCTGATCAGCCGCTGGAAGGGATTGCGCTCGCTCCTCAGCATGGCCTTCAGCCTGTTCGTGATCGTCGGTTATATCATCCCGCACATCCTGGCGGGCGAAGACCCGCTCACGGTCAGCATCATCGGTTCGGCCATCCTGCTGGCGGTCACGCTGTATCTCACCTACGGCTGGAATCTCAAAACGCACGCGGCGGTGTTGAGCATGATCCTGTCGCTGCTGCTGACCGGCGCGCTGGCCGCGGTATTCGTCGTGTTTGCACGCCTGAACGGTTCGGGCGACGAGAACAGCATGTTCCTGGTGCAGTCGCTGGCCGCGTCCATCAGCCTGCGCGGCCTCCTGCTGGGCGGGATGATCATCGGCGCGCTGGGCGTGCTCGATGACCTGGTGACGACCCAGGCCTCGGCCGTGTTCGAACTCCACGCCGCCAACCCACACCTGGGCCTGCGCGGCCTGTTCCGATCGGCCATGCGCATCGGGCAGGACCATGTGGCGGCTACCGTGAATACGCTGGTTCTGGCCTACGCGGGCGCGGCATTGCCGATGCTGTTGCTGTTCTCCCTCGCCCGCGGGGACTATGGCAACCTGGTCAATTTTGCCTTCGTGGCCGAGGAGATCGTGCGGACGCTGGTCGGCTCGCTGGGATTGATCGCGGCCGTCCCGTTGACTACGGCCATCGCGGCCGGGCTGGCACTGAACGGTCACCGGCTGGGCGCGTGGGGTGCAGTCCTGGGTCCGCGAAACAGCGGCGATGGGCAGCCTCATTAAAATTTATTAACCATCTGCAAAGCGGTTATAGTGTGAAGACGTGCAACTTTGACCGCCTTCCGGCGTAAGCAAGGATAGAAAATCAAGGAGAATGCGTGAACGAGGAACAGGCCTGGGTCATCCGGGCCCAACGCGGCGACCAGGATGCCTTCACCATGCTGGTGGAGACGTATCAAAAACCGGTCTATAACCTGTGCTATCGCATGTTAGGCGAGCCCGAGGCGGCGGAAGATGCCGCCCAGGAGACCTTCCTGCGGGCGTTTCAGCATCTCGCCCGTTACGATACCGGGCGGTCCTTTGCGACCTGGCTCCTTTCCATCGCGGCTCACTATTGCATTGACCGCCTGCGCCGCCGCAGGTTGAACGTCTTTTCGATTGACGAGGACGAGGAATCGGACTACGAACTGCCCGACGCCTCGGCCCTCAGCCCGGAGCACGAATCGGTGCGCCGCGAGGAACGCGACCATTTGCATCGCCTGCTGACCTCGCTGGAGGCCACCGACCGGGCGGCGATCATCCTGCGTTACTGGCACGACTATTCGGAGCAGGAGATCGCCGACACGCTCTCTCTCACGGTCAGCGCGGTGAAGAGCCGCTTGCACCGGGCGCGCCGGGCTTTGGGCAGTCTCTGGGAACGGAGCATGCCCCAGCCCCGCGCAGAAAGGAAACGCTATGAATCACCGGCCTTTTGAGGACTGGTTACTGGATGATACATTACTCAAACCCGAAGAGGACCGGGAACTCCAACTGCACCTGCAGGCCTGCCGTCACTGCGCGGCGCTGTGGGAGGCCAACCTGGCGCTGCGTTCGGCGAAGAGCCTCGCTCCGGCTCCGGGCTTCACGGTCCGCTTCCAGGCGCGGCTGGCGGAGCAACGCGTCCGCGAAAGACGAGGCCAGGTGATCGGCGGCCTGTTGCTGGTCCTGGCCGGACTCGGGCTGATCGTCTGGTTTACCGGTCCGTATCTGCTTGAATTTTTCAGTTCGCCCGCGGCGTGGATCACAGTCTGGGTGGGGGCGTTGCTGGGCATTCTTGAGACGATGCGCGCCCTGGGTGAGGCGGGTTCCGTTTTGTTTCGCGTCATCCCGGGCTTGATCCCGCCGTTCGCGTGGATGGTGCTGATCTCGGCCTCCGCCGGGCTGGGACTGTTGTGGTCGGTATCCCTTTGGCGGTTTACGCGAGTTACACGAGGAGCATAGACTATGAAACCGATGAAGAAAATCCTTGCGGCCGCTTTGCTGTTGGCCCTGCTATTGATCCCGGCACGGCCCGCGGCGGCCAAAGGCCTGCTCGATGGGCAGGTGATCTTCGGCGAGAACTTCACGCTGGAAAGCGGCGAGACCCTGGACGGCGACCTGGTGGTTTTCGGCGGCAACGTGACCGTGGAAGAGGAGGCGCTGGTAAACGGAAGTCTGGTGGTCATTGGCGGCAACATTACGGTGGACGGCGCGGTCGAGCGCGACGTGGTCATCATCGGCGGGACGATTTCGCTGGAGGAAACGGCTCTCGTCAAAGGCGACGTGGTCTCGGTGGGCGGGGTGATCAGCCGCGCCGATGGCGCCGTGGTGGAGGGCGACATCATCGAGAACAACGGTCCGTCCATTCAGATTCCCGATGTGCCGAATGTTCCCAATGTGCCGAATGTTCCGCCGGTTCGCGTCAGCGTCAATCCGTTTGCGAGTGTCTTCCAATTGGTCTTTCAGGCAATTGGCGTAGCGGCGCTCGCGATGCTGTTGGTGCTGTTCATGCAGCCGCAACTGGAACGGGTGTCGCGCGCGGTGGTGGCGAATCCATTGATCCCCGGTAGCGTAGGGATGCTGGTGGTCTTTCTCGCCCCGCTGGCGCTGGTACTGATGGTCGTAACCATCCTGCTCATTCCCGTGGCAGCGCTTGCGGTTCTGCTGCTCGTGCTGGCCTGGCTGTTCGGCGTCATCGCCATCGGCATGGAGGTGGGTGAGCGCTTCACGCAGGCCATTCATCAGGACTGGGCGCCCGTGCTCAAGGCAGGCTTCGGGACCCTCCTGCTGATGCTTGTGGTCGGCGGTGTGGGATTTGTACCCTGTATCGGCTGGCTGGCCCCGTTCCTCGTCGGGCTGACCGGGATCGGCGCGGTCACGCTGACCCTGTTCGGGTCGCGCGTCTATCCGCCGCCCGCGCCCGTCGTCGAGGTTCCGCCCGCCTCGTAGTCACAGGGCGATGTGATAGAATTCACCTGCTTCAGAGCAATCCCTGAAGCAGGTTTTCATTTCCCGCGGGGGTCTCGACGCGGCTCGAAATATCTTCAGCCTGCTCGACCCGCGAACAGTCCAAATAAAGGTTTCCTATGTCCCCCAAGAAGGATTCGACCAACACACCCATCCATTCCAACCCGCCGCCGTTGGTCCGCGTCTCGGGTACGCACCGCGAAATGGGACGCCAGATCGGCGAGGCCTGCAGGAAGCAGGTGGAACGCAGTATCGAGAACGCGCGCGCTCTGCTGGCCGGCGCGTACGACCAGGTGGCGCTTACCTGGGAGGGCGCGCAGATTCAGTCCCGCAAGTACATGCCCTTTTCGCAGGAACGTTATCCAAAATACGTTGAAGAGGTGCAGGGCATCGCCGAGGGCGCGGGCGTTTCGTATGATGACCTGGCCGTGGCCAATGCCATGGAGGCGGTCACGATGGACGCACTTCATCTGACGCGCTGCACCAGCCTGGCGGTCAACGAACAGCGCACGGCCGACGGTCACGTGCTGCTGGCGCACAACGAGGACTGGCTTCCCGAAGACGAGGACGACGTTTTCATCATCCATGCCTCGCCGAAGGACGAACCTCCGTTTCTTGCCATGACCTATGGCGGTCTCCTGCCAAACATCGGTTTCAATGCTTACGGAATTGCCCAACTATGCGACTCTGTCTATCCCAACGATTCGCGCATCGGCGTGCCGCGCATCATCGTCTCGCGCGCGGTGCTGGCCGCCAAGACGCCGGGCGAGGCCATCCGCGCCACACTCATCCCGCACCGCGCCGCGGGCTATAATCACATGCTCGTCCATGAAAGCGGCGAGATCTACAGCGTGGAGGTGTCGGCGCGGCGGTTTGCGATTCTCTATGGAGAGGATGGCTACCTGGTTCACACCAATCACTTCCTCTCCGAGAACATGAAGCAAATCGAGAGCGACCCCGAGGAGTTGATCTCCTCGCGCGTGCGCTACTTCCGCGCCCTGCGAATGGTGAAGCATGAGGACAGCCACACGATCAAGACCCTGCAGGCCATCCAGCGCGACCATGTCAATTTTTCGAATTCGATCTGCAACCACGCCATTGATGCGAACGATCCGCTCGACCGCGAGAAGACCATCAACGCCCTCATCATTGACCTGACGGCGCGCGAGATGCACCTCGCCTGGGGCAACCCGTGCAAGAATGTCTATCATACGTTCCATTTGGACGCGTGAGAGATCGGACCGCAGAATGCAACGTCCCGAAGGTTCTCGAACCTTCGGGACGTTGCACTTCGGTCAGGAATTTTGGTAGAGACGTTCTTTTTGAATGTACTCGTACACGGCGGGTGGAAGATAGTATCGCACGCTGATGCCCTCGGCTACGCGGCGGCGGATCTCGGATGAGGCGATCTCCAGCAGGGGCGCGTCCACAAAGCGGATTTTGGCGCGCAGGCCCGGCAGGAGGCTTTCCAGCGCGGCCAGGTCGGCCGAATCGCCGGGGCGGCGCATCACGCCGATTTCGCGGCACGCAGACACGAGGTCCGCGGCGAGGCGCCAGGTGGGCAGGTCGCGCAACGAGTCGCCGCCGATGATGAGGACGATGGGTGCTGAAGGAAACTGTTCCTGAACGATTCGCACGGTATCCAGCGTGTAGTGCGGCCCGGGGCGTTCGAGTTCGAGGCGCGAGAGTTCGAAGGCGGGATTGTCGGCAATGGCGCGCTGGAGCATTTCCAGCCGGTGTTCGACCGAAGTGATCACCTGGCTTAATTTATGCGGAGGGTTGGGAGTGAGCACCCACAGCAGGCGCGACAGATTGAGTTGCGTGCAGGCTTCGCTGGCGAGGATCAGGTGGCCGAGATGAGGCGGGTCGAAGGTGCCGCCGAAAATGCCGATGCGTTCCGTCATGCGAGGAAGTATAACGCATCGCGCCGCGGCCGCGGCCGGATGAAATTTGGACAAGACGGGGTTGAATAAGCGGGATTTGTTGTATAATCCACTCACCCCTACCGGTACGATGATATTGCAAGTGCCTCCCAGATAATAAGGAAGCGGTTGATTTGCCCGAAATTGCTGATCTCGAACTCAGCCTGCACCGCCGTGAAACGGGGAATTACACAGTGGAGATGCGCTTTACCCAGCCCGGCAGTGACGCGGACATCCGCCTCGGCCAGGCCCAGGAAGTCAGCGTCCAGTTCGACTTTGCGGCCCTCACGGCCAAGTCCAACGATGGCGCGGCATACGGCTCGCTCCTGACCGAGAGTCTGTTTGCCGATAAGGATATGTTGGCGGCCTTCTCGAAAGCCCGCGCCAGCGCGGCGGCCCTGAAGGCCGCCTTGCGCGTGCGCCTGGTCATCGGCCCGACCGCGCTGGAGTTGAACGACCTCTTCTGGGAAACCCTG
The DNA here is from genome assembly GCA_034435275.1 of Anaerolineales bacterium. Taxonomy (GTDB): domain Bacteria; phylum Chloroflexota; class Anaerolineae; order Anaerolineales; family Villigracilaceae; genus JBFMCC01. Next base: position 23,861 of record DAOTXP010000266.1, on the reverse strand, counting down.
CGCGATCCCGAAGATCCGAAATCCCCGCTTTTCACCGGCGCGCAAATCCATTTCTCACGCTACCTGAGCAGTCTCGACTGGCGGCCCGTGCGGCAAACCTCGCGCGGCGACTTGAAGACGCTGGTCGCCGTTGCCAATCCGTCCGATTTGAAGGATTACGATCTGGCCGCGGTGGATGTGGCGGGCGAAACCGATCGCGCCAAAGCCGCTCTCGGGGAAAAGATCCCGGTCGTAACACTTCCCGATGAAAAGGACAAACACTGTACGTTCGATGCCATCCTCTCCCGCCTCGCAGAAGGCTGTGACATCCTCTATCTCGTCGCGCACGGCGCGTTCGTCAAGGGCGGGGCGTGGCTGTGGCTGGAGGACGAAAATGGAAAAGTCGCCCGCGTCTCCGGCGCGGACCTGGTGACGCGCATCAAAAAACTGGAGAATCCGCCGCGCCTGGTGGTGCTGGCCTCCTGCCAGAGCGCGGGCAAGGGCGCGGGTCAGGCACTCCAAGCCCTCGGTCCGCGCTTGACCGAGGCGGGGGTCCCGGCTGTGATTGCCATGCAGGGCAGTGTCTCGATGGATACGGTCGCCAAGTTCATGCCGGTCTTCTTCGAGGAATTGCAGAAGGACGGCTTGATTGACCGCGCCCTCTCCGCGGCGCGCGACGCGGTCAGCGGCCGCGACGATTTCTGGATGCCGGTGCTCTTTATGAGATTGAAGACCGGGCGCATCTGGTACGTGCCGGGCTTCGGTGAGGAGGGCGAGTTCAAGAAGTGGCCTGCCCTGCTCAGCAGTATTGAAAAGGGGCAGTGCACCCCGATTCTCGGCCCCGGCCTGTACGAGCCGTTGATCGGCAACTGGCGCGACCTGGCGTTGGGCATGGCCGAGAAACATCGCTATCCGCTGGCTTATTTTTTCCGCGATGCCCTGCCGCAGGTGGCGCAATACCTGGCAGTGAATCAGGATATCAACACCCTGCTGACCGAGTTCGAGACCTCGGTGCGCGCGAGCGTGAGGGAACGGCTGGGCGGTGAGCCTCCGAAGGAATTGGAGGACCCGAAATCCAACCTGGCGGACGTGATTTCGGTTGCGGGACAGAAACTGCGCGACCGCCTGGAGTTCGAACAGCACGAGGTGCTGGCCGCGCTCGACCTGCCCATTTACCTTACGACCAATTTCGATAACTTAATGGTGGATGCACTCCGTGAGGTGAAGAAGGATCCGCAGATGGTCATCTGCCCGTGGAACGACCGCTTCTCTCTCGAATCCATCTTCGATATGGACCGCGATTACCGTCCCACGCCGGAGAAGCCGCTGGTCTATCACCTGTTCGGCCATTTCAGCGTTCCCGATTCGCTCGTCCTGACCGAGGACGATTATTTCGAATACCTGATCGGGGTGACCAGCAACAAGGATCTGATCCCCCCGGTCGTGCGCCGCGCCATGACCGACACCGCGCTCATGTTCCTCGGCTTCCAGTTGGACGACTGGGCCTTCCGCGTCTTCTTCCGTTCCATGATGGGACAACAGGGCGGCGGCCGGCGGGCGCGCTACACGCACATCGCCGTCCAGGTGGAGCCGGACGAAAACCGCAACCTCGATCCGAAACGGGCGCGCGATTACCTCCAGACGTATTTCCAAAGCGCGGCCATCAGTATTTACTGGGGCCGTTCCGACGACTTCCTGCGCGAACTTGCCCAGCAGAGAAAGTCCAAGCCCGCCTAGGGAGCAGACCCCATGTCCAATCCTGCGCCTGTCTCCGTAAATCCATACGTCGGTCCGCGTTCGTTCCAGAGGGGCGAGAAACTGTACGGCCGCGACCGCGAGAAGACCGAGCTGGTGGACCTGCTCATCGCCGAGCGCATCGTCCTGCTGTACTCGCCCTCCGGCGCGGGCAAGAGTTCGCTGGTCAATGCCGCCGTTATTCCAGAACTCGAGGAGCAGGGGTTCATCGTACTGCCCACCATACGCGTCAATCAATCCGCGCCCGTTGGAACGGATATTGGTTCGTCGTTCAATCGCTATACGTATAGTGCATTGATGTCCATTGAGTCGGAAGTTGCCGATGAACATGAATTTCCAGCGGCCGAACTCGTCTCGATGCGGCTGGCGGATTACCTCGGAAAATACCGCAGGCGCGCCGCCAGCCTGGACAAGGAGTTCGATTCCTACGCGCCTTTCGTGCTGATCTTCGATCAATTGGAGGAGATCGTCACCAACGATCCCACCGACCGCGCCGGCAAAGTGGACTTCTTTGCGCAGATCGGCGAAGCCCTGCGCGACCGGAACTTTTGGGCGTTGTTCATCATCCGCGAGGACTACCTGGCGGGGCTGGACCCGTTCCTGCGTCCGGTGCCGACGCGTTTATCCAACCGATACCGCCTCGACCTGCTCGATGCCCAGGCCGCCATCCAATCCATCCAACAGCCCTCGCTGGATGCGGGCGTGGGATTCGACGAAACCGCCGCCCGACATCTGGTGGACGAGTTGCGCCGCGTGCGCGTCCAGCAACCGGATGGCACGACAGCGGAGCAACTGGGCAATTACGTGGAGCCGGTGCAGTTGCAGGTGGTCTGCCGCCGCTTGTGGACGATGAGGATCGTCGAGGACAAACAAATCACCCTCAAAGAGGTGGAGGAAGCCGGCAGTGTGGACACGGCCCTGGGAGATTACTACGATTTCCAGGTCGAGTCGGTGGCGGCGGACGCGCAATATCCCGAGCGCAAGATTCGGGAATGGATCGACCGCAAACTCATCACCCAGCAGGGAATCCGCGGGCAGGTGCAGATGGCGCCCGGCGCCAGCGAGGGACTCCCGAACGAAGTCATTCAGAAATTGCAGGAAGCCTACCTGGTGCGCGGCGAACAGCGCGGCGGCTCCACCTGGTTCGAGCTGGCGCATGACCGCCTCATCCGCCCCATCCATAGCAGCAACGAAAAATGGTTCCAGGCGCATTTGAATGCCTTTCAGCGCCAGGCCGATGCTTGGAACGCGCAGGGCCGCCCGGACGGGATGCTCATGCGCAGTTCAGCCTTCAAGGATGCCAGGATCTGGGCGGTGGAAAACCTCGACTTGCTGACCGATGTGGAGAAAGATTACCTGGCGGCCTGTCGGAAATCGTTCCTGGCCAACGAACGCGAACGCAGGCTGAACCTGGTGGTTCGTTACCTGCTTGGCTTGATGGTTCTTTTGGCGGTCGGCGCGATCTATTCCGCCTGGCAGGCCTATAAGCAAAGCCGAATTGCCGCCTACCAGGCCGAGATCGCGCGCAACAACGCCGAGATCGCCAATTTAAACGAACAGAATGCCAAACGCGCCGAGGAGATCGCCAACGCGCGCAAACTGGCCTCGGACTCGGTCAGCAATTTGAGCATTGATACAGAGTTGAGCGTATTGCTGGCCTTGCAGGCTGTTCAGGCCCATACTCCTCCTGTGGCCGAAGCCGAGGACGCCCTCCGCCGCGCCCTGCCGGCCATGCGCGTGGAACGCGTGCTGGGGGGCAGCGCCGACCCTGCCTTGCCGCAGGTCTTCCAGGAGTCGGTCTTCAGTGCGTATTTCAGCCCGGATGGAAAGCGGCTCGTCACGGCCTGCGGCGACGGGACGGTCAGGGTCTGGGAAGTGCAGACCGGGGCGGAATTGTTCTCCATGACAGTGACCGATACGGTCCCGGACCCCACAGGCTACGGCGTGACCTTTGCCATCTTCAGCCCGAATGGTCAGCAGATCGCGGCCGCGACCGGCGACGGACGCATCCTGTTTTTCGATTCAGCGACCGGGCAGGAATTGACGGCCATCCCCGCCCACAAGGAAAAAATCTGGTGGCTGGCCTACAGCCCGGACGGTCTGCGCATTGCCGCGGCCAGTGCGGATACAACGGCGACAATCTGGGATGTGCAGACGGGCAGTCTTTTACTCACCCTGACTGGCCACGAAGGGGAAGTCCAGTCCATCGCGATCAGCCCGGACGGGACGCGCATTGCCACTGCCGGCAGGGACAGCACCGCCCGCATCTGGGATGCGGATGAGGGGACGGAACTCCTCCGCCTGGAGGGGCACGACGGCTATGTCAACGCGGCCGCTTTCAGTCCGGACGGGAAGCGGGTGGCCACCTCCGGCGCGGACCGCACCCTCCGTCTGTGGGATGCCGAGACGGGCGCGTTGCAGATCATCATCTCCGGTCACCGCGACCGGGAGTACGGCATCGCTTTCAGCGCGGACGGCTCTTCGATTGCTTCCGTGGGCGCCGACCACACCATCCGCTTCTTCGACACGACGTATGGCCGTCCGGGGCTGGTGCTGTACGGCCATACCAACCGGGTCTTTGGCGTTTCGTTCAGCCCGGACGGCAAGCGGATTGCCACGGCTAGCGAGGATCGCACCGTTCGTATTTGGAACATCTCGGCGGAAGGCAGTCGTGAACTATTTACCATCTCCAATCTTGCGCCGGCCTTCGACCTGAGTTTCAATGCGGACGGAACGAGGCTGGCAGTGGCCGGGGGCGATAACTTGGCGCGAGTCTGGAACGTGACGAATGGCCGCCTGCGATTGACGCTCAAGGGTCACACGCAGGGGATGGAGGCCGTCCAATATAGCCCGGACGACAGTTTTATCGTCACTGCCAGCCGCGACGGGACGGCCCGCATCTGGGACGCGGCCAGCGGCGCGGAATTGCATATCCTCTCCGGCCATACCGGCGAAGTGTGGGATGCGGACATCAGTCCGGACGGGGCATACATCGCCACAGCCGGGACCGACGGCCTGGTTAAAATTTGGAAGGCAGATAGCGGCGCATTCGTCGGTGATTTCGAGAGCGGCGCGATTCAAGCCGAGGCGCGCGCAGTTGCCTTCAGCCCGAACGGTTCTTTGCTGGCCTCCGGTTACTATGACGGGAGCATTGCGTTCTGGGAATTCCCATCGGGCAAACTTCTGAGGAGGCTTGTCTCCGGCGAGGATGCCACGCACTCGGACATCGTCGAGGACCTGGCCTTCAGCCCGGATGGGACGCGCATGGCCTCGGTCAGCGACGACGCGTCAGTCATCGTCTGGAACACGGAGGCAGATGCGCTGGGTGAGATCGTTCAAACTCTGTTCGGCCGCGGCGATGCATTGTTCACGGCGGCCTATAGCCCGGACGGCAGGTATCTCATCACCGGCGGGGCGGACGGCGTGGGTGTGGTTTGGGACCTGCAGACCGGTGAGATGGACTTCCGTCTGTACGGCCATAATGACCGCATCTATGGCGTCACCTTCGGTCCGAATGGAACGCGTATGTTCTCGGTCAGTCTGGACGGTTCGATCCGCGCCTACCTGCTCTCTTTCGAGGACCTGGTGGGCCTGGCCAGCAAACGCCTGACGCGCAATTTCACCGAGGAGGAATGTCTGGCCTTCCTGAACGACTCATGCGCGGAGGAAGCGGCCCTGCCTGTGGTCACCCAGCCCGATACATCCCAACTGGAACCACCTCCCGCCGCGCCGGGTTTCATTGACAGCCAGATGGACGACGAGACCTCCGCCGCCTCAGCCGCGACAAGGACCATTGGCAGCGGGGACGATTACTTCCGCAATCTCTACGAGCGGCCCTTCACGGCCGTCACGATGGAAGAATACTATCCCGACGTTGACATCCGGCGCGCCGAACTTTCGATCACTGCGGACTGGGTTTTTGTGAATATCGAACTGGTCGGGGCGCAGAACGCCAGCCGCTTGCTTGGGAACTACGGCCTCGAACTGGATCTGAACGCCGACGGCCGCGGCGACTACCTGATTTACGCCGCCGCCCTGTCCACGGAATGGGCGTTCGACGGCGTGCGCGCCTGGACCGACGGCGACACCGACGTGGGCAACGGCGTCGCGCTGGAAAGCGACCCGCCCCAGGTCGGCAACGGGTACGAGACCCTGGTCTTCGACCAGGGCAAGGGTGAAAAGCCGGACCTCGCCTGGGTGCGAATCAACCCTGACGACCCAAACGAGGTGCAGATCGCCTTCAAGTTCGACCTGCTCGGCCGCCGCGACCCGGTCTTTATGTGGACTGCGTGGGCCAGCCGCGACCTGTTCAAGCCCGCCTGGTTCGATTACAACGACCACTTCACCCTGTCGCAGGCCGGTTCGCCGGACAGGACCGACATCGCCAACTATCCCATCAACGCCATCGCCGCGCTGGACAACACCTGCCGCGGCTGGATCGGTTTCGAACCGACCGGCTTCGAGGTGGGCATCTGTCCCGTGCCGGGCGTCTCCCCGGATGCGAATCAATTCCCCCCGTAACCCCTGAGGAGAACTCATGACCGACCAGTTGACCTTCAACGGCATTGACGCCACCACCGGCGATTACCTCGTCCCGCCGGTCGCGCCGGACGTGATGGCGGCCGCCATCACCGGCGAGCCGCGCAACTCTGAAGAGGAGGCCGCACTCACCACGTGGTGGAAAAAATACGCCGAGACCAACGCCAAAAAAGAGGGCGACTACATTGCCAAGGAAGGCACGGATTACAACGACTTGTCATCCGCCGGTTGGGGCGTGATCTTTCCCTACAATGTGGATGAGGCTATCGTCAAAGCCCTGCAGCCTTTGCTGGACTGGCGCAAGTCGCAGGCAGGCAAGGTATACAAGGAGTACACCGGCCCGGAAGTCTATCGCTTCAAGCCGGGCGAGATGTATGAGTCAAAAGATGAATGGTGCATGCGGCACGGCGCAGGCCCGGGTCCGGTGGACCCGGATGTCGTCCCGTATTACCTTCTTCTTGTCGGCGACCCGGAGCAGATTCCCTACCGTTTCCAGACTTTGCTCGATGTGCAGTACGCTGTCGGGCGTATTCACTTCGATAAGGCCGAAGATTACGCTGCCTATGCAAAAAGTGTGGTTGAGGCCGAGAAGAAAAAACTGGCGCTCGCCAAAACTGCCGCTTTCTTCGGCGTTTCGAATCCCGACGATCCCGCCACGGCCATGAGTTCCGAGCAACTCGTCAAGCCGCTGGCAGATACGTTTGCCAAAGAGCAAAAGGGTTGGAAATTCCCTGCCACCTTGAAAGACGACGCCACCAAAGCCGCGCTGGGCGGCTTATTCACCGGCAAGGAACCGCCGGCCATGCTCTTCACGGCCAGTCACGGCATGGGATTCCCCAACGGCCATCCGCAACAACTGGCTGACCAGGGCGCATTGCTCACCCAGGATTGGCCCGGGCCGAAGAACTGGCGCAAGCCCATCGGCAAGGATTTTTATTTCGCGGCCGACGATCTCGCCGATGTTGCCAACGTGCATGGCATGCTGGCCTTCTTCTTTGCCTGCTATGGTGCCGGCACCCCGCGCATGGACGAATTCTCCAAACAGGCCTTCAAAGCCCGCGCCGAGATTGCTCCGAAGAATTTCCTGGCCCGCCTGCCCCAGCGCCTGCTCTCGCATCCGAAAGGCGGCGCGCTGGCTGTCGTCGGTCACGTGGAGCGCGCCTGGGGTTACTCCTTCTTGTGGGGCGCGGCCGGCGCACAATTGGCTGTGTTCGAATCCGCCCTCAAACGTCTCTTCGACGGTTACCCAATTGGCTATGCTTTTGAGTACTTCAATGGCCGTTACGCGGAACTTTCCGCCGACCTCTCCTCGACCCTCGAAGAAATGGAATTCGGAAAGAAGGTCAATCCTGCCGATCTGGCGGGAAAATGGACCGCCAACAACGACGCCCGCAACTACGTCGTGCTCGGCGACCCGTTCGTGCGGCTGATGGTCTGAAAACGGGGGCAAGGTATAATTCGGGCATGGACACACGCGCCCGTTACGAAGAACTCAAATCGCAGATTCACTTTCACAATTATCGTTATCACGTTCTCGATGCTCCTGTCATCAGTGACCGAGAATTCGACCGCCTGCTGAACGAACTCAAGCAGATCGAAGCCGACCATCCCGATTGGGTCACGCCCGACTCGCCCACGCAGCGCGCGGGGGCCAAACCTGCCGACCGTTTCGAGAAGGTGCGCCACCCCGCGCCGATCCTGAGTCTCGCCAACGCTTTCGGTGCAGAGGATGCCCGCGCCTGGTTCGAGCGCATCAGAAAACTCGACGACCGCGTGGAGAAGGTGAAGTTCGTCGTCGAGCCGAAGATAGACGGTCTGTCTGTCGTTCTGCATTATCGCGACGGCATCTTCGTCCAGGGTGCCACGCGCGGCGACGGGGAGGTGGGGGAGGACATCACCAGCAATCTGCGGACGGTGAGGGCCATTCCGTTGAAGATTCCCGTGAGTCGGGAATCGGAAATCGGGGATCGGGAGTCGGGCCCGCGACTTCCGAATATCGAATCCCGAATCCCGAAGTATTTGGTGGTGCGCGGCGAAGCCTTCCTGCCCATCAAAGAATTTGAGGAGTTGAATCGTAAACTCGAAGAGGCGGGCGAGAAGACCTACCTCAATCCGCGCAACACGGCGGCGGGTTCATTGCGGCAGCTCGATCCCGCGCTGACCGCCTCGCGTCCGCTGACACTGCTCGTGTATCAAATCGTCCATTCCGAAGGCGGAAAAGTACCAACGTCGCAATGGGAAATCCTGGAATATCTCAAGGCCCTCGGCTTTCCCGTCACAGACGTTGCCAGACGCTTCGATGACCTTGAATCCGCCATCGCCTACACCGAGACCTGGGACAAGCGCCGCGACGACCTGCCCTACGAGGCGGACGGCATGGTCATCAAAATTGATGACTTGAGTCTGGCCGCGGAACTCGGCTTCGTGGGCAAGGACCCGCGCGGCGCGATCGCGTTCAAATTTCCCGCCCGCGAAGTGACCACGACCCTGCAGGATATTCGCGTCAATGTGGGACGCACGGGCGTGTTGACTCCTTATGCCGTGCTCGAACCCGTCGAGATCGGCGGCGTGATCGTCGAGCGCGCCACCCTGCACAACTTCGACTACATTGCCGAAAAGGACATCCGCGTCGGCGACCGTGTGCTGGTCAAACGCGCCGGGGAAGTGATCCCGTACATCATCGGCCCCGTCACCGAGGCGCGTACGGGCAAAGAGAAGAAATACGTCCCGCCGAAGAATTGCCCCACCTGCAATCAGCCCGTGGAGCATTTCGAAGGTGAGGTGGCGTGGTATTGCGTCAATGCCGCCTGCCCCGCGCAGTTGGTGCGCAACGTGGAGCACTTTGTCTCGCGCGGCGCGATGGATATCGTCGGGCTGGGCGTCAAGATCGTGGAGCAGTTGATCGAGGCGGGTCTGGTCAAAGATGTGGCCGACTTGTACACGCTCACGAAGGAACAACTGCTCGAACTTGAAGGGTTTGCGGATAAAAAGGCCGACAACTTATTAACTTCGATCGCCAACTCGAAAAATCAGCCTCTTGCCCGATTGATCACCGCGTTGGGCATTCATGGCGTGGGCGAAGTGATGGCGGGAGACCTGGCGCGTCATTTTGGGGACCTGGACGCGCTCGCTAAAGCCAAGCCTGATGACCTGCAACAGATCGAAGGAGTTGGTCCCAATACCGCCGAAGCTATCGTGGACTGGTTCGCGCGTCCCGCCAATCAAAAAATCTTGAAAAAACTGAAGTCTGTTGGAATGTGGCCTGCAGGGGATCTATCGTCCGAAGCTGGCGGTCAGGCATCCGATAAGTTGGCGGGTCTCACCTTTGTCATCACGGGAACGCTTCCCACGTTTTCCCGCGACGACGCGAAAGACTTCATCGAATCTCATGGCGGGAAAGTCACTGACAGCGTCAGCAGGAAGACGAGTTATCTGGTGCTGGGCGAAAGCCCGGGCTCGAAATTCGACAAGGCCAAGTCTCTGGGCGTGAAGATCATCGGCGAAGAAGAGTTGAGAAAATTGGTTGGAGTATAATGAGCCAGCCCCAACGGGCGGAACGAAGCGATTAAGGAGCCCTGCATGGATTTCCACAACACCGATGATTCTGTGACCCGCCGCGTGCGTGTGTTCACAGAGCGTGTGAATCGTCTGAAGGAAAACGACCTGTATTTTTACAACCAGCCTGTGGAGGAAATCCGCGGCGGGGCCAGGGTGCTGGTGCGCGGCCGCGAGATGGGCATGTACGCCTCGTATAGTTATCTCGGGCTGGTGGGTCACCCTCGGATCAACGAAGCGGCCAAGAAAGCGGTGGACAAATTCGGCACGGGTACGAACGGAGTCCGCACGCTGGCAGGCACGCTGACCATCCACAACGAGCTCGAGGAGACCATCGCCCATTTCAAACATACCGAGGCGGCCATCACGTATTCGTCGGGATATGCCACCAATTTGAGCGTCATCTCCACGCTGCTGGGGCGCGGCGATTACGTTCTGTCCGACAAACTGAACCACGCCTCCATCGTGGACGGCTGCCTGATGTCGGGGGCGGAGTTCCGCCGCTTCAAGCATAACGATATGGCCGACCTCGAAAACCGCCTGAAGAATATACCCGAGGGCGTGTCGAAGATGGTCATCGCGGACTCGGTCTTCTCGATGGACGGCGACATCATTGACCTGCCGAAGGTGGTGGAGTTGTGCAAAAAATACGGCGCATGGCTGATGATCGACGAGGCGCATTCGGTGGGCGTGCTCGGTGAAAAGGGCACGGGCATCGAGGAGCATTTCGGCCTCGGCGATGTGATTGACATCAAGATGGGCACGTTGAGCAAGACCATTCCCTCGGTGGGCGGGTATGTGGCCGCCAGACAGGAGATCGTCACTTACCTGCGCCATGCCAGCCGCGCGTATATCTTCTCGGCCGCGCTTCCGCCTGCCCAGGCCGCGGCCGCCAATGAGGCCTTCAAAGTCATCCTGGATGAGCCCTGGCGCGTCCAGCGGCTGAACGAAAATACGAAGCAATTCATCGGCGGATTGAAGAGCCTCGGCTTCGACACCCTGTTGACCGAGACGGCCATCGTCCCCGTCCTGTGCGGCGACGACGACCGCGCCTTCGCCATGACCCGCGAGGCACAGCACAACGACGTGTTCGTCCTGCCCGTTGTTTCGCCCGCGGTCCCCGAGGGGCTGGCGCGGCTGCGCGCCACCGTCACGGCCGCGCATGATCCCAGCGAGATCGAACGTGCCATGGACGTGATCGGCGAAGCGGGTAAGAAACTGGGGATTATCAAATAGCCGATTAAGCCTTCCGAAGTCTGAATCAAACAGCCCGTCAAATTCGACGGGTTGTTTTTCTGCTTCAATATTTTAAGCCAATTGATAAGTCTGCAAACATTGCATTTATTCGAGATTATGGAATAATAACGTTCAAATTTATTGTTGAGGCTCGATGCGCATTTGTATTCTCTCGGATGAAATCTTCGGGGACATCGATTACAGTCCTTACCTCTCTCGTTACCAATGGGAAGTGCGGAACGTTAAACGGCCCGCGCTAGATTTCATTCAGGCGCTCGAGGCGCGCGAGCATTACGACCTGTATCTCAATCAATGCGACGGCTGCGCGGACGAGGACCGCCCCGGCGTGGATGTGATCCTGGCCCTCGAACAATTGAACCTGCCCTTCACCGGCTCCAGCAGTGACTTCTACGAGCCGACCCGCGAGCAGATGGAGACTGTAGCGGAAGCGCAGCGCGTCGGATTCGCGCGCGGCGTTCGCGTGGCAAATCTGAAAAGCCTGGATCGGAAAGTGGCGGGTTTCCGCTATCCGCTCATCGTCAAACATCCAAATAGCTATGCCAGCGTCGGTCTGACGCGTGAGTCGCGGGTCGAGACCGGGGCGGCATTGCACGAGCAGGTTCGGCGCAATCTCGACCGCTACGGCGCGGCACGCGTCGAGGAATTCATCGAGGGCCGCGAGTTCTCCGTCCTCATTGTGGATAATCCCGATGATTTGTCGAATCCATACGTCTACCCCCCCGCAGAGACCATCTTCCCGCCCGGCGAATCCTTCAAGCATGAGATCATCAAATGGCAGGACATCCCAGACATGCGCATCGTCCGCGTGGAAGACGAAGCATTGGCCCGGCGTTTGCAGGAGATGACGCGCAGCATGTATCTTGGACTGAATGGAATTGGCTACGGCCGCGCCGACATCCGCATGGCGGAGAACGGCGATCTGTTCATGCTCGAACTCAACTCCAATTGCGCCCTGTTCTATCCGCCCGACGAGTTGGACATCGCCAACAGCATCATCGCTCTCGATCCCGATGGCTACGACGGCCTCCTGGACCGCATGTTTCGGACGGCGTTCCTTCGTCAACGAAGGCTGGCCGAGGCGCGGCAGCCGGCCTGACAGCCTTCACGAATTTTCACTGTCTCGATTCGGCGGCCGTTTGGCCGCTCGATTTTTAGGTGGCGGCTTACAGTAAGTGATGGCTTTCGTGGGGCGGGATGGAATCCCGCCCAATGACGGGTATGCGGAATGGCACATCGTACTTGCAGGGTATTCCGCACCACCTCACTAACTCGCATACCACTGCCGATTTTTGATAGTCCCTGACAGGGTTTTTATAACATTTTTCTAACGAAACCCATGTACAATGCCTCCACTTCAAAAGGAGCTGAACCATGAAATGGCAATGGAAACTTGGCCGCTTTGCCGGTATTGATGTTTACGTTCATGCCACCTTTCTTTTGCTGATCGGCTGGGTGGGCTACAGTCACTGGCTGGAACATCGCAACTGGGGCGAAGTCCTCAACGGCATCCTCTTCATCCTCGCGCTCTTCGGGTGCGTCGTCCTGCATGAATACGGTCACGCCCTCACCGCGCGTAAATACGGGATCAGGACCCGCGACATCACGCTCTATCCGATTGGGGGCGTGGCGCGCCTCGAACGCATGCCCGACAAACCCATCGAGGAACTGTGGGTTGCGCTGATGGGACCTGCCGTCAACGTGGTCATCGCCGCGGGACTCTTTGCGTATCTTTATTTGACCTCGAGCCTGGTCCCGTTAAATGAGTTGACCGTCGCCTCGGGTAACTTCCTCGAGCGCCTGATGACGGTCAATATTTCCCTCGTCCTGTTCAACCTCATCCCCGCCTTCCCGATGGACGGCGGCCGCGTCCTGCGCGCGTTCCTCGCCATGCGCATGGACTACGTCCGCGCCACACAGACCGCCGCCAACGTTGGCCAGGGCATGGCCCTGCTGTTTGGGCTGGCAGGCTTGTTCGGAAACCCCACGCTCCTGTTTATCGCCTTCTTCGTCTGGATTGGCGCTTCGCAGGAGGCCAGTATGGTGCAGATGCGAAACTCGATCAGCGGCATTCCGGTCACCCGCGCCATGATGACCGATTTCAAAACGCTTTCACCGCGCGACACCCTCGCGCAGGCGGTTGCGCTCCTGCTGGCTGGCTCGCAGCACGATTTCCCCGTCGTGGATGCGAACGGGCGCGTGGCAGGCATTCTCGAACGCGACGCGTTCATCGCCTCCCTTTCCCGTGAGGGACAAGGCGTGCCCGTCGTCAACGTCATGCGCCGTAATCTCCCCGAAGTGGACTCACACGAAATGGTCGAAAGCGCGCTCGTGCGTTTGCAGGAATCGGGCGCGAAGACCCTGCCTGTCATGCACGCGGGACAGTTCGTGGGGCTGATCACGGCAGAGAACATTACCGAATTTCTGATGATACGGTCCGCGTTGAAAACGGCTGGCGGCGTTTCGGGAGTAAATTAACCCCATTCAGGATGGGCCTTTGAAACGTCCCGAAGGTTTTGCAGAGCGCAGGTTTGGCGGCCAAATCGAACCTTCGGGACGCTTGTTCTGCGTGCGGCCCATGAGCCGCCTCTGCAATTACACGCGATGAACTTTCACCTCAAATCCATCGAAGCAGCTTTGCAGGAACTTGAGACGGACCAGCAACGCGGCCTGTCTCAAGCCGAGGCCGATTCGCGCCTCGCCAAATATGGCCGCAACGAACTGATCGAAAAAGGCGGGCGGACTCCACTCAAGATTTTCTGGGAACAGATCACCGCCACCATGGTGCTCATCCTCATCGCCGCGGCGGTCGTGGCGGGCCTGCTCGGCGACACGAAGAATACGATTGCCATCGCGGCCATCGTGATTCTGTACGCGCTCCTCGGCTTCACCCAGGAATACCGCGCTGAACAGGCCATTGCCGCGTTGAAAAAATTATCGGTGCCGAACGTGCGGGTATTGAGGGACGGCGGCATTGGAGAAATTTCCGCGCGTGACCTTGTCCCGGGCGACGTCCTGCAACTCGAAGCGGGGAACGTCCTGCCCGCGGACGTGCGCCTGCTCGAAGCGGTCAACCTCCGCATCCAGGAGGCCGCGCTGACGGGCGAATCCGAACCTGTCGAAAAACAGACGGCAGTCCTTTCGGGTGACGGTCTCCCTCTCGGCGACCGCCGCAACATGGGCTACATGGGCACCATCGTCACGCAGGGACGCGGGCTGGCGCTGGTGGTGGCCACAGGCATGACGACCGAACTCGGCAGGATCGCCGACCTCATTCAAAAAAGCGGAACAGAAGAAACACCTCTTCAAAAACGCCTCGACGCGTTGGGCAAGAATCTTGCCATCGCGGGCGTGGCCATCGCCGTTCTCATCGCCGTGTTGGGATTATTGCGCGGTGACGAACTTCGTCACATGCTGCTCACGGCGGTCAGCGTGGCAGTGGCCATTGTCCCCGAGGGATTGCCTGCCGTGGTCACCATTACGCTGGCGCTGGGCGCGCAGCGCATGTTGAAACAGAACGCGCTCATCCGCAAACTCCCCGCGGTAGAGACGCTCGGCTCTGTCACCGTAATCTGCTCCGACAAAACAGGCACGCTGACCGAAAACCGCATGACGGTCGTCGTGCTGGACGTGGCGGATCACGCCCTCGACTTGACCGAGGAGATGGACCGCAGCGGTTCGTTCACCGCGACGCGTTATACGACCCTCCACTCCTCTCCCGAAAACCGGAGAGGAGTGGAGGCTGCCCTTTCGCTGACGGCCATCGGCGGCGCGTTGTGTAACGACGCGCAGCTCGTGGACGAGGGCGATGACCGCTTTCACACCCTCGGCGATCCGACCGAAGGCGCACTGGTGGCGGCCGCGGCCAGGATGGGATACTGGAAATCGTCGCTGGATTCATCCTTCCCGCGCGCCGCGGAATTGCCATTCGATTCAGAACGCAAGCGCATGACCACCGTCCATCATCTCGGTCAATATGACCCGACGACCCTCGCGGGTCTGGAGGTCGGCGACCACCGTTACATTGCCTTCACGAAAGGGAGCGTGGACGGACTGCTGGGATTGGCGGGTCACGTTTGGGTGAGTGGTCAGGCGCAGAAAATGGACGCGGGCTGGAGGTCCAGGATCGAAGCGGCAAACGAGCGTCTCGCCAAAAAGGGGATGCGCGTCCTCGGCGTCGCATTCCGCCTGCTGGATTCCATCCCCGAAATCATCCAGACCGATCTCGAACAAAATTTAACATTCCTCGGTTTGTTCGGCATGATCGACCCGCCGCGTGACGAAGTGCGCGAGGCGGTGGCGGTGACGAAGAGCGCGGGCATCCGCACGGTGATGATCACGGGCGATCATCCGTTGACCGCTTTGGAGATCGCCCGGCAGTTGGGGATTGTTGATGCGGAGTCGAATATCTCCCGACGTTCGGGACTCCAAAGTCTCCAGACTTTGGAGTCCGCGAAGGTGTTGACGGGCGCAGAGATCGAGGCCCTGTCCTTCGATGAATTGAAAAATGTGGTGGATGAGGTGCAGGTGTTTGCGCGCGTTTCGCCTGAGCATAAATTGAAGATCGTGCAGGCCTTGCAGGAGCGCGGACATATCGTCTCGATGACGGGCGACGGCGTGAACGACGCCCCGGCTTTGAAGCGCGCCGACATCGGCGTGGCGATGGGCGTCACCGGCACGGACGTGTCGAAGGAAGCCGCCGACATGATTCTGCTCGACGATAACTTTGCGACCATTGTGAGCGCGGTGAAAGAGGGGCGGGTGATTTACGATAACATCCGCAAGTTCGTGCGCTTCAGTGTGGCGGGGAATATCGGCAAGGTGCTGGTGATGCTGCTCGCGCCGTTTTTGGGAAAACCGATTCCGCTTTTGCCGTTGCAATTGCTGTGGCTCAACCTGTTGACCGACGGCCTGCTCGGTTTGGGCATCGGCGTGGAGAACGCTGAAGGCGACACGATGAAGCGTCCGCCGTATTCTCCAAAGGAAGGCGTGTTCTCGCGCGGCGCGGGCGTGCAGGTGATCTGGGTCGGCGCGTTGATCGGCGCCCTCGCGCTGGGACTCGGCGCGTGGTATTACTTCACAGGCCGCGAGCAGTGGCAGACGATGGTCTTCACGTTTCTGGCGTTTGCGCAGGTCTTTCAAGCATTTGCGTCGCGCTCGGCGAAAGATTCTCTGTTCAGGTTGCGCGTGATGAGCAACCCCACGCTGGCGGGCATGGCCGCGCTGGCGGCGGCGCTGCAACTCGCGGTGATTTACATCCCGTTCCTGGCGGAGTTCTTCAGTGTGGAGGTGTTGAGTTTGTACGATTTGGCGATTGCAGTGGGGGGAGGGGCGGTGGTGTTTGCGGTGATGGAACTGGAGAAGAGGTTTAAGAGGGCGTAAGTTAAATCCATCCCAGCCATAACTGATAGGCCCCGAAGCCAGCGAGCATCATCGCGGACAATCCCAACAGGGCGCGGTTGACCTGCGGTCCGAATCCCCGTGCCAGACCAAAGACAAGAATAATAATCGTGAGGCCGAGAAGCATAGTCGCGTAGAAGCCGAGCAGGAATGTTATGCCAAAGGCGGGCGTCTCGCGCCAGCCGCGCAGAAGGATCGGCCCGGTAACCACGGTCCAGAAGATGTAGGGGTTGGGGTTGAGGGCGTTCGTCAGGGCGGCTTTGAAGATGTTTTGCTGGGTTGCGGTCTTTGGGATGGGGGATTGGGGATCGAAATTTTTCCACGATTTGAACGCGCCATAAGCCAGATAGAGAACGAATAACCCGCCTGCGAGATAGAGGAATCTCTGCAGCCAGACGGGTACCTGACTCAACACCAGCAGACACAACGCGATGATCGGCCCGTCACTGACCAGCGGCGCGAGCGCGGCCGGCAGGGTGTGTTTCCAGCCGCGCGACAGAGTCTGGGAGATGAGATAGGTCTGGAAGGGCCCGGGCTGGGCCGCGGCCGCGAATCCGTAACCGATGCCTTGAATCAAATAAAGCCACATCTACGAGTGACCGACGACTTCGTAATGCACGACCTTCGGCTCGAATTCGAGCAGGAAATCCTTGTCTTCGGGGTAATATTTCGCGGTCTCGGCGTCCTCGCCCGCGAATGCTTTGATGGATTGCATATCTTTCCAGAAGGTCAGGGTGATGAAATGAGTGACCTCGCCCTCGGTCCGTTCGAGGATATGGACGCTGATGTTCCCGTCCACGGATCGATAATCGGGAATGGCGCGGGCGTTGAGAAATTCCCGATAGGCCTTCGCCTTTGAGGCGGGCACTCTGCCGTGCCATATTCGTGTGATCATGTTAATCCTCCACGACCGCCTGAATCTCGATCGGTTTGTGCGGCTCGACCTTCAACAACTTGAAGCCCCACTGCACCGAGGGGCCCACCAGCAGGGCATAGACCAGCGTGCCGATGCCTGCGGGACCGCCCAACAGCCAGCCGAGGGTGACGACGGTCACCTCGATGATGCCGCGCGCTGCGCGGATGCTCACGCCGGTCGTGCGGCGGATGGCGAGCATCATGCTGTCGCGCGGACCCGCGCCCGCGTCCACGCCGATGTAGATGGCGCTGGCCAGGCCCATCAGCAGGATGGCCGTGAGAAGCATGGCGATCTGCACGGGCGGGTTGTCCGTCACGGATGGGATGATGGCCAGGGCGCGGTCCTCCCATGGTCCGATGGACAGGATGTTGGCGAGCGTGCCCCAGCCGATTCGTTCGCGCATGATGAGCGCGCCCGAAAGGACCAGGAAGCCCATGGCCACGGTCATCGTGCCGGGCGTGACGCGCAGGATTTTGGAAAGCGCCACTTCGAGCACGGCCCAGGCGCTTGTCCCGATGTTGCCGCGAATCATCAGCGCGATGGCGATGCCGAAGAGCAGGAAGCCGATTTGAATCCTGAGAAAGTCTCGCGGGAACGTCTGCCAGCGGATTGGTTTGAGCATAGGGGCTGATGATACTACAAGTCATGTTAAACATAGGCATCCGTCATTGCGAGCGAAGCGAAGCAATCTCCTTGCAATGCGGTGCTTTTGTTTTACAAAACTCACCTGCCCAGCAAATACTGGTCAAAGAACGCGATGACGCGCCTCTCGTATTCCTCGGCCAGGACGGTATCGAAATCCACGTGACCGAGACTCGGCTCGAACCACAGTTCGCGCGGCTCGCCCGCCGCGTCGTACAGGCGCTGTCCGCCGCTGCTGGAGATGATGATGTCCGCGCCGCCCTGCATCAAAAAGACAGGCCGCGGACTGATCTCGCCGATCCATTTCGTCGCATCCACATCTTCGGACCTGAAGCCCGATTCCTGTTCGGCCCAGAAGACGATCCATGGGACGAAGGGGAAAGGCGGCAGTCCCGTGAAATAGGCCACGCTGGTCTCGACCGTGTCGTTCAGCGACGAGAAGGCGCTGTTCGCGACGACGGCTTGAATCTGCGGATTCTGCGCCGCGTATCGAATCGCGAGCATCCCTCCGTACGAATTGCCGAGCATGCCGATGCGTTCGGGATTCACATCATCGCGCGTGAGCAGGCATTGATACCAGGCTTCGAGGTCCTGCATCTCTTTCAGTCCGAAATAAATCTGCTCGCCTTCGCTGTAATCGTGCGCGCGGACGGTGGTGAGCAGTACACCGTAACCATGACGCGCCAGCATCTCAGCCTCGTTAAGCAATTCCTCGCGGTCGGCCTTGTAGCCGTGCTGCACAATGACCGCCGCGCCGTTTTGCGATTCGATGTACCAGCCGACCAGTTTCAACCCATCGGGCGTGATGACAGTCACATCTTCGTACGCGAGGCCGTAGTCCGCGGGCGTTTGCTCGGGCAGGTTGCGCGTGGACATCGGCGCGGTGATCAGGTCGTGCGCCTCGTTGCGCGTCACCCACAGGATCGCGCCTGTCCCAACCAGAAGAAGACTGATAAAAACTGCGAGCGTGAGGCGTTGCCAGCGTTTCATGCGCGTCATTCTCCCTGATTTGCAGGATAAAGTCAAGCCGCGCGCAATCGAGGAGGGCCAAATTCTCGGGCCTGCTAAAAATTTCACCACGGAGCGCACAGAGATCGCAGAGAAAAGAATCTAAAAATCTCCGTGGACTCCGTGTGCTCTGTGGTGAGATAATCCCAAACTCATCTTTCGCGGCGTTCTCCGCAATCGTGATAGACTCGGCGCATGACCACCCTCCTCGAAACCCACCGCGATTCATTTACCATTTCAACCGATCCTGCCCGCCTCGACCTGGACACCATCTGCGATTTTTTAACGCGCGCCTACTGGGCCAGGGGACGTCCGCGCGAGCGCACCGAACGCGCCTTGAAGAATTCGCTCGTCTTCGGACTCTACGAGGGCTCCCGTCAAATCGGCCTGGCGCGCGTCGTCAGCGATTACGCCATCTTCGCCTACCTGTGCGATGTTTTCATCCACGAGGACTATCGTGGACGCGGCCTCGGCAAGTGGTTGATGGAAACGGTCATGGGGCATCCAGACCTGCAGGGTCTGCGCCGTTGGACGCTGGCGATCTCCGATGCCCACAGCCTGTATCGACGATTTGGTTTCAAGGGGCTCTCCAATCCCGCCGATATGATGGAGATGTTGAAGCCCTTCCCCGGCGAGGACCTGCATTGAGTCTATCGAAATGACGCGATTGATGTCCCTCACCCTCAAGCCCGGACGCGAGAAATCGCTCCTGCGCCATCATCCGTGGATTTTCTCCGGCGCGGTGCATCATCTCGACGAAGACATCGCCTCCGGCGCGACCGTGGACCTGCTCTCGTTTAACGGCGATTTCCTGGCCCGCGCCGCCTACTCGCCCGCCTCCCAGATCCGCGCGCGGGTGTGGACATTTGAAGAAGAACCTGTTGACAAAGCCTTCCTTCAAAAAAGAATCCGCGTGGCCATAACCCAACGTTCAACTTTGAACCTTCAACATTCGACCGACGCATTGCGCCTCATCCACGCCGAATCCGACGGACTGCCCGGGCTGATCGTGGACCGTTACGGCGATGTGCTCGTCCTGCAATCGTTGACGGCCGGCTCAGAGTTTTGGAAGGAGACCATCGCCGATATTCTCCTCCAAGAGACGGGACTTTCCATCATTTACGAACGCTCCGATGCGGATGTGCGCGAATTGGAAGGGCTGCAACCGAAGGTCGGTATACTGCGCGGGACGATTCCCGATTCCCGAATCACGATTCATGAACACGGCCTGAAATTCCTCGTTGACATTACCAGCGGCCACAAGACCGGCTTCTACCTCGACCAGCGCGTCAATCGTCTGCGCGTGCGCGAACTGGCGAAGGATAGAGACGTTCTGGATTGTTTTTGTTACACGGGCGGATTCACAGTCAATGCGCTGAGTGGGGGAGCCAGGTCGGTGGTATCGGTGGACGCTTCGGCGGAGGCGCTGGCGCTCGGGCGGGAAAACGCGGCGTTAAACGGCCTGCAGGCCGAACGTCTGGAATGGATCGAGGGGGATGTCTTCCACGTTCTGAGAAGATTTCGGGACGAAGGCCGCGCTTTCGGCATGATCGTCCTCGATCCCCCAAAATTTGCGCCCACCGCCGCGCAGGCCGGGCAGGCCTCACGCGGCTACAAGGACATCAACCTGCTGGCATTCAAGTTGTTGAGACCGGGCGGGATTCTGGTCACGTTTTCGTGTTCGGGCGGCGTGGATGCGGCCCTGTTCCAGAAGATCGTCGCGGGCGCGGCCCTGGATGCGGGTGTGGAGGCGCAGATCGTCGCGCGCCTGTCACAGGCGGCGGATCATCCCATCGCGCTCAACTTCCCCGAAAGTGCGTATTTGAAGGGGCTGGTGTGTGTGAGGAGAATTTTGTTAGCCGCCTAACTTTTCTTACTGCGCCCTTTTGTAATCGGACGAAAAGACGCTCGGAACCTTAGCGTTCATACGCCCCGACATCCCACACCGCCCCTCGGTTCTGCAAGACGACGGGGAGAAACGCATTGGCTCCGTTCGGGCCGCAGAGGGACATCGAAAGACCGCCGTCATATTCCGAGCCGAGCGCCGCGCCCTTTCCGACAGCGGGACTGTTCGCCGATGGGCGGAAACAGGCGTCCAGATTCGGGTTCGTCAGGGCGCTGTTGGCGTCCAGCCCGTACCCGCGCCATTCCGACCACGACCGTCCGCATCCCGCAAACGGATACGACGTATTCGGCGCATAATACAGGTTGTTGTCAATCTCGGCGGAATTGCAGGATGCGCCCCGCAGATCCACTAATTGACCGATGCCCGTATGCCAGATGATGTTGTTCTTAATGACGGGTTGATCGTCTCCGACCAGCAGGCACCGATAGCCCCCGCACTTCATCGTATTGCCGATAACGAAAACGCTTACCGAAGCATTGTTGGACAGATAACTGACCACCGTCTGATTGCCGTTCGGGTGATTGACGACGTTGCCGACGATCTCGACCCTGCCCTGCATCTGTGTCAGGTAGATGCCCTGCGAGTTGCTGGTGGCAGACTTGGTATTCTCGACGTAGTTATAGCGGATGACGATGTTCTTATAATTCGTCCCGACTTTGGTGCTGGCTTGAATCCCGTCAATGTGCGCCGGGCCGTACTGGTTCGTCAGCCTGATCCAGTTGAACTCGATCAGCGTATCCGACGACTCGTAAATGACGATTCCATCCGTCTGATACGGCCTGCTCTCCCCCGCGCCGTCGTTGGGGAACGTAGTCACCCGATTTCCCCTCACCACACAACTCTTGCAATAATGGACGTGAATCCCCTCCCCATACGTCTCACGGATGGTATTGTTTTCCAGGATCGTGCCCGTGCCTTCGATGCGGATGCCGTCGTTGGTGGCGTGCTGGCAGGTGATATTCTTCACCTGGATGTAACTGCCCGTGATTCGGAAACACTGCGCCCCGCCCTCGATGATGACCGTGCCGCTGTGCCCCGACGGATACGGCGAATTGGCTCCGATGTCAATCGTGATATATCCGCTGGCCGTGCCACTCTTGGAAACCGTCACGCCTCCGCTGTACGTTGTGCTGGCCGCGCCGCCAGAAAGGTAGATCACCGCCCCGGCGGGAACCGCGTTCCAGTTGATCTGACTGGGCGATTTCCACGCCGTCGCCCACGAACGCCCGTCCGTATTGTCGCCCGAGGGGGAGACATAGAAGGCTTGACCACCCGCAATGGGAGTAGGACTCGCCGTCAGAGTATGAGACGGCGTACGCGTCACTGTCGGCGTCCTTGTCGAAGTGCGCGTCGGGGATGCAGTGGGAGTGCGGGACGGAGTGGGCGTGTTTGACGGCGTCCGGGTCAAGGTGGGTGTCCGGGATGAGGTGGGCGTCTTGGTCGGCGTGTGAGTCGCAGTGCCTGCGGGCGTGTCCGTCACGGCCTGCCCGATGGGCGTTTCGGGTGTAAGCGACGGCGTAGAAGATGGCGTGCGCGTGAGCGTCGCCGTGTGCGTGGCTGTGGCTGAAGGGGTCAAGGTCAATGAGGGAGTGGGTGTCTTCGAAGGCAGACGTGTGGGCGTGAGGGAAGGTGTATGCGTTGTGCGCGGTGGGATGGGTGTGTTGGTTGGTGTTTGAGTCGGAGTCTGAGTTTCTGTGGCATTCGAATCCACGCCCAATGCTGGGCCGGAGGAATCATCGGTTGGTGTGCTGGAAGGGACACGTGTCTCGACCAGGGTCTGGCTGGTTGGTGTAGCGGTCGGTTGTGGCGCTCCGGTTTCAGAGGCGGCTACGATCGGTGGTGAAGTAAATGTTGCAGAAGGCTGTATGACCGTTGGGATGGTTGTGGCGGTTCGCGTAGCCTTAGGGGAGCGCTGGGATAAAAGAATCGCGATGTAGTCGAGTTTTGCATCTCCGCTGGCATTGTCGGAACGCAGCATGACGCGGATTTCACCAGCAGAGTTTACAAACCGACCGGGATTATCGATCTTGTATTTTTGCATTGACCACACATTGGGTTTTGCGTCCTTGTTCGAACCGACTTTAACCCAGGCATCCTTCTTCCAATCATATAAATACCAATACCATTTCTGGTTGGAATACTTGGGCCCCAGAAAATTTACCTGGAGTTCCATATTGAACTCCGACAGACTGGTCACATTTTTCGGCAGAGCAAAGACAAACGTCCCTTTAAATGCCTGGTTCGGCGTCTCGAAAACCACATATTTATTGGGGAGATCTTCTTTTTTCGAAAGATCCAGGGTGCCCAGAACACTCACAGGTTGCCCGCTTGCTTTTCCGGAAAGCACAGAGTATGAAAGTGGCAATAGTTTAAAGTCTTCGGTCAGGGCCGATGCCACGTTCGTGAGGCGCGACCCTGTCAGCACGGCCAAAAAGACCAAAACGAGCAGCAATGTTCCTGTTTTCATTTGTCGTATTACAAGATTGCTCTTTTTCATGTACCCATAGTAATAGATTAGCCAAACTCAAGGAAATGACCAAAAGTCCTCTTTCAAATTACAATTCTGAAAGTCGGTATCTCATCGAAAATTAAGACAACCTTTCCACATTGTTAACGAAATGTGTCTGACAGTGGGACTGGCAGTGCCATGGAAACAGCGTTCTAGAGGCGTGCCTGTATTGGGAGAAAGCCTCCTTCCGAAAAAGCCCCCGATTCGCCTTGACGCAGGCATCGTCCAAAATGGTGATAGCCGCCTGGTTGAGCATCTGGTAGAATGCCCAATACTTGGAAATTTTTGTCTCCTGCGAGCGGGGTTGGAAAATCACGATGTTGCAATTTCATAGGCAGGAATTGCTCGTTATATTTGTCCCAACCAAGATATTGAAAGAGAGCCATGAAAACTCGTAA
>DAOTXP010000265.1:0-1660 GCA_034435275.1 Anaerolineales bacterium | reverse complement strand
TGGACGCCATCTCGGTCGAAGGGCGCCCGGGAAAAACGGCGGAGATCACGCATTTCGAGAATGTGGCGGGATAAAACGATATGGTTTCCACCGGCACCGCCTACCCGCTCACCTCCCAGCGCAACGAGACCGCGCTCGGGCTGTATTTCTATAATGCAAGATGGTACGACCCTTCGTTAGGGAGATTCACCAGCGCGGACACGCTGGTCCCTGGCGGGGCGCAGGGCTATGACAGGTACGCGTATGCAGATAATGATCCTGTCAAATATGTGGATCCGTCTGGACATTTCAAATGCAGTGGCAGTAATTATCAATGCCAGATCCGTGCGAGGAAGATGGAGGAGGCTAATACGCCTCCGCCGCCAACTCCGACTACTACGCCCACACCTCCAACAGCATCAACGCCTGCTCCTGGTGCCGGCAACTCATACACCATTGGTCCGCAGCCGACGATAGAGCCGTTGGATCTTTATATTTGTGCGACTCCCGTGCCAGGCACATCCTGCGACGAAGTACAATTAGCAAAATATCCAACCGAGAGACTTGGTTTAGATTGGAGCCAAGTTGATGGTGGAGAAATCTGGACTGACCTATTTGGACTCTTTGGAGACAGTATAAAAGCTGCGGGGCCTGTAGGCATGGGATTGTACATTGTGTCCGAAGTTGTGGAAGCCGGTGAAATGGCAGAAGATTTGCAAAGCACGGCGCAAGGAGATTATGAAACTGGAGTGATGTTGCAATTGGACTTCATGAGTGAATTGGGCTCCGACTTTGGAAAACTCACTCCTGTAGGAGCTGCTTTAAACATAGCAAGTTTGATTCAGAATCTTTCAAAAGTGAACATGATCAGGCGATATGACTATACTATTGGGCCTTATTATAGGCCCTGATGGAAATTAGAGTATGAACCTCGAACAACTAAATTTCATTTTAGATATGGGAGCACTTACCTTACGGATTTTAGTAGGAGCTTACTGCATTCAAGACGGCGTATCCACGATTTCAGGTAAAGTGAGTATTCCTGTTGTGCTACGCGTTCAGTTATGGGTTGTTGGCATAGTGATGGGCAGTCAGAAGAAGGTCGAGAAGCGAATAGAAATTGCTACGCCCAAAAATATAAGGCGACATGGGTATGGCCTTATCTTAGCAGGGGCATTTATCCTCATTACTGTTATGGTTGAACTAGTTTGATTTGATCATGCATTGTCGACATCCCGTCTTGTTCAATAAAAAACTCTCATCACCCTGCTCGACTGGGGGGACTTGCCCGGCGCAGAACTTCGCGAAGCACCACGCAGGGGCCACCTGCGAAGGTGGTACACTCTGCACATGCCTTCAGGTCATCTCGGCGGCACGCCCCTTCGACAAGCTCAGGGCAACGCCTACACCAGTTACCAGTTCACCTCCCAGCGCAATGAGACCGCGCTCGGGCTGTATTTCTATAATGCAAGATGGTACGACCCTTCGCTGGGACGCTTCACCCGCGCGGACGCGCCCGTCCCTGCCGGGGTGCAGGGCTATGACAGTTACGCGTATGCCAGCAATGATCCGGTCAAATATGTGGATCCGACGGGGCATAAGGGTTGTGACGAAACTGATGCCAATGGGAATTGTTACACTGAAGACGACATCACAAAAGGCAAAAAGGAAGCCGCTTCAA
>DAOTXP010000264.1:0-2388 GCA_034435275.1 Anaerolineales bacterium | reverse complement strand
TGTCGAGACCTTGCTCCTCAGCGGCGGCATTGACTTCTCCACGCCCGCCGAATACGCGCGGGACGAGTTACTGCCATCGTTGCGAAACGGCAGACAAGTCATCATCTCCGAAGCGGGACACGTCGGCGACGTGTGGGGAGTCCAGCCCGAAGCGACCCTGCGCCTGCTGACGAGTTTCTACGACACGGGCGTCGCGGACGATTCGCTCTATCAATACGCGCCGATGGATTTCAACGTGAAGTTGGGCTTCCCGCTGTTGGCGAAGATTCTGCTGGGGACGGGGGTGATGCTCGCGATGGGTTTGATTCGCAGTGTGGCGCGTTGGGCACGCAAGATTTGACTGGGGAAGAGGTGCACTTGACATCGCGGCCTCTGTTTCTGACAGGTGAAACCAATTCTCTAATAATCCTCTTACGCCTTGTGGACAAACTGCCAACGGGGGTTTTGTTATAATGCCTGAAAGGCAACGAACAACCGACCACAAACTGTATCGGAGGCCTCGTGGTCTGCAGTCCGTGGTCCAATGGAGGCACCCCCTATGATGCGATTTGACCGATTTACCGAACGAGCCCAGGAGGCCGCCCAGCGCGCGGCGGAGATCATCCAGCGCTACGGCCACAACCAGATAGACACCGAGCACATCCTGCTGGCGCTGATCGAACAGCCCGGCGGCGTGATTCCCCAGATTCTCGAAAAACTGAATGTCAGCCCGGAGGCGCTGGTCGAGCGGCTGGATGCCACCCTGCGCGCCAGCCCCAAGGCCAACATCTTCGGCGGCGGCGCGGGACAGATCTTCATCACCCCCCGCGTCAAGCGGATCATTGACCTCGCCAACGAGGAAGCCAACCGCCTGAAGGATGAATACATCTCCACCGAACACATCTTCCTCGCCATCCTGACCGAGCGCAACACTCCTGCCGCCCGCATCCTCGAAGGCGCAGGCCTGACCCGCGATCGCGTCTACGACGCCATCCAGAGCATGCGCGGCGGACAGCGCGTGACCGACCCACAGGCCGAGTCGCGTTACCGCGCGCTGGATAAATATTCGCGCGATCTGACCCAGCTCGCCCGCGAAGGCAAACTGGACCCGGTCATTGGCCGCGATACCGAGATTCTGCGCCTCATCCAGATTCTGTCCCGCCGCACGAAAAACAACCCCGTGCTCATCGGCGAGGCGGGCGTCGGCAAGACCGCCATCGTCGAGGGGCTGGCGCAGAAGATCGCCACCAACGACGTGCCCGAGATCCTCTCCGGCAAGCGCGTCGTCGCGCTCGATCTGGGCGCGATGATCGCGGGGTCCAGGTTTAGAGGCGAGTTCGAAGAGCGACTCAAGGCCGTGATGGAGGAAGTCCAGCGCGCCCAGGGCGAGATCATCATGATGATTGACGAACTGCATACCGTGGTCGGCGCGGGCGCGGCGCAGGGCGCCATGGATGCAAGCAACATGCTCAAGCCCGCGCTGGCGCGCGGCGAACTCCAATGTATCGGCGCGACCACGCTGGATGAATTCCACAAACACATCGAAAAGGACGCCGCGCTCGAACGCCGCTTCGCGCCCATCTACGTCGAAGAGCCGAGCGTGGACGACACGATCAAGATGCTGATGGGCCTGCGCGACCGCTATGAGGCGCACCACAAGGTCCATTTTTCGGACGAGGCGCTGGAGGCCGCGGCGCGTCTTGCGGACCGCTACGTCACCGACCGTCACCTGCCCGACAAGGCGATTGACCTGATGGACGAGGCCGCCGCCAAACTGCGCGTGGCGCTCTACTCCCTGCCCGCGGATTTGAAGGCGATGAAAAACGACATTGACCGCCTGCGCGCCGAAGAGGAACAGGCGGGCCTGGAGCGCGATTACGAGCGCGCCGCCCAGAAGAAATCCGAGCGCCTGCGCATCGAGCAGGAATTCAACGAGGCGCGGGATAAATGGGAATCCGAACATCAACTGGATGAGGTCGTGGACGTGGACGACATCGCCTCCGTAGTGCACCAATGGACGGGCATCCCGGTCAGCCAGATGATGGAGACCGAGTCGCAGAAACTGTTGCAAATGGAGTCCCGCCTGCATGAACGCATCATCGGGCAGGAGGAGGCCATCCACGCCATCTCCGACGCCATCCGCCGCGCCCGCTCCGGGCTGAAAGACCCGTCGCGGCCGATTGGCTCGTTTATTTTCATCGGCCCCTCCGGGGTCGGCAAGACCGAACTCGCCAAGGCCCTCGCCTGGTTCATGTTCGATGACGAGGACGCGCTGGTGCGGATTGATATGTCCGAGTATCGTGAACAGCACACCGTCTCGCGCCTGTTCGGCGCGCCGCCCGGCTACGTCGGCTACGAGGAGGGCGGTCAACTCACCGAGGCCGTCCGCCGCCGCCCGTACCGCGTCCT
>DAOTXP010000263.1:0-1706 GCA_034435275.1 Anaerolineales bacterium | reverse complement strand
CGGGGGGCCGCAACTTTATATTCACACCGATACCTCTCCGCAAGTTGACAATTCTGTTATGCAGATTCGGCGATCGCGCTTGATTTCAACTTTGGGATTTGCTAGAATGATTCTGATTTCAGAGGGCTTTTTGGGATTGCAATCGTGTCGTGTTTTAATTTCAAAAGGAGCGAATCCCATGAAGGTAAGCATGCGGTCCGGTCAGAATATGTTCGAATGGGTGGTGCGGATGGTGGTCCTTTCCGTGTTGATTGCCGCGTGTTCTCCACAGACCCCGGTCCCGGTAGCGGACGCGCCGACCGTCCCGCCGACCGCGCCAACGTTGACGCCGGAGCCGGAGCCACAGCGGCCGCTTTCGGGTCTCGCCGCGGTCCCCCAGCGCGTCGAGTTCCAGGCCGAGGATGGAAAGAACCTCGTCGGTTATTACTATCCGTCGAAATATGCCGACGCGCCGATCGTCATCCTGATGCACTGGGCAGGCGGCGACCTGACCGACTGGTGCAAGATCGCGCCGTGGCTTCAGAATCGCGGCGACGAGAATCCGTCGAGTCTCGGACGCTGCGCGAACGCCGGGGCGGGCTTGCCGGAAGGCTTTCCCGCGCCCTGGCTGGATTCCACCTGGTTCCCGCCCATGAATGCGAATGCATCCTTTGCCGTGTTCGTCTTCGATTTCCGCGATTACGGCGAAAGTGATGCCGGAGGCGGCGGCCCGGATTGGGCAAAGGATGCCAAAGCGGCCTTCGTCACTGTGGCGGGATTGGAAAGCGTGGACGCCTCGCGGATGGCTGCCGCCGGCGCGAGCATCGGCGCGGACGGCGCGGTGGATGGCTGCCTGCTCTACAACCAGGAAACGGGGAGCGGTTGTGTCGGCGCGTTCTCCCTCTCGCCTGGGAATTACCTGGGCATGGCTTATGAGACAACGGTTCAGGACCTCGGCGCCGTTCCTGTCTGGTGTCTCGCCGCGGAGGGAGACCCGGATTCCCTTTCCACCTGTAACGACGCCAGCGGGAACTCCTATCGCTCCGTGATCTATCCCGGCATTGACCTGCATGGAATGAGTCTCGTCACCCCCGAACTGGATCCGCAACCGCTGGTTCTGATCCAGGATTTCCTGGAACTGGTCTTTGGAGAAATTGCGAAGTAGGATTCGTTTTCACGCGTTCCGAATCCGCCCCGCTCCGGCAGGGCGGATTTTTTATGCACATAATTTCCCTACCGGATATTGATTCTCTCTGAACACAGGTTCCTTATCATGCAGGCAGGTTGGATGCCTCCAACCCATTCACAAAGGAAAGGAGGTGAAACTTGCTCATCATGAAGAAACTTCCCATTCTGCTGGGCGGCCTGCTGGCGCTCCTGATCGTGGCGGGCGCGGTGGGTGCGACGGTTGTGTATGCCGATGACTCCACCCCGCCGACTCCTGCTGGTCAGCCCGGCGACGGGCGTGGTCCGCGCGGCTTCGGTCTCGGCCCGGATGAACTGGCGGTCGCGGTCGAAGCGCTTGGCATGACCACCGACGAATTGTCCACGGCACTGCAGGAAGGCCAGACTCTCGAAGAACTGGCCACGGCGGCCGGCGTGGACCTTCAGACCGTGCAGGATGCCATCCGCGCGGCGCGCGCCGAGTCCATGCGCGCCCGGATCGAACAGGCCTTGGCCGACGGCACCATCTCGCAGGAGAAAGCCGACTGGCTGCTCGAAGGCCT
>DAOTXP010000262.1:0-2649 GCA_034435275.1 Anaerolineales bacterium | reverse complement strand
TCCGTGTAGACGATGGTCAGAATTCTGCCACTGGCCGAAGAACCAATGTTGATGAAGCGTTCTTCGTTTTCGGAATGATCGGGATCATCTATTGTAATGGCAAGCGGGTCACCAAAAACCGATTTGGCCTCCTAGAAGCGGATGTGATGCTTCTTGAAGTTAAACTCGGCCTTGTCTTCATCCCATTCAAATCGCAGTGCCACTACAACCACTCCTTGTCAGGAGTGTACCCCACCTGGCCTCTTTTTTCAATGTTATGTGAGGTTCATGGTGCGGGCGTATCCTTCGGATCATACGGCTGGACGAATTGCGCCAGCCATTGACCGCCGCCTTCGTCTGTCACGGATGAATACGGCGTCATGATGTGAATCCACGTCCGCCCGGGGTGCAGGGCCACAGGGTTGTTCTGCCCATCGACGAAGTGAATTGGTCTCAGCAGGCCGTTTTTCTTCTCCCATTCGCGGTTGACCGTGGACCAATAGATTTTGAAGACCTGCCCGTCGCGGAACAGCCAGGCAAACTCCTTTTGCCCGAGGCTCAGGTCGATGTCGAATTGCAGGTGTCGGATGCGGACATGCTCGGCAAAGAGAACGATCACGTTCTCGAAGGCCAGTTGCCGCCCGGTCAATCGTTCGGTGGCGGGGACGAGCGTCCCCGTGCCGTCGGCGAGATCGGTCCAGCGCAGGTAGGTCTGTGAGATTGGGTCATATCGCCAGGCAGATTGGCTGTAGGCGTGGTAGAAGACCGCGATATCCGCCGCGGTTTCTCCGCCTTCTGGAACGGAATCCGAAAACAGATTGCCCGAATAGTTGACGGGCTGCCGCGGATTTACATTCCCTTCGGCCAGTTCGCGCAGGCGTGAGACGGGGAGCAGGGCGCTGTTCGGGGTGGTGGGGTCCACGCCGAAGATGAGTTCACAGCCGTGCAGTTGTTCGGCGATGCCGCGTCCCGCG
This sequence comes from Anaerolineales bacterium, assembly GCA_034435275.1. Taxonomy (GTDB): domain Bacteria; phylum Chloroflexota; class Anaerolineae; order Anaerolineales; family Villigracilaceae; genus JBFMCC01. The sequence goes on along the minus strand of DAOTXP010000262.1, from coordinate 1,696 downwards.
CCGGCGTAGATGAGGCAACTGTTGGGGAACATGCCGCCGATGTGATTATAGGTCAACCGCCCGGAGCGGATCGGCCCGATGTACGCCTCCTGCGGGATGTACCAGCCGGGCGGCGTGCCGGTCACCGCGGGGCCGGGGGTTGGACTCGGCGCCTCGGACAGGACCAGGCCCGCGTCCCAGAATGAAGCGGCGGAGTCGGCGAGGAAGGGGCGCGTCTCTCCCGTCGAGGTGTCCGCGTCGCTGTCGCGGTCGTCATCGTCCACGTTGGATTTTGTGAATTCGTATTTTTCAGGCTTGACAAATTGGATGACAGACTCACCCGCAGGCGCGTCGAAGGCGTAATAGCCGTTTGAATCGGTCGTCGTTTCGGCCAGGACCTCGCGGCCTGCCGCGTCGAGCAGGCGGACGCACACGCCGCCGACGCCGGCTTCCCAATCATCCTGGCGGCCGTTTGCGTTTTCGTCCAGCCAGACGCGGTTCCCAATCCAGTTGACTCGCGGGCGGACGAACTCCGCGCGCACCCCGCATCCGCCGCTGACGTTGGGAATCTCCCGCGGCGGATCGCCGTAAAAGATGCCCATGAAGCGCGTGGTGCCTTCGCCGATGAAGAGTTCGAAGACCCAGGGTGCGAAGCCCGGCCCGGCCTGCGGACGTGCCGTGACAGGCATGTTGCTGATGGAGACGAGCACCGCGGGCAGGTTCAGCCAGGATGGGTCTTGCACGGCGCGCCCGGTGAGCGGATTGACACCGGGCGGGAAGTCTTCGAGTTCGATGCCGTAGGTGACGGGCGCGAGACGCGGCTGGGGTGTGGGAGTTGTCGTTGGCGGCGGAGTGGATGTTGCAGGCGCTGGCGTTGCTCCCTCTTCTGTCCCCGAAGGAGGGGAGACCTCAGTTGACTGGCAGGCGTTCAGGAAGGCGAGGAGTGAAATGCAAGCAAGGAGTCTCTTGCCCATGCCTGGATTATACGCCCACAATATTTGTGGCTAAGGGCCTATCCGAACGACTCTGGAGTCAGCCAGCTTGCTGGCGTATTTCGGGAGCAAGCTCCCTGATGCCATAATTTTCACTTCGCGCCGGGCGGCTGGACGAAACGCACCTGCCACAGGCCGGGCGAGGTCTCGGTCACGGTGGTGTCGGGCGTGACTACAGTTACCCAGGTGTGGCCGGGCCGCAGCGCGATGGGATATCCGTCCTGGTCGAGGAACTGGATCGGATGACGTCGGCCGGAGGACTTTTCATCTTCATCCAACAGCGTGCTCCAGAAGATGTCGTACTTTTGGCCGTCGCGGAACAGGATGGCGCGCCCGGTCAGATTCGCTTCGAGATGGATGTCCAGGTTCGTCGGCGAGACGACATCGTGCGTGGTGAAAAGAAAGATGACGTTCTCGAAATGTAACTGCCGCCCGGTCAAACGGTCCACTTCGGCGTGCAGGATACCCGCGTTGTCCTTCGTCGAGTCGTCCACGTAGCGATGCCAGGACTGATAGAGCGGATCATAAGCCCAGCCCGATTGATGCTGCCAAGCGATGAAGACCTTGATCTGCGACGCGGGCAGGCTGGGGGCCTCGGGCGGAATCTCGCTGTAGAGGTTGCTGATGTAGTTGAAGCCCGAGCCTTGCTCGCGGGCGTGCCCCTCGGCGATGGAGATCATTTCGTCGCGTTCGAGCATATACCCGCCGCCTTCGATGATGTGATA
>DAOTXP010000261.1:0-5966 GCA_034435275.1 Anaerolineales bacterium | reverse complement strand
GGCGTGAACTTTTCCAGCGATTCGACGTATTCGTTGAAGCCCTCAGTGCGCGAGTTGACGAATTCCCAATTTACCAAATTCTCTTTCACGATCACATGCGCCATTGCGCTGAAGACCGGCACGTTCGTTCCGGGTTTGAGCAGAAGCCACATCTCGGCGAAGTCCACCAGGTCAATGCGGCGCGGGTCAATGACGATCATCTTCGCGCCGTATTTCTGCACCGCTTCCTTCATCTGCAAGGCAATGATGGGATGATTCTCGCCCGTGTTCGACCCCGTGACAATGAACACGTCGTTCATGATGACCTGCGAAGCCGTGTTGCTCATCGCCGAGTAACCGATTGCCTTTTGAAGCGCCACCACCGAACCCGCGTGACACAGGCGCGTGCAGTGATCTACATTATTTGTTCTGAACAATGCGCGGAAGATCTTCTGCAACAAATAATTATCTTCGTTCGTGGCTTTGGCGCAGCAATAGACCGCCATCGCGTCCGAACCGTCGCGTTTGTAGATTTCAACCAGTTTGTCAGCGGTGATATTGAGCGCGGTATCCCAGTCCGTTTCCACCCAGTCCCAGAGATTAGAGATTAGAGAATTCGAGATTGGTTTTCCGTCCGTGCTGACTGCAAATACCTGTTCGCGTCCTTCGGGTTTCGGCTTGCCTTCGAGCAGATACCTCCGCACTAATGGCGTGGTCACGCGCTTGGGGTGATAAATGAAATCGTAGCCGAAGCGTCCCTTGACGCACAGATTCCCTTTATTCACAGGAGAGTCGAACGGTGAAGTAACCTTGAAGATGAAATCGTCTTTGATGTGTAACTCCAAATTACATCCCACGCCGCAATAGGGACAGGTGGTTGTTACTATTCTGTCGGGTTTGATCATAGAGCCTCCGAAACGTTTCAACGTTGGAACGTTCAAACGTTCTTACGTTTTTTCCTTCCCGTATTCAAAACACTGATTTCCTCGGGGCTTATGCCCTGCTCCAGTAAATACTGTCTCTTCGTTTTCAGCGCGCCGGTCGGACAAACGCCCACGCATTGTCCGCACAACACGCAGGTCGTTTCGGGGATGGGTTTGTCGAAGAACGTGCCGATCTGCGTCTCATAGCCGCGCCCCTCGAAATTGATGGCGTACGTGTACTGCGCGTCGTCTGCGCACACCTGCACACAGCGCCAGCACAGCAGGCATTTCGAGTAATCGCGCACATACATCGGGTTATCGTCTTTGACTTCCACCTCGCGCCGTTCGGCATCGGGAAAGCGGGAAGAAGACGCCCCATATTCGTACATCATATTCAGGATTTCCGGCGCGTCGGACAGGTCCAGCGTGGACGCCAGCATCTCCAGGATAGTTTTACGCGCGCGGGCGACCTTCTCGCTTCTGGTCTGGACCTTCATCCCGTCCGCCGCCCGGACGATGCACGCAGGCTGGAGCAAGCGCATCCCCTCGACCTCGACGACACAGATGCGGCACAGGGCGTTGGCCGTGGTCGCTTCGTGGAAGCAGATGGTGGGAATCTCGATCCCATTCTCCCGCGCGGCCTCTAATAAAGTTAATCCATCCTCCACAGATAATTCCTGATTGTCCATCGTCAACTTTATTTTCATGGATTCTCCGTTCGAATGCCTGCAAGTTCACAGGTTTACAAGTTCCGCAACCTTCAACTTTCTAACCTGCTAACCTTCAAACATATGAGGCCACAACTTGATCGCGGACAGCACCGCGCTCGCCGCCGTCTGACCCAGCCCGCACAGGGACGCGTCGGTCATCGTCCAGCCGACATCTTGTAACCGAATCATGTCTTCGGGCAGAGCAACTCGATTGGCTACACGCTCCAGGATTTCGAGTTGACGTTGTGTGCCCATCTGGCAGGGATAGCACTTGCCGCAGGACTCGTGCGCGAAGAAATGACCGAGCCGCTTCAAGACATCGCGCATGTCGCGCGTCTCATCGAAAACCATCACGACGCCAGAACCGAGAGGCAGCCCCGCGGCGCGCAAATCTTCGAAGGTCATTTTCACGTCAAGATGATCAGACGTTGCAAACGCGCCCGCCGCGCCGCCGAAGAGAACAGCCTGCAATTTTCCTTCGCTCGTCCTGAGCGGAGAGTTGAGACGCACAGCGTCGAGACTCGAAGACGAAGGACCACCCGCCATATCGAGCAGTTCGCGCAACGTAACGCCGAATGGAATCTCATAAAGCCCAGGCTTTGCCACATCGCCAGAGACACAGAACAGTTTCGGCCCGGGCGACTTCTCCGTGCCGATCTTGCGATATTCTGCAGAGCCCCTGGAAATAATCAATGGCACGTTGCACAGCGTCTCGACATTGTTGATGACGGTGGGTTTTCCGAACAAACCGTGTGTCGTGGGGAACGGCGGTTTGACGCGCGGGAAACCGCGCTTGCCTTCGATAGACTCGAACAACGCGGTTTCTTCGCCGCAAATGTACGCGCCCGCGCCGAGGCGGACTTCGATATCGAAACCCTTGCCCAGATAGCCAGCCTTGCGCGCCTCGGTCAGCGCGGTTTCGAGCACGGGCAAGATATAAGGATACTCGCCGCGCACATAAATATATCCATAACTTGCACCGATGGCGTGAGCGGCAATGCACATGCCCTCTATTGTGCTGTGCGGATCGTCGAGCAGGAGCACGCGGTCCTTGAACGTGCCAGGCTCGGACTCGTCCGCGTTGCAGATGACATATTTCGGCGAACCGTCCGCTTTGGCCGCGCCTTCCCATTTGACGCCCGTCGGGAAGGCCGCGCCGCCGCGTCCCACCAAACCCGAGGCCTTGATCTCGGCCACTACGTCCTCGGGCTTCATCTTCAATGCCTTCTGCAGGGCTTTATATTTGCCATATTTTTTGAGGGAAGTCGTGCCATTCCCGCAATGGGCAGTCAGGAGACGCAGCGAACCGCCTACAATGGATTTTGGGCGGCCCCGTTCGTATGAATCCGTTTCAAGATTGATATTGGTTTCCGCTTCGTCATTTACCAACGCGGCGGGCGCCTGCTCACACAGCCCGAGGCAGGGACTATGCTCGATGGTCAGAGACAGGTCCGCGGTCGCCTGACCCGGCTGAAGTCCGTGATGAGAACACAGATGATCCAGCACCTTGTCCCCGTCTTTGAGCGCACAGGCCTGATCCGTGCATACGCGGATCACACGTTTTCCAATCGGTTTATTGTAAAAAAGGGAGTAGAACTCGATGACACCGTGCACGTCGGCCAGCGGCACGCGCAGGGAACGGGCGATGTGCGCGGAGACGGACTCAGGCAGCCAGCCGTAGATTTTTTGCGCGGCGTGCAGGGCGGGCAGTAATCCCGAACGGCCGAGGGAAATGTAGGGCTCGATGGCAGGTTGGAGAGGGGCAAGATCAATTTCGGACATGGATGCTCCAATATGCTGAGTATAGACCGAATCGGTTTGGGTGACAACTCAAAAAGTAGATGGAAGCGCTTTATAGATCGTCTTCCTGTTTCTCCTCGGAGATCTCTGGATAGACTCTGGCGACGGCTCTCTCCACCTGCTCGTCCGGGTGTTTGATGCAGGCAACCAGCGGGCGATGTTTGTGGGGCACTTTCCGCCCGTCCGCGCTCATGACTTTGCAGTCAATGAACTTTCCGTGCAAATCGTACACCACATACAATGTGTACAACTTGCTGCATACGATACAGCCATGCAGTTCAGTGCGTACATTTTTATCGGACATTCAGACATATCCTTGCACTACAAACGTAAATCCGCCGTCGCTAACAACTGCGGCGGCTTGCGGACCTTCGTGGCCTGCTCGAAAGCATATGCCAGTTTGATCAGCGCCGGCTCCTGCCATGCCTTTGCGAAGAACGAGATGCCGACAGGCAAACCCCAGATATACCCTGCGGGCACGGTGATATGAGGATACCCCGCCGCGGCCGCGTAGGAGGTGCTGTCCATGTCCCAGTTGCGGCCGCCGTCGCCGTTGACCAGGTCAATCACCCACGCCGCGCCGCCGGACGGGCAGACGATGGCGTGCAGGCGGTGCTTCCTCATCGCCGCGTCGATTCCCTCGGCGCGGCTTAGCCGCCGATTCTTCGTCAAGGCGGTCAGATACTTTTTGCTGGTCAGCGGCCCTTTTTTCTGCGCGGCTTCCATGCGCTCCTGCCCGAAATATTGCAGCACCCGCGAACGATTCTCTTCGTTGAACTTGATCACCTCTTCCATCGAATGGACTTTGACCTGCGGTCCGAGCCTGCCGAGATACGCGTTCAAATCGGCCTTGAACTCAAACAACAGCACTTCCAACTCGGCCTTGCCGAACGCGTCGCTGGGCTTCATCTCGACATCCATCAACACCGCGCCCGCCTGCTTCATCGCCTCGAGGCTCTCCTCCATGATTTTTGCGACGCGCTGATCCGACCCGAACAACGTGCGGGCGACGCCGATGCGCGCACCCTTGAGTCCGTTCGGATCGAGGAACGGCGTGTAATCCGTCAACCCTCGCTTCGCGCCGGGCCTCGTGGCTGGGTCGCGTTGATCGGGCCCCGCCATCGCCCCGAGCAGGATGGCCGCGTCCGCGACCGTGCGCGCCATCGGACCCGCCGTGTCCTGGCTGTGGGCAATGGGGATGATCCCCGCGCGGCTGACGAGTCCCAGCGTGGGTTTGATGCCCACGATCCCGTTCGTCTGCGCGGGACAGACGATCGAGCCGTCGGTCTCGGTGCCGACCGCGGCCGCGCATAGATTCGCGGCAGTCGCCACGCCCGACCCCGACGAGGAGCCGCAGGCCGAACGGTCGAGCGCGTACGGGTTGCGCGTCAGCCCGCCGCGCGACGACCATCCGCTGACGGAATTTTTGCCGCGAAAGTTGGCCCACTCGCTCAGATTGGCCTTCGCCAGAATGACCGCACCGGCAGAGCGCAGTCTTTCCACCAGGCCCGCGTCGCGGACGGCGTAGTTCCCCTCCAGCGCCAGTGACCCGGCGGTGGTCTGCATCCGGTCGGCGGTGTCAATGTTGTCTTTCAGGACGATGGGAATCCCGTGCAAAGGTCCGCGCGACGAGCCGCCCGCCCGCTCCTCGTCGAGGGAAGACGCGATGTCCAGCGCGTCGGGATTGGTCTCGATGATCGCATTCAGCCGCGGCCCGTTCTTGTCTATCGAATCGATTCGTTCGAGATACGCTTCGGTCAAACGGCGGGAGGTCAGTTCACCGGAAGCCATCTTCTGCTGGAGTTCCAAAATCGTATATTCTTCCATGCCGCCTCGTAATAACAATGTGGGGCGGATTTGAAATCCGCCCCACAGAGATACAGCGCAAACAGGTTATGCCTTGCCGCCCAGAATATAATGCTCGAGTTGCGAGATGACGAACTTCTGCTGATCCACCATCTCTTTCAACGCGTCACGCGCCGAAATCAGGCCGATCAACCTGCCCTCCTCAAAGACAGGCAGGTGGCGGATATTCTTGTCGAGCATGATGGCGACGCATTCGTCCAGTGCCTGGCCGCTTTCCACGTACACCACCTTGGAGGTCATGATCTCGCTGACTTTGGTCTCGCGAGCGCTGCGTCCCTGCAGATCGAGGCGGCGGGCGCAATCGCGCTCGGAAAGAATGCCTTCCACTTTGTCGCCGTCCATGACCAGAACGGCGCCCGTGTTCTTGTCGGCCATGAGTTTCATGGCCTCGAACACAATGGCATCGGGCTTCACCGACCAGACCTCTCCGCCCTTCTTGCGGATCATTTCGCGAACCGTGATCATGGCGCCTCCTTTTCAATGATTGCTAAAAGTATAGCATAAGTGAGGCGGGTTGTAACAATTTTTGTCTGGCTCAACCGAACCAATTAAAACGGCTCTACCGTTTTTAACGGGGAACCCATTTTAAACACAAAGGACACAAAGGGCACGAAGGAAAAATGCCCATCAATCAAGCCGCCTTTTCTCCCTTTGTGTCCGTAGTGTCCGTCGTGTTTAGGCTCTTTCC
>DAOTXP010000260.1:0-4258 GCA_034435275.1 Anaerolineales bacterium | reverse complement strand
CTTTATCGTAATCAGACCAATTTTTCACACGGTATAATGGCTTTGGGCGTGATTGTGTTTTCTTTTGTTTAGGCATAAACTAAAATTACACGGTCACGCCCTTCTTTGTCAATCCTTTCATGCACCAAAGCCGGCGGCGATTGTCAAATGCCAGGTATCGGTTCTGGTTAGAACACGCCGGTATCGAATGCCAGTTCCAATGTGAAATTCGATCCGAAGTTGGTTTGGTTGTCGCCATACGTGTATGAGATGTCGAAGTCCCATCGGTAGGGGTTGGTTTGCGTGCCGGTCACGGCTGCCGAGCAGGTGATATATGGGCCGTTGGTGCAACCGTATGACCAGCCCGTGAATGTCAATGCCGCTGCAGGTGTGGAGGTTGGAGAGGCGGTCGCGGTGAATGTCGGTCCCTCCGTAACCGGCGCGGCAGGCATGGTGGCTTGCAGTAAGATAGAACGCCCCTGCGCCCTTCCCTCCTGATCGGCGGAAGCCGAGGAAATGCCGATGGCATTGAGCACGATCAACAGTAACCCGCTCAGGATAAGATAGAGCGGCCTTCCCCGGAGGTTTTGCATTTTCATCGGCGCACACTCCCATTTGGCAGGTTCCCACCGATTTACCTTCACTATTGATTATAGAGGGTTGGTTTTCGTTTTCAAGTAGGGAAATCCCCACCATTTTTCTCCCACCAGATAATCGCTTCGCCCCTTGAGTTCAGGCCAAGTTTTCGGTAAATACTCGTCAGGTGTTTCTCGACCGCTTTTGGCGTGATGCATAAACTGGCAGCAATCGTCTGATTGTGCTCCCCGCATCCCACCAGCCGCAATACTTGTCGCTCGCGTTCGCTCAGGCTTTCCCATTTCTGGCTGACATTCTCTTTCCATCTGGCCGCCCTCGAAATCTGTTCTTCATCGAAAATAATTGTCCCCTGCGCGGCCCGGCGGATGGCATTGACCAGTCTGTCTGCGGATGCGTTCTTGCTCAAGTAGCCTGCCGCGCCTGCATCCATCATGCCTGCCAGGTAGGCGTCGCGGTCGTGGGCTGTCAGAATGAGGGTAACGGTCTTGGGATGGTTTTCCCGCACCCACCTTTCGAGTTCGGCTGGACGCGGCCCTGGCATTTTCAAGTCTAGTAGCAGGATTTGAGGATGGAGTTCGGCAACCAGCCGCTGGGTTTCGAAGCCGTCCTGCGCCTCGCCGATGACCTCTATTTCGCCAGATTGTGAGAGTAGCGTGCAAAGACCGGCGCGGACAACGGGTTCATCGTCCGCCAACACGAGGGTGATTCTCCTCTTCGGGCGTGATGTCATTTTGTTTCCTCCCGAACTTGACGATTTCGATTATAGCCGTTATCTTCTCTTTGCCAATAGGACGATCATCCGTGAAAACTGTTCCGGTAAGGTCAAAAAATCGGATACCCGGTGTATTCTTCCCGCATAAGGCAAATAACAGGATAAAATATCGGCTGACCGATTCCCAAATCCCGAGTTATCGAGTATCGCATGAATAACGACTGGAACGAAGAAGAAGATAATTTCAATCTGGCGCTTTCCCAGCGCACCGAAGAACTTTACCGCGTGCCCAATCTCGAAGCCGACGAAGACGGCCTGATCGAGGCGCTCGTCCTGCCGCTGCGCGACCTGGTGGTCTTTCCGCGCATGGTCTCGCCGCTGTTCGTGGGGCGCGAGGCCTCGCTGCTGGCTGTGCAGGAAGCCCAACTGCGCAACCAGACCGTCATCGGCTTGACCCAGAGCGATCCCGAAGTTGAAGAACCAAGCACGAAGGACTTCCTGCCCGTCGGTGTGGAGATGGCGGTAGGACGCCTCCTGCACATGCCCGACGGCTCCTCGTCCGCGCTGGTGCAGGGACGCCGCCGCGTCGAGGTGGTGGAATTCCTGCGCGTCAAGCCGTACATCAAGGTGCGCGCCCGCGTCCTGTCCGAGCCGCAAACCGCCGACCGCCAGACCCAGGCGCTGATGCGCTCCGTGCTGGACCTGTTCGAGCGCTGTGTTCAATTGGATCGTTCCATCCCCGAGGAGGCGCACCTCTTCGCCATGAACATCTCCGAGCCGGGCTGGCTGGCGGATATGATCGCCACCTCCCTGGCGTTCAACTTCGTCGAGAAACAGTCCCTGCTGTTAATGACCGATCCGCGCCTGCGGCTCCAGCGCATCAACAAACTGCTGGCCGAGGAAGTGGACGTGCTCGAACTCGAAGACGAAATTCACTCGCGCGTCCAGAACGAAGTGGACAAAAGCCAGCGCGAATTCTACCTGCGCGAGCAGATGAAGCAGATCCAGACCGAACTGGGCGAAGGCGACATCTTCACGCGCGATGTAAGCGAACTGCGCCAGAAGATCGAGAAGATGGCCCTGCCCGACGAAGTCCGCCGCGCGGCCATGAAGGAACTGGAGCGGCTCAACCAGATGCCGCCCATGGCGCCCGAAGTGGGCATCATCCGCACCTACCTGGACTGGATTCTGGAACTGCCGTGGACGAACTCCACCGAGGACAACCTGGACGTGAAGAACGCGTCCAAGATTCTGGAACGCGACCATTACGGCTTGAAGAAACCCAAGGAACGCATCCTCGAATACATCGCGGTGCGTTCGCTCAAGCCCAAGAAGGAACGCCAGCCGATCCTGTGTTTCGTGGGTCCGCCCGGCACCGGCAAGACCTCGCTGGGACGTTCCATCGCCGAGGCGCTCGGACGCAAATTCGTGCGCGTGTCCCTCGGCGGCGTGCGCGACGAGGCCGAGATCCGCGGCCACCGCCGCACCTACATCGGCGCGCTGCCCGGGCGCATCATCCAGACCATGAAGCGGGCGGGCACCGCCAATCCGCTTTTCATGCTCGACGAGATCGACAAACTGTATTCCGATTTCCGCGGCGACCCCGCATCGGCCCTGCTCGAAGTGCTCGACCCCGAACAGAACAACACCTTCAGCGATCACTATCTCGAACTGCCCTTCGACCTGTCGAAGGTGATGTTCGTGACCACGGCCAACTATCTTGGCCCGATCCCTCCCGCGTTGCTCGACCGCATGGAAGTGATCGAGTTCCCCGGCTATATCGAGGAGGAAAAGCTCGCCATTGCCGAGAAGTATCTCATCCCGCGGCAGATGAACGAGAACGGCATTGACGAACTGGGCGTCAAATTCGAGACCGCCGCCCTGCAGCGCATCATCCGCGAATACACGTTCGAGGCGGGTGTACGCAATCTGGAGCGCGAGATCGGACGCGTCTGCCGCAAGATCGCGCGCATGAAAGCCGAATCGAAGAAGCATCCCGATGTCGTCACGCCCGAACTGATCGAGAAGTTCCTCGGCCCGCCGCAGTTCTTCCTGACCGAAGCCGAACGCAAGGACGAGGTGGGCGTGGCGACCGGTCTCGCGTGGACCGAGAACGGTGGCGAGATCATGTTCGTGGAGGTGGCCATCCTCGACGGCAAGGGCGGGATGCAGATCACCGGCCAGGTGGGCGACGTGATGCAGGAATCGGCCCAGGCCGGCCTCACCTACCTCAAGTCCCGCGCGGGCGTCTTCAACATCCCGAACGACGTCTTCGACCGGCTGGATATCCACATGCACCTGCCCGAGGGCGCCATCCCCAAAGACGGTCCCAGCGCGGGCATCACCATGACGACCGCGGTCATTTCCGCTTTCACGGGGCGGCCTGTCTTCAAGGATGTGGCCATGACCGGCGAGATCACCCTGCGCGGGCGCGTCCTGCCCATCGGCGGGGTGCGCGAGAAAGTGCTGGCCGCCCACCGTGCCGGGCTGAAGACGGTCATCATTCCAGAACGGAATGTCAAAGATCTGGTGGACGTGCCGAAGCAGGTGCAAAAGGATTTGCGTATCGTGCCCGTCCGCCACATGGATCAGGTGCTGGAGATTGCGCTGGGACGCGAGGCGGTCATTCAGCCGCCGCGCCCGAAGAAACAGGGGAAGGAAGAAGGCGAAGAGGAACAGAACTAAATGATTGACTTGCAGGGCAAGGTCGTGCTGGTCACTGGCGCTTCATCGGGCTTTGGGGAAGACGCGGCCAAGATGTTTGCCCGCGAGGGATGCAGGGTGGTCGCCGCTGCGCGCCGCATCGACCGCTTACAAACGCTTGTCGGTGAAATACATAAGGAAGGCGGCGAGGCGCTGGCTGTGCCTGTGGATGTGTCCGACCTCGCCAGCATCAAAGTCATGGTGCAGTCCGCGCTGGACGTGTATCGCCAGATTGATATTCTCTTCAACAATGCGGGCTTCGGGCGC
>DAOTXP010000259.1:0-37452 GCA_034435275.1 Anaerolineales bacterium | reverse complement strand
GTCATTGACGATCTCGCCACCACAGGCGGAAGCAAATTCGAAGCCATCGAAAAATTGACGGGCGTGGGACTGGTGGTGAAAGATGTGGTTGTGCTGATTGACCGTCAATCGGGTGCGAAAGAGTCGCTGGCTCGGTCGGGCTATTCCCTGCACGCAGTGCTGACGATTACGCAGATGCTGGAGTATTGGGAAGCGACGGGGAAAGTGGAGAAGGAGAAAATCGAGGAGACGAGGAAGTTCTTGGAACGCTCCAACGTTTAAATGAGTGAACGTTCCAACATCACAGGAGTTACCATACCCAAAAACTCATCTTCAAAGCCGTAATCCCAAACGCCGCGCGAAGAGCGCGGCTTCTGCATTGGTAGTAGAATCCTCGCGGGAGGGCACCATGCCAGACACCGACAAATACATCCTCGCCATTGATCTCGGCACCTCGGGGCCGAAAGTTGCATTGTTTTCAACACAGGGGGAACTGCTGGGCAGTGAATTCGAGGAGGTGCGCCTCCTCCTTTTTGAAGATGGAGGAGCAGAACAAGACCCAAATGAATGGTGGGGAGCGATAGACAAAGCAACCAAACGCCTGCTCGCCCGCGGCCTCGTCTCAGCCGAAGACATCGTCGCCATTTCAACCACAGGCCAATGGTCTGGAACCGTCGCGGTGGCCGCGGACGGCAACGCCATCGGCAATGCCGTCATCTGGATGGACTCGCGCGGCGCGCCCCACATCGCAAAAATCGTCAAAGGCCTGATCGACCTGCAGGGCTACGATCCCATGAAACTTTTCAAATGGATTCGCCTCACCGCAGGCGCGCCCGCCATTGCAGGCAAAGACCCCATCGCCCACATCCTCTACCTGAAAAACAGCCATCCCGAAACCTACCAGCGCGCTCACAAGTTTCTCGAACCGATTGACTACATTGGATTCCGCCTCACGGGACGGATGGCCGCCTCATTTGCATCCATCACTTTGCATTGGATGACCGACAACCGCGACATTTCCAATGTGACGTATGACGACTCACTGATTCGACTTGCCGCCCTCGACCGCTCGAAACTTCCCGACCTCCAAGCGGCCAACTCGATCCTCGGCCCCCTCCACGCGGACGTGGCGCGCGCCTGGGGCCTGCGCGAGGATGTCAAAGTAGTGATCGGCTCGCCCGACATCCACTCCGCCTCCATCGGATCGGGCGCGGTGCGCGATTTCGAGTCACACGTCTACGTCGGGACTTCCTCCTGGTTGACCTGCCACGTTCCGTTCAAAAAGACCGACATCTTCCACGGGCTGGCTTCGCTCCCCTCCGCCATCCCTGGCCGCTACCTGCTGACCGACGCGCAGGAATGTGCGGGCGTCTGCCTGACCTTCCTGCGCGACAACATCCTTTTTCACAAGGATGCGCTTGGGAATGGTGAGAAACCGAAGAATGCCTATCGCCTCTTCGACGAGATCGCCGCGCGCACCCCCGCGGGCAGTGGACGCGTCCTCTTCCTGCCGTGGCTCTACGGCGAGCGCGCTCCCATTGACGACCGTTACGCGCGCGGTGGATTCTTCAACCTGTCGCTATCGTCCACGCGCGAGGAGGTGGTGCGCGCTGTCTTTGAGGGCGTGGCATTCAATTCGCGCTGGCTGTTGAAATACGTGGAGCAGTTCAACGGCCGACGCGCCGAGGCGATCAATATGGTCGGCGGCGGCGCCAAGTCTGACGTTTGGTGCCAGATCATGGCAGACGTGATGGATCGTCCGATTCGCCAGATGAAGGACCCCATCGAAGTCAACGTGCGCGGCGCGGCCCTGCTGGCATCCGCCGCGTTGGGATACATCCGCTACGAAGAGATCGGTATGCATGTCCCCGTCGCGAAGACTTACCAACCACGACCTGAGAATCGAAAAATCTACGATGAGTTGTTCGCCGAGTTCGTGGCGCTCTATGAAAGCAACAAAAAGATTTTTGCGCGCTTGAATCGCGCAGTGTAGTTTCAAGAGTATGTCGTTGGTCGAGTAGCCCCGTGCAAGTCGGGGCGTATCAAGACCAACAAGTCGATCCCAGACAATTCTTTTCTCGGTGAGTGGTGGTCTCGATACGGCGGCGATGGTTGAGTAGCTTTGAAAAAGCATATCGAAACCCGCCGCTTACTCGACCACCGTTCGGAGTTACCCATGGACCTCAAAGACCTCTTCTTTAAACAAGCCGAAAAAGTCCTCAAGGCCGTCCCTGGCGTGAGTAAAAAAATCGAAAAAGAATATGACGGCATGATGGACAGACTGGAAAGTTCGGTCAAACCGTACAAGGGAAAGTTCGCCACCTTCACCCAAATCCCCGCCACGGGACGCGCCCGCGCCGATATTCTGAAAGACATGCAAGCCATGCGCGACCGCGAGGAGGAAACCTGGAAGGACGGCTTCGTCTCAGGCGCGGTCTATCACGGCGACACGGAACACATCGAGTTTTTGAATCAAGTCTACGCGTTGAACTCGCAGAGCAACCCCCTCCACGCCGATGTGTGGCCAAGCACGACGAAATTCGAGGCCGAGATCGTGGCGATGACCGCGCACATGCTCGGCGGCGAGGGCGCTTCGACTACGCTCAGCGAGCAGGATGTGCATGGCACGGTCACATCGGGCGGAACGGAGTCCATCCTGCTGGCGATGAAGACCTACCGCGATTGGGCGCGTGAGACGAAGGGCATCACCCAGCCAGAGATGATCGTCCCCGTCACCGCGCACGCCGCCTTCGACAAGGCCAGCCAGTATTTCAACATCAAGACTGTCCACATCCCCATAGACGAGAATTTCCGCGCGGACGTATCCGCCGCGAAGAAAGCCATCAACAAAAACACAATTGTCATCGTCGGCTCCGCGCCCTCGTTCCCGCACGGCGCGATTGACCCGATCGAGGAACTGTCCGAGTTGGCGCGCCAGCACGGAATCGGCTTCCACACCGACGCGTGTCTCGGCGGGTTCGTCCTGCCGTGGGCCGAGCGGCTCGGCTATCCCGTCCCGAAATTCGATTTCCGTTTGCCGGGAGTCACTTCCATGTCTGCGGATACGCACAAGTACGGCTACGCGGCGAAAGGGACCTCGGTTGTCCTCTATCGCGGCTTCGATCTGCTCCATCACCAGTATTACACCACCGCCGATTGGCCGGGCGGCCTGTACTTCTCGCCCACCTTCACGGGCAGTCGCCCCGGCGCGCTCTCGGCCGCGTGCTGGGCCGCGTTGACGTCCATCGGCGAGAAGGGTTATCTCGACGCGACGAAGCGGATTTTGGAGACCGCCTCAAAGGTCAAGGAAGGAATCGGGCAAATTCCCGAGCTGCGCGTGTTGGGCGATCCGCTCTTCGTGGTGGCGTTCGCGTCCGATTCGATAGACGTGTACAAAGTCCTCGATTTCATGTCCCGAAAAAAATGGAGCCTGAACGGCCTGCACAAACCGACCTGCGTTCACCTGTGCGTCACGTTGCGGCATACCCAGCCCGGCGTCGCGGAACGATTCGTAGCGGATTTGTGCGAGGCGGTGGAACACGTCAAGGCGCATCCCGAAGAAAAAGGGACGATGGCCCCGGTCTACGGAATGGCGTCCACCATCCCCATGCGCGGGCTGGTGAGTGACATGCTGAAGAAATATCTGGATTTGATCTTCAAAGTCTGAAGCAATCTGCCAGGTATTTATTCAAGATCGAATATTTTCAGCGCCGCCAGGACGGAGGCATACAGTCTCTTTCCATCCGGGGAAAACTCGATGTCTTCAACGCTTCCAAAGTTCCCGTAAAACGTGTGGACTTCCAGCCATGTGGCGGTCTCCCAAACGCGCACCGTCTCATCGCTCAGACCAGCCGCCAGATAACGTCCGTCCGGGGAAAACGCGAGCGTCTCCACGCGCACGCCAACGCCGGGATTGCCGATCGGCGCGATCGTGTGGATGTGTTCACCGGTGGATGGATTCCACAACCCGATCCCGGCTTCATAGAACTTCGAAGCGGTCGCCAACATCCCCCCATCCGGAGAAAAGGCGAGGATATCGCCTCCTGTCGGCGTTTCGATCTTGCGTTCCACCTTCCATTCCCGGGTATTCCACACCACCAACGAAGTCGTTTCAAAAACAAGTCTCTCGCCGTCCGGGGAAAAACGAACCGAGGTGAAAAAGGGATACTCGAATATGTCGGAGATGATTTGAACTTCAGTGCCGCTTGTGGCGTCCCTGAGCGAGAGTTTTTCCAACAACGTGTCCGCATCCTCATCTATGATGGCCACCATTCGGCCATCTGGCGAGAGTGTTCCATACCTCCCCGAAAAATGCTGGACGTCGATTCCCGCGCGTACATCCCATAACGTGCTCTGCTGACCCGAAAACGATGTCACGAGCAGATATTGCCCGTCCGGTGAAAACTCCATGGAGTCGGGTGCATCGCGCGATTCAAATTGGGTGACAATCTGTAATGTATCCGCGTCGCGGATGACGATCGCGGTTCCGAACTCGCTTCCCGCCGCCTCGTGCGCCAGCCATTTCCCATCGGCGGAGATCGCGAGACTGCTTGCGGTCACATCCAGGGGAACGGTGCCCGGGTCCTTCTGCTGTTCGAACACATCCTCCAGAAGTTTTATCCCCGGTGTCGAACCATATTTGTCGCCAGGTTCGAACTTGATGGAGGGAGGATTGCCTCCCTGATAGGACGCGGAGGCGATCACGTTACCGCTCGCAATGTCCACTATGCGGACATCCGAGGAGATACGCCAGCCGCTTGCACCGTCTGTATACGTGAGAACTTTCTCACGCGTTTTTCGCGAACAGGCAAGCGTTTGATATTGATCCATTCGAAATCGGACAAAGCCTGAAATTTCCCAGCCTCCGTTTGCATATAATGCGGATGACAAAACCAGGGCCGGGGCTTGCGGCGTTCCTTGAGATACTGCTTTGCTGAATGCCCCCTCGCATAACTCAACGAACCGTGAGGGCAGGGATTCCGGCGTGGGCGAATACACCGGCGTGAATGTTGCTGGCGGAGTGGAGGTGGCCGCCGGCGTCGAGGTTGCTGAGGGGACGACGGGCGAGGGAGTCTGGTGCGCGACGGGCTCTGCGGGCGGGCCGCCACAGGCGGCAAGAAGGATGCAAAACCCGATGACTGTCCGGTTGAGGCGCCTGGCGATGTTCATGTCAACTTCCTTGACAATAAATCGGCTGTTCTCATTCTGGCAATCGCCATACTGTGGAATACAATTATATGAGATTTTTAGCGGGTGACGACGGATGTTTTATATTTGATCTTCAATCTGTAAAGTTCGTTTTTCCTCCCCCAAATCAAAAAGCGGATTTGGGGAAGGTGCCTGCCGATGGTCGAGTAGGCGATGCTTTTCGCCGTATCGGGACCAGGCGGGCGGAGGGGGCTCAGATTATTTTCATCCTCAATCAGTATAATTCTACAAAATCTACATTGACCCATCCTTCCCTATCCATACAATCAGCCCTGTTGTGTGGTGGTCTCGATACGCCGTCTTCGACGGTGCCTCGACCACCGAATTTAAATCAGTGATGTTACGCAATTTTGCTCGAAAGTGCGGATTCTCCCTCACCCTTCGGGAGAGGGGACTCCCTTCCCCTTTCGGGGGAAGGGTGGGATGAGGGCGCGTAACATCAGTTAAATCAGTGAAATCCGTGTAATCTGTGGAAAAAATATGTTTCTCAAACGCCTTCAACTTGGTCTCCTCCACACCGCCGTTGACACTCGTCGTCTTGCAGGTTGCATCCTCAGCGACGGCGACACCAACGCCACGCTGACGGGGCGCGCCAACCAGTATTGCATCGCGGTCAACGCACCGGACCATGTCGCCATTTCAGCCGTGAAGGACGCCTTGAGTAAATCCAATGAAAAGGGATTGCTTCCACTCCCGGCGCGTTTCATGGATGATGCGCTCGTGAGTCGAGAGCCGCTGGTGCAGGCAACGTTCATCGGCTCCAAGGGAGAACTGGTCAACTGCACGACGGGCTGGGTGATGCCGGCCTGGAAAGCGGCGCAAGAGCACGCCTGATTTGCCCATCCTGGACAGCACGCGAGGACGACGCATCAAGATAAAACGCGGAGGACGCCATGCAATGTCCGTATTGCTAACGTGACATGAAGAATGAGGGGTATTTCGAATACTGCAACGAGAAATTCCTGAAATGGCACACCTGGCTACAGTATTCGTCGTTCGATAATTCCTTCCAGACCAAGAGCGGGAATTTGGGGCGCTGGTTCATCCAGCAGGGATATAGGGTGCAACGAACCAATTCGGGCATGTACGACATCTTAGCAAAGCGCGCCACTGCGCTTTTATCCTGATACTTGACCTGGACAGGGTCTTCATTTGGGCTGGACTGACGCTCTGAGGACATGCGGGCGAGCAGAGCGGGAAATGGGCTTTCCAACAAGAAACGATTCCAGCCTTCCGCCCGTCATCCTTGCTGTATAATCTGAACCAACCTTATCCGTATCTGCCAATGGAGGTGATCCATGCCATTCCAACTCGTCTACTATTCCCAGCAGGACCCGCAATGGAAAAACGATATCCTCGGTTTCGGCGACCCGGGCGATACGCTCGGCTACGTCGGTTGCGCGCTCACCAGCGTAGCCATGCTGCTCAGCGGGCACGGCTTTCCCGAAACGCCCAAGAGCCTCAACCAGAAACTCAAGAATATCAACGGTTTCGCCGGCGCGGGCATCCGTTGGGGATCCGTCAGCCAACTGTATCCACAAGTGGCTGTCAAATCCATCATCGCCTGCGCCGACACGCCCGCGCCCCTGGCCCAGATCGACGCGGCCATCGCGGCCGGTCAGCCTGCCATCGTCATGGTGGACAGCACTCCCGCGCCCGGCCTGCTCACGCACTGGGTGGTGCTCTACGCGCGCAAAGGCAATGACTACCTGATGCTCGACCCCTGGCCCTATCAGACCGACGTCACCAAAGAGACCCTGCTCATGCCGCGCTACAGCCAGGGCAACCCGCTCGAGCGTTCGATCATGCACGTCATCCTGTATGAAAGTTCGACGGCCGATGGAACCGTCACCCTGCCCTCCGGGACCACGACGACGCCCAGCGCGCCTCCCCCGACAGAGACGGCGCCTCAGACTCCGCCCGTTTCTGCTCCCGTTTCGACAGGATTGCCGCAGGCCCGCGTCAAAGCCGACGTGACCTGGGGACTGAACATCCGCACCAGCGAGGATACCTCCAGCATGGCCAACGTGGTCGCCACTGTTCCAGCCGGGACGCAACTCACCATCGTCGAACCCGGCGGCGCGGCCAAGGTCGGTGCGGTCAATCAGTGGATCCGCGTGCGCGCCCCCAACGGCAAGGAGGGAGTCGCCGCGGCGTGGTACCTGGAAAAGGTCGAGGCGGCCGCGCCGGCCCCGGTCCCGGCGACCAGCCCCGAGTCCGCGCCGAGCGAGGCGGAAGAGCCTGCGCCGGTTCCCGTTCCCGCGTCCACGCCGTCCACAGTTCCATCCTCGGCGCCAAACACCATTCCCAAGCCCCCGAAACTGACTGTGGTGGTCTCGTCCAAAGCCGGCGCGGGCGGACTAAAAGTCTATCAATCGGCTTCCGCTTCGAGCACAGTCGTCGCCACCGAAAAAGTGGGCGCAAAACTCACCGTGGTCGAAGCCGCCAGTGCCGCCACGCCCAAGATCGGCAAGGCGGGCCAGTGGATCAATGTGAAGTCTACAACCGGCGCGCGCGGCTACGTGAAGGCCGATTACGTGCAGGCGAAATGACCGGTTGCTCCAACCATTGACGATGTAGCAACGACTCCGCGAATCACCCTGCGGAGTTCGTTGCCTTTGCAGGAGATCCGAATTGACTTTACGCGCCGCCGTTCGTTCGACCCTGATCGTTTGGGTCGCGTTGACCCTCCTCATTGCTATCCAGACAGTATGGCAGGGGTCAGAGAATCCGCTGATCCAGACCGGGCCGCACTCCCTCCTCGGCATCACGCTGACCTCGGTCAATCTGGCGTGGTTATTGGGTGGAGGCTTGCTGGGTCTGATTCACTTCGGCAAATTCAATGAGAAGAATGTCATTACATGGGCGGGATTTTTCCTGATCGCCCTGCTCTACCTGAACATCCTGCGCGAACGGACGGAATACGGCGACATCGAATATTATATTGACGCGGCTTTGAGTCTGTACCGCGGCAGGCCGCTCCCGCCCGAATATCTCTACCCGCCGTTCTGGGCCTGGTTCCTGAAGCTCTTTGCCTCCTCCGGCGAAAAGGGCCTCCTGCTGGTGATGTGGACTCTCAACGCGCTGGCAGTCTTCCTCTTCTATTTTCTGCTGCATCAAATCCTTCGCAAATACGGATTCACCTCCCGCCTCGCCGCGCTGACCACAACCATCTTCATGCTTGTCAACATGCCGTTGCTGCGTACATTGTTTTACGGGCAGGTCAACCTGCATGTGGTCAATCTTATTTTCATCAGCCTGTTGTTGTACCCGCGGACGCGTCCGCTTTCGGCGCTGGCACTTGGGCTGGCTGTCCATTTGAAGATCGCGCCCATTGTTCTGGCGCTTGCATTTCTGCTGAACCGCGACTGGCGCTGGATGATGTGGTTCGGGTTGAGTCTGGCCGCGGTCGGCGCGCTTCCCTATCTGACCGACGGCCTGTCTCCGTATCTGGACTTCTTGAATAACAGTCTGCTCTTCACCGCCGAACGGATGACCAACTTCCGCGAGACCTCGATTGACACGCTGTTCACGGTGCTCGGTTCTTTGCTGAACATGGATTTCACCATCAAGCGCTATGGTGTGTATGCGATGAAACTGGTCCTGCTCCTCGCGGGCCTGCTGGTCATGCGCGCCAACATCAAATCCAAAACCTTTTTCGCAGACGACAAACAAGGCGCGGTCATTCGCAATGCCATGCCCGCGCTCCTGCTCCTGATGACCCTGCTCTCGCCGCTGGTATGGGAACATTACGGCGTCTTCCTGACCCTGCCCTTCCTGCTTTTGCTCATGAGACTGAATTCCCCCGGTGAAGGCCTGATGTTCGGATTCCTCTACTTTATCGAATTCCTGCTGCCCGCTTTCGACTATTTCCCCTGGTCGTTTGCGAGATTGCTTGCGGCACTGATTCTCTTGTGGCTGATATGGAGGACCGCGGCGCGCTCGGGTCCCTCGTCTGCATTCGAGGCGGCGAACCGCTGGCTGGAAGGCCTGACGCTTAAGCAAAACGGGGCGGACTTGTGAGGTCCGCCCCGTTCGATATCTCACCTGTCCTGATGCGGGAGCCGCGACAGGATGGATTGATCCACTTTCTTGCGCGGCCCGCCCGAGGTCCCGGCCCCGCTGCGCAGGCTCTCCATCTCGTGGCTAAACCGCATCCAGTCTTGGACCAAGATCACAAAGTGCGGGGTCTGGTCCTTGAAGAAGAACTGCGAGAGAAAAAAGCGAATGAGCGCGGGCGGCGCGGGCCAGCCGTTCAGTTCAATCACCACCGCGGTGCGGCTGGCGTAGGAGGAGAGCAGTTCGCGCTTCCAGCCGCGCACTTTGGCGGGCGGGAACAACGACTGCATCTCGGCCGTGGAGGTGCGCATGAAACGCCGGTACGAAATGTTCAGCCGCAGGAACGGCGTGACCAGCCGCAGGTAGCCCGCCATCGGTTGGACGTAGGCCGCGCCGCGCATGATCAGCAATCCCATCGTGAACAACATGGCCCCGCCGCCCAGAACCACCAGTCCCTGCCAGCGCCAGGCCTGGATGATGCCATACGGGTTGCGCGCAACAGCAAAGGCCAGCAGGAACAGCCCCAGCGCCAGGGTCAGCGTGACAGGCCACCAGCGATTCATCATCTGCTGGTAGACGATCAGCGGATAACGACGGCCAGCGCGCGCCATGACCTACTCTCCCGATTCCTCCGGGACCTCGAATCCGCCTCGCGGCGACGCCTCAACCTGTCCGCTGTTTAACTGACCGCTCAGCCGGGCGATGGCCTGCTCGAGGTGTTCGCCGCGCAGACTGAAAGTGATATCGCCGCGCGTCTTTTCGATGATGGAGCGCGCCACATCGGTCTGGCGGCGCAGGCCGTTGGTGATGGCGTCCGGATAATCCATGGTGACCAGTACGGCATAGATTTCGTCCATGATGCCGAGCAGGCGTTCGGCCTCCGGCGCGTAGCCGCCGCGTAGAATGTCGAGGATTCTGCGGCGCAGTTCGCCCACCACCTCGGCCAGGCCGTTGAGGTAGGTCGCGCCGCTCACGTCCAGCTCCTCGGGCATGGGCAGAGGCTGATTCTGAATGAGCGCGCAGACCGTATTGGCCTCCACGAATTCCTTGAGCGCGTCCTGAGTGTAGCCCGCAAAGTACAAGTCGGGATAATCCTTCAAGTCGGCGCGCAGCGCGTCAACCAGGGTGCGCGCCTCGGCGAGGTGACCGGCCATCTCGTCCGTATCGCCGCGATGCGCGGCGCGGATCGAGAGCGCGCAGGCGCGGGTCAACTGTCTCGCCCGCGCCAGGGCCCGGTCGCGCGCCGAGTTGCGTTCATCGAAATTCCTGCGGATTTGCTCGGAAATCTGTTCGAGCTTGTGCATGCCTATTTGGACTTTTCGTCTCTGGGCGGTTCGGGCGGATGCGGGCGAAAGAGGCTCTCAGCCAGCGAGGAGTTGCCCGGCACAACGATCTCGCCAAACGCGGCTTCGTAGCGCGCCAGGTTTTCGGTCAGGGCGCGCAGCAAGAGTTTCGCGCTGAGCGGTGTCATGACGATGCGCGCCTTGATGCCGGCCTGGGTCTCGCCGGGCAGGGAGTGAGCGAAATCGAGCACAATGTCGGCGGGCGAATGTGAGATGCGCGCCAAATTGGCGTAGACCGACTCGAGGCCTTCGGGAGCGACCAGGTTCAGAGGCGCGGGCCGCGCGGGAGGATTAGGCATATTGCTCTCCAAAAGTTAGAAGGGGATGTCGTCGGCCGGCGCCATGTCGCCGGCGTCCATCGTGGCGGGCGCACCCGCGCCGCCGTCTCCGTCACCGCGCGAGGAGAGGAAGCGCACGGTGTTCGCGGTGACCTCGAAGGAGGCACTCGCGGTTCCGTCCTGTTTCGTCCAGATGCGCGGTCCGCCGGTATTTTTATCGGGCGTCAGGCGGCCCTCGATCAACACTTTCGAGCCTTTACGTACATACTGGTTGCAGGTCTCGGCCAGTTTGCCCCAGGTGGAAACGCGGAACCAGATGGTCTCCTTAACTTGTTCTCCGGCATTGTTGTTGTACTGGCGGTTGGTCGCCACCGAGAACGAGGTCACGGCCTGGCCCGATGGCGTGTAGCGCATTTCGGGATCCTTGCCGACATTACCGACGATGATAAGTGTGTGATACATGGGGATTCTCCTTCAGTCTATAAGTGAACGCCGCAGGCGCGGCGTTGCAGGGATTTTTTCTATTTTACTCCACTTCGGCGAAAGCGCCGCATATTGGTTGGGGACATTAACGCATCATCCTTGCCGCGCGCCTTCCGATCTCCACTGCGAAGTTCGTGCCGCGGTCCCAGGGATAGACCTGACTCATTGAGGCGAAATACAGCCCATCAATCGGCGTCTGGATGGCGGGGATATTCTTCGAGTGATTCACCAGCGGCACCGGCTGGGCATAGTTTGTCTTGAACACCCAGACCTTCTTCACCCAATCCCGCTCGAAGGCGGGATTGAATTTCTTGAACGCCGGGGTGAATCGCTCCAGCAATTCCCGATCGCTCAACGAAAAATATTCGTGTCCCGCTTCGAGATAATCGCCCGCGTACACGATATGGTCACCGCCGAAATGTTCAGGCCCCACAAAGTTCGTGTGCTCCACCAGCGCCAGCATCGGGTAGCCTGCCTCCTTCGGCAGGTTGAACCAGTAATAACCCTGCTCCGAGAGCCGCTGTTTGAGCGAGAGCACCATCACCACCGCACCCATGGACTTTAATTCGAGCAGACCGCGCAAATAATCCTCCGGCAGGTCGGGACACAGTTTCGCCATCAGGTTCGGAGACGTGGTGACCAGCACTTTGTCGAACGACTCCACCGTCCCCGCCGCAATGCTGAGACCCTGGTCCTGATCCCGTTTAATAAACTTAACCTGCGTCCCCAGCCGAATCTCGACTCCCAGTTCCCGAAGTCTTTCCGCAAACATATCCGCAAATTTCTGAAAGCCGCCTTCGAACGTGCCCAGACGCGTGGTGCGCGCCTTGATGCGCGCCCACATCCATGCCATGTTGACCTGGCCATAATACGGCCCGAACTTGCCGATCAGCAACGGCTTCCACATCTTTTCATAGACATTCTTCCCCGCCCATTTCAACATCCAGGAATCGGCGGTCACTTTTTCGAGCGCCTGCCAGTTATTAGTTAGACGAAGGAACAATCCAACGAAGCCGAACCTGATTTTATCGAGACCAAATCCAAGTCCGGGAAAAAGAAGCGCCTTGAGGATCGAGTCAAATGGATAGAATTTCCCCTCGTGATACATCACAGTCAACGGCCGCGGAAAAATGACCTTCTCCTCCCAGTCCAACTCGCGGATCAGGCCGAGCATCTCGCGATCGGTCTGGAACCAGTGATGATAGAACTTCTCCACCGACCAGTCCCAGTGCGGCTCCTTGAAACCCGAAGCCAGCCCGCCGACGTAATCGGCGGATTCATAGATGACGACTTCGTGTCCGGCCTTGCGCAGGTCGAAGGCGGCGGCCATGCCGCCAAACCCCGCGCCGATGATGGCGATCCTCATTAAATATCCTCGTGATTAATTTCTGTCTCTGCCCTCAGCGCATCGCTCCACTGGATGCCCTCGCGCGCCAGATAATACCCGCCCAGCAACGTGATCGGCAGCCACAGCGCCACGTGCAATACGAGCGTGTATCCCACCGCGACGGATTGCTCCACGCCGTAGGCCGCAAGCACCGCGATGCCCGGCGCGTCGAATGTGCCGATGTAGCCCGGCGCGGACGGGATGGTCGTCGCCAGGTTGACGATGCCATTCATCAACATCAGCGCGAAGAAACTGACCTGGAACGGGAAGGCGTGCATCACAAACCAGTATTTGCCCGTCTCCAACAGCCAGATGATCACCGACGTGAAAAATACCATCAATACGTTGAACGGGGAACGCAACGATGCCAATCCATCGAGAAACCTGTTCACCACACTGATGATTTTTGTATGCAGGCGTTTTGGCGTGAGGTGCTGAATGAACCATAATCCAGCCTTTGCCGTCACCTGCGGGAACATGGCCGCCAGCAGAAAAACAACCAGTGCGCCGAGGAAGACCCCGGTCCCGATCACCGCCGCCTGCTGGATGTTGCCCACGAAGCCGGAACTGCCGGTCAACTTTGCCAGTTCGGGCAGGTTGACGAACACGAAGGCCAGCATCACTACGCCGTCGAAGATGCGCTCAACGATGATCGTCGCAAGCGATGCGGAAACTGGAACGCCTTCTTTACGTTTCAGAATCACTGCGCGCAATACTTCACCCGCCCGCGCCGGGTAGATATTGTTGCCCATGTACCCAATCGCTGTGACCGGAAACATGGTCCTCGTCGGGATCTTCTTGATCGGCCCAAGCAGGTAATGCCAGCGCCAGGCGCGCACCCACACCCCCACAAAGTAGACCGCGATGCCGGGCAGCAGCCACCAGTAATTTGCGGTTTGCACCGCCTGCCAGAATTCCTCGAGCCGAAGGCCTCGTAATGCCAGCCAGATGAAGACAATGCTGATCAACACCCCGACCCAGAACTGCCATTTTTTCATGAAAGGGATTTTATCATGCGCAATGGCGCGGCAGGTTTCAAAAACCTGTCAGGTCTTATAATTGACCTGTGCCCGAACTCAACCGCCTCGCGCCCGACTTCGAACTGCCGGACCTCGAGGGACACATCCACCGCTTGAGCGGCTATCGCGGCAAAATCGTCGTCGTCAACTTCTGGTCGTGCGAGTGCCCGCACGTGGAGCGCGCCGACCGCGCCATGCTCGCCACCCTCGCACAACTGCGCGGGCAGGCGACTCTGCTGTCCATTGCGCCGAACGGCAACGAGTCGCTGGAGGCGTTGAAAGCGGCCGCTTTAACGCGCCGCCTGCCCTTCGTCCTGAGAGACGCGGGGCACGTCGTCGCCGATTTGTACGAGGCGCAGACGACACCGCACGTCTTCGTGATAGACCGCGAGGGCGTCCTGCGTTACCGCGGCGCAGTGGACGATGTCACCTTTCGCCGAAGACAACCCACCCGCTTCTACCTGGACGAGGCACTGGAGGCGCTGCTCGAGGGGCGTCCGCCTGCGCGGACGGAAGTCCCGCCATACGGCTGCGCCATCGTGCGCCTGGATTGAATCGTGCTAGAATAACAGTGTGATCCCAAACGCCGAGCGCGCCGCATTCTTCAAAAAGATCCACCTCTTCCATGATATGGCGGAGGACGATCTATTGCGCATGGCCGAGATCGTGGACGAGAAAACCTACGAGGCAGGCGAGGTCATCATCAAACAAGGCTCGCGTGGGGAGAGTTTTTACCTGATCCACAGCGGCAAGGTCAGGGTGACACGTCTCACAGATAAAGGGGAGGATGAACTGGCCATTCTCGTGCGGAACGATTATTTCGGGGAGGAGGAGATTCTATCCAACCGTCCGCGCACTGCTTCGATCACCGCGCAGACTCCGACGCGCGTCTTCATCCTGACCCGCGAGGATTTTGCCGAACTAATCAAACGGGCCCCTCAACTGAAGCCCAACTTCGACGTTACCGTTTCCAGCCACAAATTATGGCGCAGACTGCGCTTCAAATGGATCCGCCCGGGCGAAGTGGTCTACTTCCTGGCGCGCAAACATCCCATTCTGTTGTGGCGCGCGTTGTTCGGCCCGGCATTCTTTCTGTTCCTAGGCGTCACTTTGTTCCTGTGGGGTATTATGGCAGGCTCGGTATTCGCCATCACGCTGGGCCTGCTGGGCGTGCTCGCCGTCATTGTATGGGCGGCCTGGCTGGTACTGGATTGGAGCAACGATTATTACATCGTCACCAACCAGCGCGCGGTGTGGATCGAAAAAATCATCGGCATCTACGACAGCCGCCAGGAAGCGCCGCTATCCACCATTCTTTCGGTCGGCGTGGAAACCGATCCGCTTGGGCGCATCCTGGACTACGGCAACGTGGTCGTCCGCACTTTCGTCGGACGGATTGATTTCAGCCACGTCGGACATCCCTACCACGCCGCCCGCATGATCGAAGAGCACTGGCAACGCACAAAGGAATTGGCCTCCGGCGAGGAAAAGGAAGCCATGAAGGCCGCCCTGCGGGAGAAACTGGGCCTGACCATGCCAGCCCCGGTCGAAAAAGAGAAAACCAAAAAACAAGATCACTCAACACTTCCAAAACTCTATCGTCCCACGATCTTTTCCGTCATCGGCGGGAATATTTTCAAGTTCCGAATCGAAGATGCCGGGACGATCACCTATCGCAAACACGGGTTCGTGCTCTTCAATCAGATCTGGCAGCCGTCTTTCTTCCTGATCGTCATTCTCTCGCTGTGGATCAACCAATTCATCCGATTGTTGCGCACCGGCGCACCCGTCATTGCGTTCACACCCGAGGGCCTGTACCTGGACTCATATCTCCTCGCCCTGCCGCTGATCGCTCTGCCCTTCTTCGGGTGGTTAGTCTATCAGTGGGTAGACTGGGCTAACGATATCTTCCAGGTTACGCCCGACCAGATCATAGACTTGGACCGCACGCCCTTCGGCACCACCCAACGCCGCGCCGCGCCGCTCGACAACATCCTCAGCACTGAATATCAGCGGCTTGGTCTGCTTGGATACCTCTTCAACTTTGGGACAGTCTACATCACCGTTGGCGGCTCCAAGTTGGAATTCCAGGATGTATACGATCCCGCCGCAGTCCAGCAGGACATTGATGCGCGCCGTGCCGCGCGTGTAGCCGGCAGGCGCGCCGCCGAAAAGGCCGCGGAGCGCGACCGCATGGCCGAATGGCTTGCCACCTATCACACCAGCGCTGGGGAGTTCACAGCAGAGCAGAGGGCCGGGGATACTGCCCAATCGGCGCAGGACGGGGAACAAACCGCATCTGCACGAGAGGATGAAGAACGCTGGCTGGGTTCCATGGCCATTGATTCAGACGAGGCCGGTTTCGCGGGCGGCGGGGAGGACGGCGGGTTTTCGGAGTAAAATCGGGCACGATATTTTCCCGCCATAGAGGTTGCATGACTTTACGCCCCATCGTCACACTCCCGGACCCGGTCCTGCGCCGCAAAGCCCGCGCGGTGACCCGATTCGACAAAAAACTGCAAACCGTGATTGACGACATGATCGAGACCATGCGCGACGCGCCGGGCGTGGGCCTGGCCGCGCCGCAAATCGGACTCTCCGAGCGTCTCATCGTGGTGGAATATTACGAGAACAACGAAGCCGAGCAGGCGGAGGACGAGGCGAAGAAAAAAGTCTGGGTGATGCTCAACCCCGAGATCGTGAAGGCGTCTGAGGAAAAGGTGATGGGCGTGGAGGGATGCCTGTCAATTCCCAATCTCGTCGGCGAGGTGGAGCGCCATGAGGTGATCCAGGTCAAAGGTCTGAATCGACGCGGACAGCCGATGCGCGTCAAGGCAAGGGGCTGGCTGGCGCGCATTTTCCAGCACGAAATCGATCACATCAACGGAATCGTCTTCACCGACCGCGCCAGGCGCGTCTGGATTCCCGAAACCGAGGAAGAAAAGGAAGACCGCGTCTAGTGGCCTCCATCCACCGCCTCACCGCCGCAGACCTGCCCCGCCTGCGCCAATTCTGGAACGATCACTGGGACGCGGAGTTCGTTGTCGCACACGGGACGGTTTTCCATCCCGAAAACGTGAGCGGTTTCCTTGCTTTGGATGGCAACGATTGGATCGGCCTCGTCACGTACACGTTTTTGGACACCGATTGCGAGATCGTCTCCATTGACAGCCTGCGCGAGAACGAGGGCATCGGCACGGCGCTCATCGAGAAAGTCGTTGAAGAAGCAAAAGCCAGTCAATGCCGCCGCGTTCACCTGACCACTACCAACGATAATTTGCGCGCCCTCGGCTTTTACCAGAAACGCGGCTTCCATCTTTCTGCCTTGTATCCCGATGCGGTGAACGAAACGCGCAAACTCAAACCGTCCATCCCGCTCATCGGCGAGAACGATATTCCTTTGCGGGATGAGATCGAGTTGGAGATGTTGTTGTGAAGAAAGTACACAGGTAGACACGTAGACAAGTACACACGTTTTGCTCCAACTTGTATACCTGTGTACCTGTATACGTGTGTACATTTGCCAATTACCATTTACCAATCACCGTGTATTTAAAACGCCTCTCCCTCACCAACTTCCGCAACTTCACCCGCCTGGACGTGGACGTTCCACGGCGGTCTGTTTTGCTGGTGGGCGATAACGCCCAGGGCAAGACCAGCATCCTCGAAGCAATTTACTTCCTTGCCGCGCTGACATCGTTTCAGACCAACGCGGATCGGCAAATGGTCAACTTTCTCGAAGCGCGCAACTCGCCTGCGGTTGCGCGCATCGTGGGCGAATACGCGCGTGGGGCGCGGTCGCACAAACTGGAAGTGCGCCTCATCCTGGACCCCGTCGGCGTCGGCAATGGACAGCGCCTGCGCAAGGAGATTCTGCTCGACGGCGCGAAGAAGCAGGCCGGCGACGCGGTCGGCGCGCCTGGCGCGTTCAGCGCGGTGGTCTTCGTGCCGCAGATGTCGCAAATCATCGAAGGCGGGCCCGACGAGCGCCGCCGCTATCTCAACCTCGCCATCGCGCAGGCCGTCCCTGCGTACGCGGGCGTCCTCTCTGATTATGGCAAGGCCCTCGAACAACGCAACGCCTTGCTCAAAGCGTTGGCCGAAGGCGGGGGAAACAGCGACCAACTCGAAGTCTGGGATGAGACGTTGGCGCGGCTGGGCGCGCAGATCATCCAATGGCGCATCGCGGCGGTGCAGGAGTTGGAGAAGCAGGCGGCGCGCGTCCATCTCGAATTGACTCACGGCGCGGAAGTGTTGCGCCTCGCCTACGACCCCGCCTATGATCCCCTGCCGAAGATCGCCCTCAAACTGGACGCGCCCGCCGACCGTTCGAGCATCGCGCTGAAGGATATCGAACGCGGCTTCCTGGACCGTCTGCGCGGACTCCGCTCCGAGGAAATTGCGCGCGGCGTGACGACCATCGGCCCTCACCGCGACGAGATGCGTTTCCTCGCCAACCAGATTGACCTCGGCGATTACGGCTCGCGCGGACAGATCCGCACCGCGCTCCTTTCGCTCAAACTCGCGGAGGTCGCGTGGATTCAGGCGCGCACGGGTCAATGGCCGGTCATCCTGCTCGATGAGGTGATGGCCGAACTCGACCTGCATCGCCGCGCAGATGTGCTGAAATATCTTGGTCAGGCCGAACAGTCCCTGCTCACCGCCACCGACCTGCACATGTTCACGCCCGAGTTTGTGGAAAGCGCAAAGGTGTGGCGCGTGAAAAATGGAAAAGTGGATGGCGATTAAAATCGCGCCAACCAATGCAAAGCCGACCTTCGTCGGCTAGTCCACGAAGGTGGACTTTTCAAATGTAGCGGCGACTTGAGTCGCCCAAAAGGAGCGCCCCATGTCCGTTAAACATTCCAAAGATGTGGAAAAGAAAAACGTGGCCGCGGGAAAAGATACGACGATCCAGGTCCTGATCTCCGCGCAGGAAGGCCCCAATTTCGCCCTGCGAAAATTTTCGATGAAGCCTGGCGGCGGGATGCCTCGTCATACCAATTCAGTGGAGCACGAGCAATACGTCCTGCGCGGCCATGCGCGCATCGGCATCGGCGAGGAAGTGTACGAAGTCCACGCGGGGGACGCGGTGTTTATCCCCGAAGGCGCCATCCACTATTACGAAAACATCGGCGACGAGCCGTTCGAGTTTTTGTGCGTCGTGCCCAACAAGCCCGACGAGATCAAGATCGTCGGCGAGGCCTGCTGACCCGTGTATTCGTTCCTGCGTCCCTTGCTCTTCCGCCTCGAGGCCGAGACCGCGCACGCGCTGACGCTGTACGCGTTACGGCTGGCGGGGTCGTTTACTCCTCTCCACTGGATCATCACCCAATCTTTCAAAACCCATCCCAAACCTGTCACCCTTTTGGGGTTGACGTTCCAGAACCCGGTGGGACTCGCGGCAGGCTATGATAAAGACGGCCTGGCCCTGCGCGGACTGGCCGCGTTGGGGTTCGGTCATATCGAAATCGGCACGGTCACGCCCCTGCCGCAGGCGGGTAACCCGCGTCCGCGCGTGTTCCGCCTCGTGGAGGATGAGGCCGTCATCAACCGCATGGGTTTTCCCAGCCGCGGCGCGGAGTTCGTGCAGAGGCGCTTAAGCCCCGGCCCGGTCGAGGGATTCTTGGAACGTGTGATCGGCCTGTCCATCCGCGGCGCGGCAGCACAAAGCAAGCCCCAGATGCCGAAACGCGATTTCATCCTGGGAGTCAACCTCGGCAGGAACAAGGCCACGCCCAACGAAGAAGCCGTCTTCGATTACCTGAGCCTCCTGCAGAATTTTGCCCCACTGACAGATTACCTGACCATCAACGTCAGTTCGCCCAACACGGAGGGACTGCGACGCCTGCAGGGACGTGAGTCCCTGAATGGCTTGTTGACGCAACTCGACCTTCAACGAAAGTCGGAGGAGAAGAAATGGGAGAAGTCCCTGCCTCTGCTCGTCAAACTCTCGCCCGACTTGACGGACGAAGAACTCGACGATGCGCTGGAAGTCATCCTGCGCACGAATATGGATGGCGTCATCGCCACGAATACCACGCTGGGACGCGAGGGGTTGAGGTCCACGTTGAGGGGCGAAACAGGCGGGTTAAGCGGAAGCCCGCTCAGGGTCCAGAGCGAGACGATGCTGGGAAAAATCGTCAAACGATTAGGTGGGAAAATCCCGGTCGTCAGCGTGGGCGGGATCATGAATCCCGAAGACGCCAAACGCCGACTGGACATGGGGGCGGCGCTGGTGCAGGTTTATACAGGACTGATTTATCGCGGGCCGGGGTTGGTGAAAGAGATTGTACGCGAACTATAAATATAAACCGCCCGTGGATTCCATCCAGTCGGCGATGCACTCGACAGCGCGCGGGATGTCGTTATCGGAGATGTCCAGATCGAGCCGCGGCAGGATGGACTCGCCCGCCAACCGTTTAAGAAGTTTCTGCTCTTCGATAAAGATCTGCAAATCATCGTATTGCGAGGGTTTGCCCGAGACCTTGAGCCGTTCGGCGCGCGCCGACTCGAACGATTCGGGCGTGCGCGTGAGCAGAACGAGACGAAACCCCAGCGGCGCGAGGCGTTCCTCCAGCCAGCGGAAATCGTAATTCTTGTTGTACGTTTTCAGTTGATACGCGCGCGTGGACAGGTGAAAGCGGTCCACGATCCACGAGTAATAGCGTTGCAGTTCGAAGAGTTTGACCCACGCGGCGTATGTTTCCATCGCGAGGGGTTCCTCGTGCGGTTCGAAGTTGATCAGCCCGCGCCCCCACGGAAAGTTGGTAAAAGCGCACCACTCGGCCGAGATCAACGGCGAGTGATAGCGATACTTGCGCGGACCCACGATGCGCGGGTGTTCATTGAGAGCGAAGGCTATGTCCGTCTTGAAGGTCAGACGCGTGCCTTCGAGGATGATCTTGGGAACGAGTTTGTTGCCCATTACAATCATTATACAATGCCTTCGGGGGAGGCGCAGCGGCTCGAAATTATGGTATATTCTCGACACTACAGGTATTCCCCCATGGATGACAAAATCACAATCATCGAAGGCCCGCCGCCCGTGTTCGAAGCCGTCAACGACGGCTGGGCATTGGGACTGAACGAGGGTCCCGCGCTTTCCGTCCCGGCGCTCACGCGCTTACGCACGTTCAACGGCCCGGCGCTGGTCGAACGCTGTTACCGCGCCTGGCACGCCAAAAACCCCATTCACCTGCACTACCGCAACGAGATGGGGCTCGAACAAACCGCCCCCATCCTGGCCGCCCGAAACATCAACACACTGGAAGGACATGTACTCCTGCTGTGGGTCTATCTGGAGGGCGATAAAGTGGAACTAGAATTCGACTCGGGCGAAGACGACTCGGCCGAGGATGGTCTGGAGCTATAAATCCCTTCCGGTGATGGAGTCCACCGTCAACCGCTCTGGCTGATGACTCCTACCAATTTTATAATTGGCATGGAGTCTATGAACAAAATATTCCTGATCGGCATGGGCGGATTCATGGGTTCTGTCTTACGCTACTGGCTGAGCGGATGGGTCCAGCAGGCATTCAATACCAGCCTGTATCCATTCGGCACGTTGACGGTCAACCTCCTCGGATGTCTGGCCATAGGCTTTCTGTCCGGCCTGGCCGAACAGCGCGGCGTCTTCACTCCCGAAGCCCGCGCGTTCACATTCATCGGCGTGTTGGGCGGCTTCACCACCTTCTCGACTTTCGGCAACGAAACGTTTGGCCTCCTGCAGGACGGTCAGACGTTGCCCGCGCTCGTCAATCTCGTCCTGCACCTCATTTTTGGTCTTGGTGCAGTCTGGCTTGGACGCACCCTAGCATTCCTGATCTGGAGATGACATGACCCTCTCACAAGACGGCTCCCTGTTGCGCATCTTCATCGGCGAAAGCGACAAATGCGAGGGCAGGCCGCTCTACGAATGGATCGTGCTCAAGGCGCGCGAACACGGATTGGCCGGAGCGACCGTCCTGCGCGGCATGATGGGCTTTGGCGCAGACAGCATCATCCACACCTTCAAAATCGAACGCCTTTCCGAAGACCTGCCGATCATCGTCGAACTGGTGGACAGGCGTGAGAAACTGGAAAGTTTCCTCAAAGTGATCGAGCCGAACATCCATGCCGGGCTGGCTACCCTGGAAAAAGCGGAAGTCCATTTTTATCGCAGTAGCAAATGAGCGCGCTTCTCTCCGTACTGCGGGCCGGCGTCCGCACTCTGACCTTCAACCGTCCCGAACGCGCCAATGCCTTCAACTTCGAGTTGATCGCCGCGTTGCAACGCGCGCTGGACGAATCCGCCCGCGATCCGCAGACGCGCGTCATCGTGCTGACCGGCGCGGGTAAGACCTTCGGCGCGGGCCACGATGTGACCGAGATGCTGGCCGCGGCAGGGAAAGTCTCTTACCGCGAACATCTGCAGAAAACGTACAACCCGCTCGTCCTGAAAATCCGCAGAATTGAAAAGCCCGTCATCGCCGCGATCAACGGAATGTGCGCGGGCGCCAGTCTCGGCGCGGCGCTGGCCTGCGACCTGCGTCTGGCCGCGGATGAGGCCAAATTCGTGGTCGGCTTCGGCGGCATCGGCCTCGTCCCCGACAGCGGTGTATCGCTTTTCCTGCCGGCGCTCATCGGCCTTGGCCGCGCCATGGAATTTTATTTCAGCAACCAGCCCCTCGCCGTCGAGCAGGCTCTCCAATGGGGACTGGTCAACCGCGTCATCCCGTTCAACTTCGAAAACGAAGTGCAGGCCTTTGCGGAAAAACTCGCGGCCGGCCCGGTCGGCGCGTTCGGATTGAGCAAGCGTGCTTTCAATAAGGCGATGTATCCGCGTCTTGAAGAAGTGCTGGGCGCGGAAGCAGATGCGCAGGAAGAGGCGGGGAGATCTGCTGAGCACCGGGAGGGCGTGAAGGCATTCCTGCAAAAGCGCAAAATCGTTGACCACTGAGATTTGAGACATAAAGTCGCATCCAAAATCGAATCAATGCAAAAACGCTATCCAGGGCTCCTGCTTTTACTGTTGCTGTGTTCATGTGCGCGCGGCCCCGCACCCATCGAAGAGGAAGCGACGCCGCGGGAACAGGAGGCGTCTCCCTACGACGGGGATTGGAAGGGGAGCGGGGTCGCCTCGGACGGTAATTCTTTTGTCATCTCATTCCAGGTGCGCCAGGGGGTCGTCACCGGCATCAACTACCGATATGAGGGACCGCAGGGGTCCCCGTGTGTCAATATGCGTTACTTCCCCATCCCGGAAGCGGAGAGAGCCCAGATCCAGGATGACTCTTTCACGGTGAAACTCGGCCCGGACATGGATTTGTCCGCGAGATTCATTTCGCGCGATTCTGCCGAAGGCCATTTGATCGCGGATGTGTTTTACCGCTACGAGACGTGCAATGGCTTTTTTGAGCTGGATTGGACGGCCCATAAACAGGTGGAACAAGCAACAGGGCCAAAACCTGTTACAAAGAAAATGCCGCTCGAAATATTCGTTCAGATTCTGATCTTCGGCCTTTCCAACGGCGCCGTATTGGCTTTGAACGCCATCGGTGTCAGCCTGATCTATGGCGCGGTGCGCTCCCTGAACCTCGCGCACGGTGACGTCTTCGCGCTATCCTCCGTCGCGGTGACGTCCCTAATCAACGGATTCGCCATCCAAAGCGATTGGCCTGCCGTGAAATTGACCGCCTCGCTCCTGCTGGTCGGAATCGCCGCCTCCATTTTCGGGGCGGGACTGAGTGTGGGCGTGAATCAACTCGCCTTCAAGCCCTTTCGCGGACGTTCACGCCTCGCGCCTCTGATCTCCACGCTGGCTTTGTCGTTCATCCTGTTTCAGGCCGCGCTGGTCTGGCGCACCTTCCAGGCCTCGTGGATCCCCGGCGAGCATCGAAGCGTGCCCGGCCTGCCCGAAGTGCCGACCGATGGCATCCCCAGCCTTTTACCCGATGCGAATCTTGTGCAGGCGCTTGGTCTTCCTTTTCAGATCGTATTCCGCGCCAACGATTTGTTCGTAGTGATCATGGCGTTCCTGTTCGTTGCGCTCGCGACGCGTTTTGTGTATCGGTCGTCCACAGGGCGCGCCCTGCGCGCCCTCACCCAGAATCAGACACTGGCGCAGATGGTCGGCGTGAACGTTGACGCAACCATCCAGCACGCCTTCGCAGTAGGCGGCGCGCTGGCCGGAGCGGCGGCGTTCATCTTCGCGTTGTACTATGGACGTCCGTTCGGAACGCACGGGGCACAAAGCGGCCTGCTGGCGTTCACTGCCGCACTGCTGGGCGGCATCGGCAACCCGCTGGGCGCGTTGATCAGCAGTCTGGGCATCGGCATCGTTTCCGCATTGAGTGATTATTATCTCTCCGCGCAATGGACGAGCGCGATCACGTTATCCCTTCTGCTTGCGTTGATCGCCTGGCGGCCGCTGGGGTTGATGGAAAAAGGCGGCACGGACACGGGGTCAGCCCAGGTGCGCGACTCGATCATTTTGCCGGGGACAGGCTCGAGGTCCCGCGCGAAGCGGGATGTCGTCATCTATCTTTCGGCGCTTGCGCTGGCCCCCATCCTGCTTTACAGTTTTGGGTTCGGCGGGCAGATCATCCTGCGAACCGCGGCGATCTTCGTCCTGCTGGCGCTTGGATTGAACATCGCGCTCGGCTTTGCGGGTCTGCTGGACTTTGGGTTTGCCGCAGGCTTCGGACTCGGCGCGTATGCTGCCGCGATCACGTTATCTCGGGGCGGAAATTTTCTATTAGCATTGTGCGCCTCGATCCTCGCTGCGGCCCTGCTAGGCGTCGTGAAGGGATTGTTCGCGCGCCGCCTGCGCGATGATTTCCTCGCGGTCGCCACACTCGCCCTGGGACTGCTCGTTCGTCAATTAATAGTGAACTTCGATTTTACCGGCGGCCCAAATGGGATCCATGGATTTCTTTTGTTCCGCTTCCCGATCCCGCAACTGTTCCTGCCCGTGATAAGTTATTACCTTGTCTTTGGATTCGTCCTCCTGGCGGCCTTCGCGAGCATACGCTTCGCATTTTCCTCGACGGGCAGGGCATGGCTCGCTTCCAGCGAAGATGAAACCGCCGCCCTGGCCGCAGGCGTGGACGTGCCGCGGGCGCGCACGACAGCGCTGGTGATCAGTTCCGCGTTGGCCGGGATCGCCGGCGCGCTGTACGCCGCCACATTCACCTACGCCGACCCGGAGTTGTATTCCTTTTACGTATCCTCGCTCACGCTGACCATGGTCATCCTGGGCGGCGCGGGAAGCGTGCCCGGCATTTTGATCGGCGCGACGGCGATCATCCTATACGATAAGATTCTCGTCCCCCAGCTTGCGGAGTGGATCGCGCTGGTGTGGCCCGCAAACCTGGCAATCGGCTCGGTCCCGGATATTCGCGGCACGAGTTATTTCAATTTTGGAATAGCCCTGTATATCACCGTGCTGGTGCGTTCCCGCAAGATGCAGTTCTCGAAGTGGTTCGAAAAACTATCGAATATCGAGTGGGGTTCGAAACAGCCAGATTAAACATCTTTCGGGCTCCCGCGTTCCTGATCGCTTCATGATAAAAGAAACCCATGAAATATGCGCCTGCCATTGGACTGGAAGCCCATGCTGAATTACAGACCAAATCCAAGTTCTACTTCTGTTGGGGAGCTCAATCAGCGCGCCGCGTCCACGACACTGGTCATAAAAGTAGACGCAATTTGTCACATTGACGGAAAATTGCCTCCCGTGATAAGGTTAAGTCCCTTCACATATGAAAGTGTCTCGAATCAATATGGTCTTACAGTGCGCCATACATCTGGCTTAAACGCGGGCTCCACACCGGGATGCCCGCGTATTTTTCTAAAAATTCTCTTCCAATCCATTAAGGAGCAACAATATGTCTGGACAGATCAACGCCTTTGAAATGGCACAAAAACAATTCGACGGCGTCGCCAAGAAATTGAAGCTGGATCCCGGCGTGGCCGAGGTTCTGCGCTGGCCGATGCGCGAATATAGTTTCCGAATCCCGGTGCGCATGGACGACGGCTCGCTCAAGGTCTTCCAGGGCTTTCGCGTCCAACACAATGACGCCCGCGGTCCGAACAAGGGCGGCATCCGCTTCCACCCGGCCGAGACGCTGGATACCGTGCGCGCTCTGGCTACCTGGATGACGTGGAAGTGTGCCGTGGCCGACATCCCGCTGGGCGGCGGCAAAGGCGGAGTGATCTGCGACCCTTCGGCCCTGTCTCCGAATGAAAAGGAACAAATCTGCCGCGGCTGGGTGGGCGCCATGTGGAAGAACATCGGCCCGCGCAACGATGTGCCCGCCCCGGACGTCGGCACGACCCCCCAAATGATGGGCTGGATGATGGATGAATATTCGCGCCTCGTCGGTCAGTTCACGCCCGGCGTGTTCACCGGCAAGCCTCTCGGAAGCGGCGGCTCTCTCGGACGCACCGAGGCGACCGGCTTCGGCGTGATCTATCACGTGCGCGAGGCCATGAAGCACCTCAAGATGGACCCGAAGAAATCCATCGCGGCCATCGAAGGTTTCGGCAATGTGGCACAGTACGCCGCCATCGGTTTCGTCGAGATGCTGGGCGGTACGGTGGCCTGCGTCTCCTGCTGGGACCGTCACGACAAAAAATCCTACACCTACAGCAAGAAGGGCGGCATTGATCCTCGCTTCCTGCTCACTATTGTGGACGAATATGGCACGATTGACAAGAAGGCTGCCGAAAAAGAAGGCTACATCGTGGAAGACGGTGAAGCCTGGATCACCAAAGAGGCCGATGTGCTGATTCCCGCGGCCATCGAAGGTCACGTCAACGCGGAGACCATCAAGAACATGTCGAGCCGCGTCAAGATCGTGGCTGAGGGCGCCAACGGTCCCTGCACGCCCGAGGCAGACGAGTTCTTCAAGAAGAACAACATCTTCAACATCCCCGACTTCCTGTGCAACGCCGGCGGCGTGACCTGCTCGTACTTCGAACAGGTGCAGAACGACATGAACTTCTACTGGTCGAAAGAGGAAGTGCTGGAGAAACTCGACCAGAAGATGACCTCCGCCTTCCACGCCGTGCTGGAGACGAGCGAGAAGGAGAAGGTCTACATGCGCGACGCGGCCTACATGGTGGCGATCACGCGCGTGGTCAAGGCCATGGAACTGCGCGGCTGGTTACACGCGACCTGGTAAATCGGCAAGCAGTTTGAACCAAAAAGACGCGTCAGATCGGCGCGTCTTTTTGGTTCTGCGCTTCTTTCCCGACCCGCGGCCTGCTTCCGCTAAATCAAACCTGATGCGCCTCGAAACAGACGACGCCCTCCGCACCGACCTCCGCCGCATGGACAGTGCCCGCGGGCAAATCGAGGCGGTCGCCCGCGTTCAATTTGTGCCATGTGCCCAACTCGATCAACTGGAAGGTGATCGAACCGCGCACGCAGTACAGTACCTTATCGTAATCGTGCGCGTGCGGGGCGTAGACATCGCCCGGGCCGTTGGACCAGGCATAAAAGTCCAGGCCCTGTTGCGCAAGCAGGGCACGCAGACGAGATTCGGTTGGAGGCGTCGCCTCGCTCCATGGCGTGAGGCGGAGTTTCATCCTACTATTGGGGCGCGGGCGTAGTCGTGTTCTTGTTATTGATCTGATGCCAGAGCATCCCGCCCAACGCGCCGGTACCAGCCATGAAGGCAAGGTCGAGCAATCCGAGGCAGACTGTGCTCAAAATCAGGCCGACCCAGTAGATGGAGGCGGTGTCTCCGCCAGCAGAGGGAATCCCCAATTGTCGCAGGAGCTGCGCCGTTCCTGCGGGGCCGACCATCACGCCGTTGATGACGGAACCGCCAGCCTGCCCGAGAAGCGCGCCAACGCCGCCGATCAGCCCAGCCAACGCGCCGCTTTTGGTCGCGGCCGACTTTTCGACCGGCTTGTCGAATACACCGGCCAGATAGCCTGCGCCCGCCCCCAGGAACAGAACCAGGCAGGGAGTACATAGTGGGCTGATCACCGTCCCACCGATTGCCACCACGAGCGAGATGGCGGCCACGATCAAACCTGATTTACTCATTTGTTCCTCCTGTAGTTTTTGCGGATTCGCTTGGGCAAACCCGCGAGTCTCATTGGCCTTTTTCCACAGGATACCCCGCGTCCTCCCAACCGTGAAATCCGCCCAGGATGGGGTTCACGCGCGAGTAACCATGTTCCAACAGAATCTGCGCCGCACGGGCGCTCGACTCCTCAGCAGGTCAGGTGCAGTACGTGATGATCCATTGACCGGAGTCAAGTTCGTCGAGGCGGGATTCGAGTTCCGCCAGCGGAATGGAGAGTGCACCGGGAATGTGACCGTCTGCATACGCGGCCTCACTGCGCACGTCCACGAACACGGCCACGCCGCCATCGAAGGCGGCTTTGGCTTCCTCGAGGCTGATACGCGGCGCATCTGCTTCGGAAACCTGCGGCTCCCCCGCCGGGGCAGACGCGGGGGGAGCAAACAGGGAGCAGGAAAGAGCAACTAGCGTTAATACTGCCAGCAAGATGGGAATTCTTCGCACGCTAAAGTTTCTCCATCAACTCCAGCCGGTTGCCGAACGGATCGAACACGTGAACCCGCTTGTAGCCGTCCAGAGGCGGCTGGCTCGTGTCCACTTCGCGGCCTGCATGGCGAACGCGGGCGATCAACGCGTCAAGGTCATCCACTAATAATGCAGGATGCGCCTTCTTAAGCGGACGGAAATCCGCCTCGATGCCGAGGTGCAGGCTGACCTGTCCCTGTTCGAACCACGCACCGCCGCGCCCGGAAAGCGAGGCGGGCTTTGGCACTTCGACAAAGCCGAGCATGCCCACATAAAAGGCGCGAGCCTTGTCCTCCTCTCCCGCTGGCATGGAGAGTTGCACGTGGTCAATTGCGAGGATCGGCATGGAACGGACATCCTTCTCGCAAGGACGGTCGAATTACAACTCGCAATAGCGCTCCACATGTCTGGCAATGATGGCGATGCTGTCGGCCCAGAACTTCTTCTTGCGGATGTCAATACCGAAGCGCGACGCCAGGTCTGCGGCGGTGGCTTCGCCAGTGGAGGCCAGCAGGTTCTTGTAATCCTGCACGAAGGCCGCGCCGCGCTGTTTGAAGATGGCGTAAAGACCGGTACCAAAGAGCAGACCAAACGCGTACGGGAAGTTATAGAACGAGAGGCCGGTGGAATAGTAGTGCGGCTTCCACGTCCACATATATTTCTGGAGATAACGCTCGTCCAGGCCGTCGCCGTAGGTGGCTTTCTGGGCGCGTTCCATAATCTCGCAGAATTCGTCCGCGGAAAGTTCAGCCTGGTCGCGGCGTTCGAAGATTTCCTTCTCGAACAGGAAGCGCGAGTAAATGTCCACGATGACTTGCGACGCGCCGTTGAGATGACCTTCCAGGATGGCCAGTTCCTCCTGCGGGCCTTTGGTTTTGGCGAGCCGCGCCTCGGTGACGATGGTCTCGCAGAAGGTGGAGGCGGTTTCGGCCAGTGTCATGGGCGTATCCTGCTGGATGACGGTCTTGTTCGCCTGATAGGCGCATTCGTTGTGGAAGGCGTGGCCAAGTTCGTGGGCGATGGTGGAGATCTGGTCGGCCGAGCCGTCGAAGTTGACGAAGATACGGCTCTCTTTCACCGCCTCCACACCGGAACAGTAGCCGCCGGCGCGCTTGCCCTCGCGCTGTTCGGCGTCTAGCCAGTTGTGATCGAAGGCACGTTGGGCGAAAGCAGTCAATTCGGGGGAGAAGTTGGTGAAGTGCTCAAGAATGAAGTCGCGCGCCTCCTCAAAAGATACACTGCCGCCTGCAGCGCCGACGGGCGCGAACAGATCGTACCAGGCCAGTTTTTCCTTTCCAAGCAGTCTGGCCTTGTGCTTGAAATATTTGCGGAAGAGCGGGAAGGAATCCTGCATGGCTTCCATCATTGCTTCCAGCGTGGGACGGTCAATGCGCGCCTGGTCGAGCGCGGAGTGGAGCGCGTCCTCGCGGCCGCGGCGTTTGTTCAGCGTATTGACCTCGCCCTTGACCCCGTTCAGGCAGGCGGCCAGCGTCTCACGCACGGAATCCCAGGCCGCGTTCTCGGCCTCGTAAGCGCGGCGGCGCACCTCGCCGTCGGGATGGGTGCGCAGGTTGATCAGCGCGGGCATGGGCAACTTCTCGGTCTTGCCGTCCAGCTCGAAGTCCACGGTGAGTTGCGAGGTGACCGTGCCCATCAACTTGCCCCAAGCGTTGCCTCCGCTCAAAGTCAGTTCGGCAGCGAGCCCTTCCAAGTCTTCCGACATCAGATATTTGCTCTGCTCGGCGGCCTCCTTCAGATTGAAGGCATGCGCCTGGGCGGACGGATGATGCGGAAGGGCCTGATCGAGCGCGGGCGCGATCTTGCCCAGCCACGCCTGAAAGCGGACCCCCAGTTTGCGCAGTGGAACCGCGGCCTGCTCATACTCTGACTCGAGCCGCTTGGCGACTTTATCGTGC
The DNA here is from genome assembly GCA_034435275.1 of Anaerolineales bacterium. Taxonomy (GTDB): domain Bacteria; phylum Chloroflexota; class Anaerolineae; order Anaerolineales; family Villigracilaceae; genus JBFMCC01. The sequence goes on along the minus strand of DAOTXP010000259.1, from coordinate 7,234 downwards.
GAGTTGGTATCAACGTGGAAAGAGATGTACGGGCCGAGCGTGGTGGATAACACATACGTGTCGTTGAAGCGATCCACCACTTCGCCAAGGGTATGCCCCAATTCCCTGGACGGCGTTTTCGCGGTGGCCTTGACGACGACTTCATCGAAATAGTCGCCGAGGTCGGCGATCTTCTTTTTCAGTTCATCGAAGGCAGCTTTGAATTCTTTGGATTCAAGAGAAGGATAGATATTGGTCAGATCCCAACGGGGAGGTGTAGTAGTCATGATATTCTCCAAAAGACGGTTGCCGGTAGTATAACACGCGCGGCATACCTGCCTGACTTGTTTTTTTCTACGAAAGCCTATACAATCTAATCCAACACGGCCGCGTCGATCATAAAGTTGATCCTCGAAGTTTTTCTTGTGACAATGGCGACCCTGGCGTTGCTTTACCTGCGGACGCGGCGGCTGTCGTTCGCTTCGTACGCGCTGTGGGGCCTGCTGGCAATCATGCTTCCGGCACTGGGGCCCTTCCTGGTGATCGCGGCGCGCCCGGGGAGACGGGGACCAACTCCCCGTCGCGGCGCGAGGCGGCGCAGACGCGTCCCCCTTTGACCCCCAAGGAGTTTACCCAATGAAACAAGACCGTTTTCTGCTCGGCATTCTGATCGGGATCGGGGTGCTGATCGTCCTGGCATTGACGTTGTTCTTTGCCCGTCAGGACACCTTGACCTATGTAGACGATAGCACACCGGAAGGCGTCGTTCACAACTACACGGTGGCGGTGTTCAAAGGCGATTACGAGAAGGCTTACGCGTATCTGGCCGACAAGGAGAATAAGCCGACCTTTCAGCAGTTCGAACAGGATTTCCTTTACCGCTACGTGGACCCGTCGAACGTAGGAGTGCAAATTGGCGAGACTGAAATTAGAGGGAAGCGGGCAGTCGTTTTGCTGACGGTGAGCTACAGCAACAGCGACCCGTTTTCATCGGGTTACAGCAGTGAGGACCGCGCCACCCTCATTCAGCAGGATGGCAAATGGAAACTCGAGCAGATGCCCTACAATTTCTGGTCCTATAACTGGTACCAGCCAACGCCTGAACCGATCTACTAGGTAGTGGAGGCCCCCAATGCGCACCGTTCGTCGTCTTTACTTTTACGCTGTCGCTTTCATTACGCTGGAGGTGGTGCTGTGGGGGTTGATCAATCTGTTACGCAGTATCTTCCAGACGGATGTATTGTCCGCAGGGGACACGCTGGCGCGGGCACTGGCTTTGATCCTGGTGGGCGTGCCGATCTTTGCCCTGCACTGGCTTTGGGCGCAACGCGCCTCAGCCGCGGACGAGGAGGAGCATTCCGCCGGTCTGCGGGCGGTTTTCCTCTACGGCGTTCTGCTGGCGACTTTAATCCCCGTTGCCCAAAACGGATTGGCGCTGGTCAACCGCACGTTCATCGAGAGCGCCGGGTTCGCGTCGTACCGCGCCCTTGCAGGCGGGAACCAGACCTGGATGGACAACCTGATCGCCATCGTGATGAACGCGGTTGCCGCGTGGTACTTTCTCACCGTCCTGCGCGCCAATTGGCAGACACTTTCGGATACGGAGAACTTCACTGACATCCGCAGGTTGTACCGATACATCTGGGTGCTGTACAGCCTGCTGATGGTCATTATCGGGACGCAACAGATCATCCGCTTCCTGTTGTTCATTCCCGGCAGGGGGCTGGGAGAGGTCGGCCGCGAATTGTTTATCAATGGAACTGCCCTGTTGCTGATCGGCACACCGATCTGGTTCTTTGCCTGGCGCACCTGCCAGGAGGCGTTCTTCCATCAGCCGGGAGAGCAGAATTCAAATCTTCGCCTGGGCATCCTGTACTTCCTCGCACTGTCGGGCGTGATCTTCGTGCTGTCCGCGGCGGGCGTGACCTTGAACGTGTTACTGCGCCGGGCGCTGGGGGAGGACCTAGCGTTCGCAGAAGTCCTTCGACGCATCACCGGGGCCGTTTCCATTGGCGCACCATTGGGCATGGTCTGGGCCTACTACGGTTACTGGCTGCGTCAAAACATCAAGGCCGCGGCTGATGAACAGCGCCGTGCCGCGCTTAATAGGATTTACCTGTACATCCTGTCCATCATCGGGCTGGTGGCTTCGTTTGTCGGCCTGGCGGCGTTGACATCCTTCGTGATTGACATTGCGGCAGGACACCAGATTTGGGGCGATGAGATGCGTGCGCGCCTTTCAGGCGTGCTGTCCACCTTGGCGGTCGGACTGCCGCTTTGGTTGAGCGCCTGGCGTCCGATCCAGAAAGAGGCGCGCGCGGACGGCCCGGCAGGAGAACATGCCCGCCGGTCGGTGATTCGGAAGATCTACCTGTACCTGGTCTTGTTTGCTTCGGTCATTGGGGGGATGGTCTCGGCCGTGGGTCTGATCTTCCAACTCCTGCAGGCATTGCTTGGTTCGCAGACGCTGAGTTGGGTAAGCCTGCTCAACATAACCCAGGTGCTTGCATGGTTCATCCTTGTGCTTGTCTATCATCTGTCCTGTCTGCGCGCAGACGGCTCGGAGGCTGCTCGCGCGCTCAGTGACCGATACGCACATTTCCCGGTGGTCGTCTTCGATCAGGCCGGGAGCGGATTCGGGGAGGCGGTCCGCGCCGAGGCGCAGAAACAGGTCCCGGGTCTGCCGGTGACCGTGATCGCGGCGGGCGGGGAAATTCCAGAGGAGGCCGCGGCAGTCAAAGTAGTCCTCCTATCCCTCGGGGTGATGGTCGCATTGCCGGACGCGACGCGCAAATGGCTGGACGGATTCGGGGGATCGAAGATCGTTGTTCCAACCGAGGTGAAAGACTGGTTGTGGATCGGCAGCACGCCGCGTCGGTCAGTGACGCGCGCCGTGCTGGCCGTGCGGCAGATGGCGGAAGGGCAGGCGGTGCGCGTGGATGGCGGGACTTCAGGCTGGATAGTGGTCGCTTATGTGTTTGCGGCGCTGTTCGTCCTGCAACTGTTGTTCGTCCTGCTGATGCTGGGCATTTCGGCCTTTGTGGATTAAGTATCGAATGACGGGCGTCGCGAAAGAATAGCCGATTCGATTAATGATATACTTTCGCAAATCCGATTTGTCGTGAGGGTCCGGCCATGAAAGTTATCGTCCTTCAAGAGAATCTCGCACGCGGACTGGGCATCGTCTCCCGCGCCGTGTCGCCGCGCAGTACCCTGCCCGTGCTGGCTAACATTTTGATCGCGACCGACGAAGGTCGTTTGCGGCTTTCGGCGACGAATCTCGAGATGGGGATCACGTGTTGGATTCCGGCGCGCATCGAGGAGGAAGGCTCCACCACCGTTCCGTCCCGCACCTTCGCGGACCTGGTCAACACTCTGCCCGGCGACCAGGTGCAATTGACCCTCAATGTGCAAACCCAGAACTTGAATGTCCACTCGGGCCCCTCGAACAACGACATCAAATGCATTGACGCGCAAGAGTTCCCGCCTCTGCCGGTGGCGGAGATGGAAGGCGCGATCCAGTTGAACGTCGTTGATTTCAAGGAGATGATCCATCAGGTAGCCTTCGCCGCCTCGACCGATGAGGCCCGCCCGGTGCTGATGGGCGTGCTGATGACGGTGGACAAGGACCAGGTCACGATGGCGGCCGCGGACGGCTTCCGTCTCTCGGTGCGCAAGGCCGTGCTTTCCTCTCCGGCACCCAAGCCGGTCAATGCCATTATCCCGGCGCGCGCCCTGAGCGAACTGGCGCGCATCGCCGGCGACGGCGATGAAATGATTTCGATGGTCACACCCAAAGGACGCGGCCAGGTCGTCTTCCGCGTCAAGGACGTGGAACTGGTCTCTCAGTTGATTGACGGCACCTTCCCCGATTACCAGCAAATCATCCCGCGCCAGCACAAGTCGCGCACTTTGGTCTCCACCGCATCCCTTCTTAAAGCCTGCAAGCAGGCCGAGATCTTTGCCCGCGAGGGCTCGAACGTTGCGCGTCTGGACATCAAAGCCGCCAACGGTGATATGACGCCCGGAGAGGTGGAAATCTCGGCGGTCTCTGAAGAGACCGGCCGAAACGAGACCATCGTCGAAGCAACCGTGGACGGGGGCAGTGTACTCATTGCCTTCAACGTCAAGTTTCTGCGCGAAGTGCTCGAAGTGGTCAAGACGCCCAACGTGGCTCTTGAAACTTCGGCCGCCAACGCGCCCGGCGTCGTCCGCCCGGTGGGAGACGACAGTTTCCTGCACGTCATCATGCCCATGCACCTAGGCTAGAAAAAAACGAAAGTCCCCGTTTCAGAACGACGGGGACTTTTTGATTCACTCGACGAGGTCTAATTCTTCGCCGTCGTGCGGGACACCTGAACGGGTCCCGGCAAAAGGATGTTAAACCGCGCCCCTTTCCCGGCTCCATCGCTCTCGGCCCAGATCCTGCCGCCCTGCGCCTCGATCAGTCCGCGCGCAATCGTCAGGCCGATCCCCAATCCGCCATATCGACGCGTGTTGGGCGGCTCGCCCTGGCGGAACTCCTGAAAAATGGTGTCCAGTTGATCCTCGGGAATGCCTTCGCCGTCGTCCTCCACCCAAACGAGGACTCCGTTCGCATCCGCCTTCGCGCCGACACGAATCTCGCCTCCCACCGGCGAAAACCGCACCGCGTTGTTGAGCACACTGCTGAGCGCGGCGTTCATCTTCTCCGGATCTACATTGACCATGAGCGGTTGCATGGTGTATTCCGGTACCAATTTTTGAGCTTTGCTATCCGCCATGAGGCGTATACTCTTGCAGGCTCTGTCCAACAGCACTTGCACCGCCATCTGTTGTGGCCTGAAGTTCAGCCCGTCAGTTTCCAGCAGGCGCAGGTTGGTCATGTCATCAATCAGCGAACGCAGTTGCAGAGATGCGTTCAGTACATGCTCCGCATGTTCCGAAAGTTCACCCTGGGCATCCTCACGCAGGAACGTGGCATAACCGATAATGATGCCAAGCGGCGTCCGTAGTTCATGAGAGGCCAGCGCCAGAAAATCCTCTTTCAGACGATCTGCCTCCTTCACGCGGTCAAGCGCTTTTTGGAGCGCGTTCACCAACCGCGCATTATTGACAGCCACTGCCGCGTGTGACGCAATAACGCTCAGGATCAACTCATCGCCGGAGTCAAATTCGCCGTTACGCTTATTGATTGCCTCCAGCACGCCGGTCAGCCGGTCGCGGATGCGCATGGGCACGCCCATCAGTGAATGTACCAGCATGCCGGTCTTCTTGGCTACAAAGCCATAATGGCGCGGATCTTTCTGCGCGTCGTTAATGATAATGGCGCGGTTGGTGCGGAATACTGTCCCGGCCAGACTACCTTCCATCGGCACTTCCAGTTGCTTCAACTGGTCAGCCTGCGGCCCGCTGGTGGCGGCAAAGAACAGATGCGGTTTCTTTTCGTCATAAAGAAGAATGGAAGCCGTCTCACAACCCAACAGATCAGCCGCGGTGTGGATGATGATTTGGAGGAGACTATCCAGATCCAGGGTGGAGTTGAGTCGCACGCTCAAATCCACAAGGCGGCTCAATTGATCCAGAGTCCGCTTTGTGTGGCCAGGCTTCCGGGCATCAACTTCAGAGGGCATGAGTATAGTTTAGCAGAAACAGGAAAGAAATAATAGACCCACTCTCGGTTGGGTTTATAGAAAATTTGTTCTATTTATCCACAAATACCTGATGCCTGGTTAAAGAGTGCCCTCATTCGCTTCTTCCTGGACTCGAACCGGCAGCCGTTTCGTCAGCACAAGCCAGCCGATGAAGATCACCATGCCAATCCACGCGGTTGGTGCAGCCATTGTCCCGCCGAAGACCATGTTGAAACCCGGCAACAGGAACATCACCGACAATCCGGCGGTAGCATTGACCGCGCCGTGCGCCAATGCCACCACCCACGGGCTGCGGGTGTTCAGAAACAACCATGCAAAGATCGTTCCCAGGAGAACACAAAAAACAATCATCATGAGAATCCCCGCCACTGGATAGCCTGGATAGTTGAGTCCCTGCACAACAGCCGGGGCATGCCACAGTCCCCAGATCACGCCGCTAATCAGGATAGCTTTCCACTGGCCGAGCGGCATAAGGTGCGGGAGCAAAAAGCCGCGCCAGCCTAATTCCTCTCCCAGTGCAAATAGTACATTGATAAACGGAGCGAGAAGAATCGCGAACGCGATCTGGGCCGCGACGACTAATCCTGCCGGGACAACCTCGCCGCCTGCGGCCTGGGCCATGGCCTCGCGAATCAGGGTGAAATTTGTGTCCAATTTTGCGACGCCAAACAGCAGAGTGACCAGTCCACCGATGATGCTGAGGACCGGCGGCAGGAACCAGGCCCAGACATAAAAGCGTTTTGGGCCAAGCCGATTCAAGTTCAGACTATGGAAAGGTCTTTTCTGTATTATCCGAGTCGTCAGGATGGCGGCAAGACCGGGTCCCCACATGGCGAGCGCCCAGAGGCCAATTGTGACCGATTGTGCAACGACCGGCTCGAGGTCCGCGAAGAGAAGCGGAGCCAGGAACAGCGGCCAGGAAATGAGCAGGGTGACGACCAGGAACCCGGTCAGGGCTTTGCGGTCCAACATTCTGTTCTCCTACGCGGGCATGGAGCGTTCGCGGCGGGCAGTACGGGTCAGCGGTCGTTTGGCAATGATATTGATCTTGTTCGAATTCTCGAGAATGTGCGTGGAGACCACCTCCCAGCCCTCCACGCCCCATTCATTGAGGAGTTCTTCCAGCTCGTCGGCAGGGACGCCCCTGAAAAAACCGCCCACAGTCTGGACACGGTATTCCCATTGTTGGATGGATTCGGCCATCTTTTCTTCTCTCTTTCGTCGCGGAAAATTGCAGGTTGTTTCCAACAGCGGTCGTTACACGGTCAGTTTCTTCTGCTCAGTTTCACGTGAAACGCGGGCGAGAAAGGTTATCACAGCCTTGTTTACGCCTTCGTCTCGCGCTGATAAAGCACGTAGGAATACACAACGAGAAAGAGCGATGAGCCTATCAGCGGGATGAGCGTCAGCAAGAAGGCGGTTACACCGCCAAACAGGGAACCGATAACCGCCAACACACCCGACGCCATGAAAAGGGTCGAGCCGAGGTGATGCGTTTCATCCCACACGCGGTCACTGCTGAGGGTCCACGGCGTGCGGATGCCGATGAACCAGTTGCGCTTTGCCTGTTTCATCAGGTAACCCATAAAGATAAACAGCACACCCATGAACGGCAACACGGC
>DAOTXP010000258.1:0-3023 GCA_034435275.1 Anaerolineales bacterium | reverse complement strand
ATGCGCTCTGCTCAGGGCGATGTCAGTTTGATTTCAGCGGTCTGACCGCGTCGATGGCGATCCATTCACCGGCGCGGCTGAGGGTGTGGGCGGCGCGCAGTTTTCCCTGCGGCAGGATTTTCCCGACGGGCGTCTCGCGGTATTCGGTCTCGGTGAGGGCCTCGATGCGGTTGAGGTTCACTGCATAACCGTAGCCGCGCGAACAATCCTGAGATGGGCGGTAGAGATGACCATCATGCTCGAAGATCGGCCCGGCCGGGCGCGCCAGGTTTACGTCGGAGATCACAGGATTGAGGGGATGCGGCGTCCACGAACTGGATAATGGGTCATCAGCCCAGAACAGGTGCAATTCATCCCATGAGGAGGCACCCTCCTCGGTCCTCAAGTTGGCGAACAGCCACCAGCGGTCATTGTGTTTCAAAAGAGTCGAATCCACCGCGTAGACATCCGTCATCAGCGGCTTGACGAATTCCCATCGGTCGGGGAAACGCGCACAGCGATATAACTCGATCTGACGATTCTGCGCAGTTTCAGGAATCATGTAGGTCTCACCGCGATGCTCGAAGATAAATGGATAGGAGAGATGATACGATCGTTCCAGGATGGTCTGGTTTGAAATGACTTGTCCCTGCGCGTCGAGGGCGAGACAGGCGATTCGGCCCAGCCCGGTATGATTCATGAATTCTTCGATGAAGATATAGACCTGCCCGTCGCGCTCGACCATCATCGGGTCGGCCCAGTAGCGATCGCGCGGCGGGACGAGAGGCTGGAGCGCGCTCCAATCGGGAGTTAATCCGCTTTGATTTTGCGCGGCCAGCACGATCCATTGCTCCTTGTCCAGCCGTGAGCGGATTCTTTTGCCAAGATACCGTGCGGCCTGTGTGACAGCCAGCCCTGCGAGGTCAAGAAAAAGTGGCGCGGCCGGCCTGGTGTCTGCGGCGAATTCAAGCCCATCGAAAAAATTTTCTTCGCCAGAGAGTTGCAGGCGTTGGAGCGCCCAGAGCAACAACGATGCGGTCTTGATGAAAATGCGATTTCGATTGCGATTGACTGAAATTGGGTCGGTGGCGAAGACCGCGCGGCGGATGATTTTGAAATCCTCGGAATCGGGGTGGAAGGCGCGCAGTTCGCAAGTGGTCAACGGTTGATTTTTCAATACTTCGCGGAAGCCGCTGGCGGGATGCGCGTCCCATGTCCACAGACCGAGGCGGGCAAAGGCACATAGCGAGAAACGACTAAAGTCGTTGCTGCTCAAATTTAATAATATATCCAGCCGCTGGGATTGAACCTTTTGTTGATCGTCGGCATTGACGAGAGGGGTTTCGGGAAGGAGGGAGCGCAGGTCGCGGCGGGCGAACGGGTCCGAGCCGCCGTGCAGGAAGCGGCGCTCGAGCCGAAGGTAGGATTCGAGCAGGGCCGGCGCGGCAGGCTCAAGTCCAGAGTGAACGAGCAGGACGACCTCGGCAATATCCGCGGCCAGGAGTCGTTCCGCGAGTCGGTATGTCCAGGCCGGGACGGAGGTCGAGTCGACAATCAGGCCGAGGCGAGGTTTGGTCATCCTGTCTCTGTGGGCCGAAAAACGGAAAGATAGGCCAGGGCATGGTAACCGGCGCGGCGATACAGGCGCATGGACATTTCGGAGGGGATGAGCGCCATGCGTTTCAAACCCAGCGCGTGAGCCTCGCGATGGATGCGTTTGAGCAGGGCGGTGGCGATGCCGCGCTTGCGGAAGACGGGAGAGGTATACATCTGGTTGATGTAGCCGACGCTGTCATATACTGTAACCAGTTGCGCCCAGCCAACGGCGCGGTGTTCCAGTTGGGCATAATAGTTGTAGATGTGCGGTTCGCCGAGCGTCTGCGGCGGGATGTGTTCGCCGTGTTCGGCCAGGGAGCGGTTGGCGAAATTGACGTGGTCAATGTTCTCGACCTTGTGGACGTGCAACAGGCGTCCATGTGTGACGACAGGCAGGTTGCGGCCCAGGATCGGGCTGGTGTGGACAAAGTCGTAGCCAAGGGCGTTGTAGCGGTATTTCAGGCCGGTATCGGAGGGCGTGGCGTGAAAAACGTTGATGACGTAACGCTTGCCGCGCAGTTTCGGATAAGACAGGATCGCCTTCTGGATGTTGAGCGGGTCGCTGTCGAAGGCGAGCACTTCCATCTCGAAGGGGGCGATGGGCGCGGAGCCGTAATCCGAGATGCCAATCGTGCCGAGATCTTCATAGGTTGAGTTGTATGTGACCTGATAGACGTAATTGTGCGAGGCGATCATGGCCTCGATAGCCCACGCGCCGGGCGCGGGCAGGCGGAGGACGTTCATGCGGGAGGCTCCAGGGTGGCTTCGCCGTCGGCGAGCACGTACAGACTCTTGCCGCTGTCGCGGTCGAAGACGAAATCGGTGACGATGTATCCCGCGGCGAAGCAGGTCTCGAAGACCTCGCGGGAGAAGAAGCGCCAGTCGCGGGCGAGGGCGAAGTCCGCGGCTTTGAGGGCGAGGAAGTCGGAGGGGATCTCGGCCAGCGCCAGGCGGCCGTCTGGATGAGAGAAGTTCTCCGGCGCGCACAGAAAGCCGTCGGCGCGGAGGGCGGGGGAATAGAGCTGCTGGGTCCCGGCTTCCTGAAATTGGACCAGTTTGAGGGTGCCGCGGGCGCGTTGGCCGAGACGGCGTTCGACGCGGCGGGTGCGGATCCACCAGTCCACCTGAAATCGGTCGGAGGGCAATCCCGCGTTCAGGCCGTCGCGCATGTCGCCGTATTGCGAACGAAGATAGGTGTTGCAGACCGCGCCCAGTTTGGCGATGTTGAGGTGGGCGTTGCGGCTGAGCAGTGGATCGTAGGTCCAGGTGATGTGATCGAGTCCCTGATGGCGCACCATCTGCCACTGGGCGCGTTTGAGGGAAAAGCCGAGTCCGCTGTCGCGGTATTCGGGAAGGACGCCGAGCATGTGAGAACAGTGTTTAAGACGCGGACCGTCGGGCAGGTTTTCGATGCCGGGGAAGCCGAAGACGAAGCCGACCATTTTTTC
>DAOTXP010000257.1:0-2546 GCA_034435275.1 Anaerolineales bacterium | reverse complement strand
TAAGGAAGGCGGCGAGGCGCTGGCTGTGCCTGTGGATGTGTCCGACCTCGCCAGCATCAAAGTCATGGTGCAGTCCGCGCTGGACGTGTATCGCCAGATTGATATTCTCTTCAACAATGCGGGCTTCGGGCGCTTGGGCTGGCACGACACACTCACCGCCGAACGTGACATTGCCATGCAGGTGGCGGTTGATTTGCTGGGCACCCTCCAGGTGAGCCATGCCGTTCTTCCGCACATGCTCGAGCGCCGCTCCGGCCACATCATTAACATGTCCTCGGTCGCGGGCTGGATCGCGCCGCCCACCTACACCATTTATTCCGCCTGCAAATTCGGCGTGCGCGCCTTCACCGATGCCCTGCGCCGCGAGGCCGAGCCGTTCGGCATCCATGTCTCGGGCATCTACCCGGGCCCGTCCAAGACCGAGTTCGGCCAGCACACCGGCGACCATCCCATGAAGCGTTCCGTCCTGCGGCGCTATTTTCGTTCGTTGAGTTCCGAGCAGGTCGCGGCGCGCGTCGTGGCGCTTGCCAAGCGTCCGCGCCGCGCCGTCATCCTGCCGTGGTATTACCACATCGCCATCTGGGCCGACTGGTACATGCCCTGGCTGGTGGACTGGATTACCATGTCCGCGCTGACGAAACGGCGAAACAAATACAAATGACAAAATTCTTCACCGCGAAGCGCGCGAGGCTCCTGGACTTCGCGATATTGAGACTCTTCTCGGCCTTCGTTTCTTCGCGGTGAAAAAACATACCGGAGACTCAACATGAATTCACGCTTTGACAGACTCGCCGCCTCACTCTCGACCTCGGGCCTGGATGCCGTAATCTTGAATCCCGGTCCTACGCTGACGTATCTCACCGGCCTGCGCTTTCACCTGATGGAACGCCCGGTGGTCCTGCTCTTCGTCCCGGGGAAGACTCCCGCCATCGTCCTGCCCGAACTGGAAATGGAAAAGGTGCGCGAGGTGGCGATGACACCCTTCCCGTACGGTGAGGATCCGTCTGGATGGCACGCGGCCTTTCGCGGCGCGGTCCAGTCTCTCGATCTGGACGACAAGCGGATCGGCGTCGAGCCGCGTCAACTGCGTTTACTGGAATTTCAATTCGTCAGGAATGCCGCGCCCGAGGCCGAATATCCCGATGCGACGGACGCATTGGCGCAGTTGCGTCTGCGGAAGGACAGGGATGAAGTCGAGAAGATGCGCCGCGCGGTGAAGATCGCTCAGAACGCGCTCGAAGCGGCCATTCCGCTCATCAAGATTGGCATGACAGAAAAGGAATTGGCCGCCGAGCTGGTGATGCAATTGCTGAAGCACGGCTCCGATTCCGAAATGCCCTTCGCACCCATTGTCTCCGGCGGCCCGAACGCGGCCAATCCACACGCCTCCCCTTCCGGCCGAAAGATTCAGCGCGGCGACATGCTCGTCGTGGACTGGGGCGCGGCGTACGATGGCTACATCTCCGACCTGACGCGCACCTTCGCGGTGGGGGAGGCGGACGCCGAGTTCCAGAAAATCCATAAGATTGTGCAGGATGCCAACGCCGCGGGACGCGCCGCCGCGAAGCCCGGCGTCCCCTGCGCGGACGTGGACAAGGCCGCGCGCGCGGTGATCGAGAAGGCGGGCTACGGTCCGTTCTTTACGCATCGCACCGGTCATGGCATTGGCATGGAGGGCCACGAAGCGCCGTACATGCGCGGCGACAATATGCAAATCCTTGAGCCCGGTATGGCCTTTACGGTCGAGCCCGGGATTTATCTGCCCAATCGAAACGGCGTGAGAATCGAAGATAATGTGGTCATCACCGCGGACGGCGCGGAGGCGCTGTCCGATATGCCGCGTGAGATGAGAGTGGTTGGATAGGCTTGATAAACCCTGCAAGAGGGGGTAAAATAAATTAGCCAATTGAAATGGCTAACAGGAGAAATGATGGCCATCAAGTATGTTCCTGCCACAGAAGCAAAAAACCGTTTCGGGCGAGTGTTGCGGGAAGTGACCACCACAGGCGGTCCCATCTATATTCAACGGGATGGAAAGCCTGTTGCGGTCATTTTGAGCATTCGCGAATATGAGCGGACGCGCCGCGCCAGGCTGACTCCCAAACGGATGGAAATATTGCGGAACGCCTTCGGCATGTGGGCGGATCGCGCCGATATTGACGACAATTGGCTGAAGAAAAGCCGCGCACAGTGGGAAAGCGACTGGAAGAATGGCCAATCCGCCTGAACTTCTTTTTGACACTACCGCGTTGATCGACATTTATCGCGGCATGGATTGGATCAAACCTTATTTTGATTCCATTCTCTCTGGTGAAGTCGTTCCGTACGTGTCTGTGATCACCGAGGCGGAATTGTGGCGCGGTATGCGCGCCGAGGAACTGGCGCGGCACGAGATGATCATGGAGCAATTCATTTCCCTCCCGCTGGATTCGGACGCGTCCCGCCTCGCAGCCACATGGATGCAAAAATTTGCCGACTCCGGGCTGGGGTGGATGGACGCGTTCATTGCCGCGACAGGAAAAATTGCAAGTTTGTCCGTTCTGACC
>DAOTXP010000256.1:0-1742 GCA_034435275.1 Anaerolineales bacterium | reverse complement strand
AATGTTTACCGCGGCGATTGGATTCGCCCTGTGGCAATTCCGCCGTTCGCTGTTGAAAGGAACGTCGATTCTGGAAATATTCGTTCGTAAAGGCACATAGGGTCGTCCCTACCTCAAACTGTTTTCTTCCTCGCAGAAAAAACAAACACTCCCGCCAAAATCAAGAACGCGAAGACGACCACCACAATCGCCGAGCCGCTGACCTCTCCCGTTACGAACGCGGGATCGGCGTTTGCCGCGCTCGTCGCGGTGAAAGTTGCCCTGATGGTCGGAGAAGGAGTCGACGCGGATGGATGAGGGCTGGCCTCGGTTCCCTCAACAGTCGGCGCGGGCTGGGTGGCATTTTTCTGGATCAACAATTTCTGGCCGGGATAGATCACCGGCGTGAGCGGCAGGTTGTTCAGGCGGCGGATCTGCTCGATGGTCGTCCCATATTGGATGGCGATGCTCCACAAGGATTGTCCATACTTGACCTCGTGAATCACGTCGCCGTCCGGGCGGGCGGTACTTTTGATGACGGGTACGGAATATTGAGGCAACAGGCCGTACTTGGCCGACTCGGTCATCATGCCATAATAAGCGGTTTGCGTCGCGGGGATGCCCGTCAGGATGGGATAGGCGTCATATTGCATTTGCCTGCTGGAAGTCTGCAGGGCGGTTTCGATCACAACATAAATCTGGTCGCTGACCGCCACCGCCGCGCCGATGTCACTGCGGTTGGGAGAAAGCATGGTGTTGGTATGCTCGTCGTCGCTCAACCAGAACGCGATGGCATCATCGGTCGTCGAAGCCGTCACCCAGTTCTCGGAACGATACCCGTCCAGCGACAAGTCTCCCGCGAGCGGATAGCCCAGCATCAGCAATTGCTGTCCAAGCGTCATGCCGTACGGGCGTTCGTGTCCCACCGCGCCCTCCGACGCGGCCAGCGCGTTCGCCTGCTCCTGCGCCACCTGCGTCAGGATCGGATGCGTATTGAGAGGCGGCAGCCCGTGAGAGACGCGCAGAGCATTCACCGCGGCGATCACCTCGCCTGACGTGGGCGGCGACTCGGAAGTTGTCTCTTGTCCCTGGCGCGATTTGGGCGCGCCCGCGGGAACGCGGTCATACGGCAGGAACATCCCCGCCCACAGAATACAGAGGACAAAAAAGTATGAGACTTTTCGCATGGAGTTCCTATGGCAAGTTGCCGAAACGGTCGAAAAGTAACAGCCAATTTGTAACGCATCACCCCTTATAATGGGGCAAAAGAAACCGCCCTTAAGGATACTCCAAATCATGACCACTTTAGCCCCCACTCTCTCCGCCCGCCTCTTCCCGAGGACATCGGCCTGGCTGCACGACCTGGCGCTGATCCTCGCCGGCAGTCTGCTCGTGGCGCTCTTCGCCCAGATCGAGATTCCCCTCCAGCCCGTGCCCATCACAGGACAGACCTTCGCGGTCCTGCTCGTCGGTGCCGCGCTGGGATCCAGTCGCGGCGCGGCCTCGCTGACACTGTACCTGGCCGAAGGCGCGTTCGGCCTGCCCTTCTTCTCCGGGGGCGCGTCGGGACTGAGTCACCTCACAGGCGCGACCGCCGGTTACCTGATCGGATTCGTGATGGCCGCGTACGTCATCGGGCTGCTGGCGGAACGGGGCCTGGAGCGAAGCGTCCGCACCTCGCTGATCCCCTTCCTTGCGGGGACAGTCGTTATTTACCTGTTCGGGGTCGCATGGCTGGCCATCGTGCTGGGCAGTTTGAGCAA
>DAOTXP010000255.1:0-3243 GCA_034435275.1 Anaerolineales bacterium | reverse complement strand
GCGCGGCGCAGGCGCTGGCCCAAAGAGGAAGTGATTCCCATCACGCTGGCGGCTTTCGTCGGCGGGATGGTCGGCGCACGACTCTCGATCCTGTTCTTTAACGGATGGGGGACCGCGCCGATCGTGCTTAATTTCTACGCGCTGTTTGATCCTCGCATCGGACCGGGCTCCATTCTGGGAGGCGTTGCTGGAGCCTACCTCGGCGGATACATTGCCTCCAAAGCCATCGGCAAGGACGGCTGCGCCTGTGACGCGTTCGCGCCCGCCATGGCACTCGCCACCGCCATTGGCCGCGTGGGCGACTTCCTCGCCGCGGAGGACGGACTCGGCAAGGCCACCACTTTGCCCTGGGGCGTGCCCGTCCCCGGCGTGGATTATCTCGTCCATCCCGCGCCGCTGTATGACATGGCCTTCAACCTGATCTGGCTGGTGGTATTGCTCGGCCTGCGCGACCATCCCAAACTGCAGAATGGGAATCTGCTTAAATTCGGCGTCGCGGGATATGCCGTTTTTCGCTTCCTTGTCGAGTTCGTGCGGAACAATCGTGTGCTCGCCTTGGGACTCACGGGTCAGCAATTCGCGTGCATCCTGATTTTGGTTGCGCTGGCGGTTTATTACGGAAGACAGTGGCGGCCTGCACAAAGAGTTGCGGTTCGATAGAGACACCAGAGAGGAGACTTTCGAAATGAATCAGGAACCCGACCTCGAACAACCGCCCGGCGAAGAAACACCGTCCCGTCCCGCGCCCGACCCCGACGCGAAGAAAAAGCGCAGGGACTTCTGGCTCGGCGTCGGATTGTTTTTCGGTTTGAACATTGCCCTGGGAGGGCTTAGTGCCCTCTTTTTTGGCGTCTTGTATAATTTGGATATCCCGTATGATGTAATCAACACGATCTCGTTGATTGTCAACTTTCTTCCTTATGTGCTCAATATTGGCTTGATCATTCTTCTGGCCTTTAGGCGGCCTCAGATGGCGCTGGGCATGTTGGCGGGATTTGGAATTGCAATTGCCATCGTCATTTGCCTGGGATTGATTTTCATGGCGGCCTGCTTTATCATCCTCGGTTCTTACGGGACGGGCGGGTAATACATCAAATCGAATCGCGACTCGGAGGAAATATTGATCCAGCCTGCCGTCAAAGAAGACCGCCAGGAAATTTTCTGGGAACTGACCAAGTCCATCTGCCCCGAATGTAAAAAAGTGATTGATGCGCGCATTCTTTTACGCGACGGCAAGGTGTTCATCCGCAAGTTTTGCGCGGAGCATGGGAAATTCGAAGCGCTGTTCTTCGGCGACGCAGAACTGTACGTGAAGATCGCGCCGTACAACAAGCCCGGGACGATTCCCTTGAAGTTCGCCACCGAGGTGCACGAGGGGTGTCCGCTGGACTGCGGGCTGTGTCCCGACCACCAACAGCACGCGTGCCTCGGGCTGATCGAGGTCAACCAGGCCTGCAATCTCGATTGTCCTTTGTGCTTTGCCAACGCGGGGACGCATCTCGCCCAGGACGGATTCGAGTTGACCTACGAGCAGGTGGAATTCATGATCGATACCTACATCGCCGCGGAGGGAAATCCAGAGGTGTTGCAATTTTCTGGCGGCGAGCCGAGCCTGCATCCGCGCATCATTGACTTCATCGAACTGGCGAATCGCAAGGGTATCAAGTACGTGATGCTGAACACCATCGGCATCCGCATCGCCCGCGACGACAAATTCCTGGCCGCGCTGGCCGAGACAAAGGCGCACGTCTATTTGCAGTTCGACGGCTTCGACCCGCGCACGAACGAACTCCTGCGCGGCAAATCCGATTTGCTCGAGACCAAACTCAAAGCGCTGGAGAGGCTCGCGCAGGCGGACATGCGCGTCGTTTTGGTGGCGGCGGTGGAGCGCGGCGTCAACGAGCACGAGGTCGGGAAGATCGTCGAGTTCGGGTTGCGGCATCCCGCCGTGTTCGGCGTCAACTTCCAGCCTGCCTTCCGCGCTCAGAGGCATCTGCCTGCCGACCCGCTCGAGCGCATGACCATCCCCGATGTATTGCTGCGGTTGGAGGAGCAGACGAACGGTCTGATTCGCCTCGATGACTTCGTCCCCGTCCCGTGCTGTATGCCCACCTGCAACTTCGTGACCTACGCCATGATCGAAGGCGACTCGGTCACGCCGATCACGCGTATGCTGGACGTGTCGTTCTATTTGGATTACATCAAGAATCGCACCCTGCCCGCGCTCAACGACGATCTGCTCAAGACGCTCGAAAGCCTGTGGAGCAGTTCCGCCAAGGTCGGCTCGGACGAAGCCGCGCACAAGATCACGGATATGCTGAAGGGAAAATACGGCAGGAACGGCAAGTCGGTGGAGGCCACGCGCGCCGAGGAGCGCTGTACCTCGTGCCATGCCCACCTGCCTCTCAGCGAACACTCCCCGCGCGACCTGGGCCGTCACGTGTTCATGATCAACACGCGCGATTTCATGGACCCGTGGACCTTCAACGTAAAGAACGCCATGAAGTGCTGTGTGGAGTTCCTCACGCCCGACGGGAGGATGATTCCGTTTTGTACGTATAACACGGTGGGGTATCGCGAGCAGGTGACGGAGGAGTTGAAGAGGAAGAGGGTTGCGAATTAAACTTCGAGACTTCGGAAGTCTGTCTGGACGGTTTTAGGTGATGGAGACTCCCAAAAGACTTCCGAAGTCTTCAACTAAAAGAGTCGGGCGAAATCATCGCCCGACTCTCTGTTTACCTGCTTTCCGTGAAGACTAATCCAGCATATTCGCTGGGATATTGCCGCCGTTCTGGGCAATTCTGCGCAATACTTCCTTGTGCAGCCAGACATTCATCTTGGAATAGTCGCCCCCGATAAGATCAGCGGGGCAGCCGAGTTCTTTGGCCAGTTCGATGCGCGCTTCTTTGCTGGAGTCAAGGCCGAGGATTTTGAGCAGGTCCACGATGGAGGCTTTCCAATCTAGGCCTGAGCCTTCGGCCATCTTCTCTATTTTCTTGACCACATCCACTTCCGGGATCGCGGCGGGTTTCGCGGGTCCTCTTTGGACGAGATCGTCCTTCTCGGCACGGGTCATACCGGCCGGTCGGGCGCTTACCGCAGGCGCCGCTTTCGCGGCCGGCGCGGCAGGCTTGACGGCGGCGGGTTCTTCCTTTTTGCCCAGCCCAAGTTTGTCGAGAATTTTGCTGAAGAAGCTCATAGTGTTAATCCTTTCGATGGTTTTAGATGGTTGATTGTATCCTG
>DAOTXP010000254.1:0-87725 GCA_034435275.1 Anaerolineales bacterium | reverse complement strand
GGGTCCACACGTACCCATCTTTCTGGACGAAATTCTCCAGGATGGCGTACCCGGCTGCCTGCACCACCGCCCCTTCGATCTGCCCTCGCACCTGCTGGGGGTTAATCGCCTTGCCGACATCGTCTGCTGAAATCACATCAACGATGCGCACATGCCCGGTCTCGGTGTCCACTTCCACCTCAACCGCCTGCGCCACGTAACCATAGGCGAAGTTCGGCGTCGACCTGCCAGTCTCCGGGTCGAAGGGCGTAGTCTTGGGCGCCAAGTATTGGTAGCGCACCACGACCGGTCGTTCTTCGGCGCGCCACTTTTCCAACGCCGCTTCGCAGGCGCCTTTGATGGCGTTGCCTGCCATGAAAGTCAGGCGCGAGGCGGAGGCGGAGCCGGGGTTGCCCATCGTGGCCGAATCCGAGGTGAGCAGTTGTACCTTTTCGATGGGGATGCCAATCGCCTCAGCCGCCATTTGTTTCATAGCCTGGTGTGTGCCCTGTCCCACTTCCGCGCCGGCATGATGGACGATCGCCTTCTCGATCTGACCGTTACCGTGCAGTTCCACTTTCGCCCAACAGTTCTCGGCGTAGCCGAAACTGAAGCCCACGTTCTTGAAGCCCGCGGCAAAGCCGCGCCCGCGCGCGAGGTGCGGATGCTTCCTGTCGGGTTTTTGCTTTTTCGCCTTCGTCCAGCCCGACTTATCCCGCGCGGCTTGAATCACTTCCGAGATGCTGACCGGGTTGGGCGCGGGCGTGCCGACAGCCATCGGGTCACCCTGCTTCAATGCGTTCGCCAGGCGGAACTCGACCGGGTCCATGCCGAGTTTTTCGGCCAGTTTGTTCATCTGTGATTCGGCCATGAACAAAGCCTGCGGCGCGCCGAAGCCGCGGAAGGCCGCAGTGGGGACGTTGTTGGTGTATACGCCGTACACGTCCGTTTTGACGTTGGGGATGAAGTATGGGCCGGTCGAGGTAATCGTCGAGTTGCCGAGCACTTTGTTGGAGGTGTACATGTACGCGCCGGCATCGCCGATGAGTGTGTTCTCGGCCGCGACCAGTTTACCGTCTTTGGTGGCGCCCCATTTTGACTTAATGTAGACCGGATGCCTTTTGCCGTGCCCGATGATCGATTCATGCCGCGACCAGATGATGCGCACCGGCCGCTGCAGTTTCCACGCGGCCAGCGCCAGCACGATCTGCACCGACAGGTCCTCGCGGCCGCCGAACGCGCCGCCGATGGCCGGGTACACGATGCGCACCATCTCATCCGGCAGGCCAAGTGCGTGGGCCACCGAAGCGCGGTCGGCGTGAGTCCACTGGCCGCCGGAGGCAACGGTGATCAGGCCGTGTTCGTCGATATAGGCCAGCCCGGCCTCTGGCTGGAGATAAGCGTGTTCCTGATACGGCGTTCGATATTCAGCCTCAACGATCGCGTCCGCTTTCGCGAACCCAGACTCCACATCCCCTTTGCGGATTTTGTAGTGAACGCACACGTTCGAGTTGCCCAGTTCGGGATGCACGATGGGCGCGTCCGCTTCCATGCCTTTGCGCGGATCGGTCAACGCAGGCAGGTCTTCATACTCGACTTCGATCCGCTTGACCGCCGCGGCCGCGGCCGCCTCGGTCTCGGCGACGACGACCGCCACCTGGTCGCCCTCGAAGCGGACGATGGCCGGGTCCACGCCGCCCTCGCGCGACGGGGGAGTGGGTCCGCACAGGACGGGCTGGTCTGGCTTCTGCAGGCCGTACTCGTTGACCGGCACATCCTTCGAAGTGTACACCGCCACCACGCGCGGCGCGGCTTCCGCCGCACCGGTCCGGATGCGCCTTACGCGCGCGTGGGGACGCCCGGCAAAGAGCATCTTCATGTGCAGGAGGCCTTTCATCGAAAGGTCTCCGGGATAGGCGGCCCGCCCGGTCACTTTCTCGCGGGCATCCGTCCTTGCAAGGGGTTTTCCAACGATTTTCGTCGCCATCTTTATTATCGTTTGTAGCGTTTTGTCCTGACGTTAGGCGGCGGCGCATCCAGCGGGCCGTATTGCGGCGGGCCGACATAGCGGTACACGAAGGCGTAAACCAGCGAAAGGATGCCCATCAGCACCATGCTGATGATCAGCGTCAACACCAGGTGGGCATACAGGTCCCTCTGGTTTTCGATGAATTGCCAGAATGGCACCAGGCCCGGGATACGGAACAAGATGTCCGGCAATTGGGGCCTGCCCAGCAATTCAACGGGAATCGGCCAGTCGTTGTCCCGTCCGATCTGTACCAGCAGCATTGAGACCGCGAACGAGAAGACCGGCACGATCAGGAGCATCAAACAGCCGAAGCCGCGCCAGATGGGATGAGGTTCACGGATGCGAGGCGGCATTTTGCGTTCGTAAGAGGAATATTTTCCCATTGATCACCTCATGCCTTTATTTTGCTGGCGTCTTCGATGGCCTGTACAATCTTGTAATAGCCGGTACAGCGGCACAGATTCCCGGCGATGGCCTGCTCGATCTCCGAACGATTCGGCCTCGGCTTTTCTTCCAGCAGTTTGGCCGCCGACATTAGAAAGCCCGGCGTGCAGTATCCGCACTGCACCGCGCCGTCTTGAACGAAAGCCTCTTGCACGGGATGCAGCTCTTCGCCGTCCGCCAATCCTTCCACGGTCACGATCTCTGCGCCATGCGCGCGCGGCGCGGGAACGAGACAGGCCATCACGGCCTTGCCGTCTAGGAATATGGTACACGCACCGCATTCGCCCTCGGCACAACCTTCCTTGGTTCCGATCAGCATGCCCTCTTCGCGCAGGAGGCGCAGAAGTGTTTTCTCGTAGCCGTTCTTGAACGTATATCTTTTGCCGTTGACGGTCGTCTCGATGGCCTGGCCGGGATGGCGGACCGCCAGAGGTTTGCTCTCGACGGCCTCTTTGCCCCACAACAGGACCGGGTCGCGCGGGAACCCGGCTTGTTCCTGTCCATCGCGAATGGACCTCAACCCGCGCGCGGTGACCACGCGCACCATGGCACGGCGATAATCTGCCGAGCCGCGGATATCGTCAATCGGGCGGCTGGCTTCCATGGTGAGGCGCGCCGCCTCGGCAATGACCTCGTCCGTCAGCTTTTTGCCAGCCAGATAGGACTCGGCCTGCGCGGCATGGATGATGGTCGGTGCGACGGCTCCCAGCGTGATGGACGCCGAGTTGACGCGCGTCCCGTCCAGGTCCAGGATGATCGCCGCGTTGACCACGGAAATCGCCTGGGCGCGGCGCAGGGCCAGCTTAATGAAAGTGCCGCGCTGGTATTTGGTCAGGGCGGGGAAGGAGATGTCCATCAGCATCTCGTCGGCTTCCATCACGGTCTTGCGGACGCCCGTGTAAAATCCCTGCAAAGGAATGGTGCGTTCGCCGCGCACGGAGGCCAGGGTGACGGACGCGCCCAGCGCCATGAGAGGAGTGATGGTGTCGTTGGCGGGCGAGGCGGTGATCAGGTTGCCCGCCACAGTGGCACGGTTGCGGATCTGCGGCGCACCCACTTCCCAGGCGGCACGCGCCAGCGGGTAGGCGCGCTCGCGGATGAGACGCGAGGCGACGCAGTCGTTGTGGGTGGCGAGCGGCCCGAGGTGGATGACCTCGTCCTCGTCCTGGGTGATGCGGTTCAGCCCGGGCAGGCGCGTCACGTCTATCAGCGTGTCAATGCCGCGCCGCACGCCGCGTTCAAGTTCCAAAATCAAATCGGTGGCCCCGGCCACGATGCGCGCTCTATCCCCTTTTTCGGCCAGGATCCTAAGAGCCTCTTGTGTGGTTGCTACAGTATGATATTCGTGCCACATGGGGTGTCTTTAAATAAACCCTAAAGGCCGCGATGACCTTTAGGGTTCCTGGTTATTTACTGCCGGTGATGACTTCGCGGCGGCGGTTGAATGTATCCACGGCCTGACGCGCCAGCGTGGTCACGTTGCGGATGGCGGCGGGCAGGCCCGTCTCGTCCTGAAGCGAGGCCTCCACCGTGTCCAGCCCGCGGCCCACCTGGTCGCTCAGATCGAGGAAGGCCGCGTCGAATTGGTACAACTGGGCGAGTTCCTCTTCATTGATCTTGACCGCGTCGAACAGGCCGGTCGCGCCATATGCGGCGGTGCTGATTTTGTCAACGAAGGTTTGCAACTGGCGGGTGGCCTTCTCCATATCGTCCACCAGCCCGATCATGCCCGCGCTGACCAGGTCGGCCTGTAGATTCGAAGCGCGTTTGATGTGCTCCTCGAAGCGGCGGGCGACGGTTTCGCGCAGCAGTTTGTCCGCGGCGCGGCGGTTCTGGCGTTTCACATAGCCGCCGAAGCCGGGAATGGCTTCCATCAACCTCTTGAAAGGGTCCTGATCGCTGGTCACTTTCTCAAAGAAATCACTCATGGGTGCCTCCTGCGAAGATGTACGAAGTCTGTCCACTTGAGTCGCACAGTCCCATTATAGTCTGACTTTCTGGTTATAATCAAGAAACAAAGTTCCTATCCGGCACAGAGGCGGATCAGGTAAAAAATCCCTCCCTCTCAGGGAGTAAAATTCAAAACGCCCGGCGGACCCAACGACGGGCAAGGAGACGTACGATGAGTGCTGATATTCAATCCCTGCTGGGGGCCAAGGCGGAGTCACTGCTGGGTTTCAATTCGCCCAGGATTCCCAAGGAACGCCTGCATTTGCCCGGTCCCGATTTCGTGGACCGCGTTTTTGCGCTATCCGACCGCAACAATCGCGTGCTCGGCAACCTGGCGTGGATGTACGGTCACGGACGGCTCGGCGGGACGGGCTATCTGTCCATCCTGCCTGTGGACCAGGGCATCGAGCATTCGGGCGGCGCGAGTTTCGCGAAGAACCCCGATTACTTCGATCCCGAAAACATCGTCAAACTGGCCGTCGAGGGCGGGTGCAACGCGGTCGCGTCCACGTTCGGCGTGCTGGGCATTGTCTCGCGCAGGTACGCGCACAAGATTCCGTTCATTGTCAAGATCAATCACAATGAATTATTGACCTACCCGAACAATTTCGAGCAGATTTTGTTTGGCACGGTCCGACAAGCATATGATATGGGCGCGGCCGCGGTCGGCGCGACGATCTACTTCGGTTCGGATGATTCGCACCGCGAACTGATCGAGATCGCGCAGGCGTTCGCGCTGGCCCACGAATTGGGCATGGCAACCGTCCTGTGGTGCTACCTGCGCAACAAAGCCTTCAAGCAGGACAAGGATTATCACGTCTCCGCCGACCTGACCGGGCAGGCGAACCACCTCGGCGTCACATTGGAAGCGGACATCGTCAAGCAGAAACTGGCGGAAAACAACGGCGGCTTCATCGCCCTGAACACGGAGAGTGTCTCGTACGGCAAACTCGACAAGCGCATCTACAGCGAGCTGACCAGCGACCATCCGATTGATCTGTGCCGCTACCAGGTGGCAAACTGCTACATGGGACGCGTCGGCCTGATCAACAGCGGCGGCGCTTCGGGCGAGAACGATTTTGCCGAAGCCGCCGCGACTGCCGTGATCAACAAACGCGCCGGCGGCACGGGCCTCATTTCGGGACGCAAGGCCTTCCAGCGGCCGATGGCGGAGGGGGTGAAACTCCTGAATACCATCCAGGATGTGTATTTGGATCAGAGTATTGCGGTGGCGTAAATTCCAGACCTCCCAGGCCGGCAAGGCCTCCGAGGTCTGCACAAAACTTCTCGATGCTTTTCCTGGAACTTATATCTACAGCTGCTTCATGGATTCACGTTGGCCGACGACGGCCGCGGATGAACATGGCAATCGAGCCAACTGCGCCAACGATGAAAGCCGCCGGGCAGATCATCGCAAAGATCAAATTCAGGGTATCGTAAGCGGGGCTCTGTATTAGGTTCTGGAGCGTGCCCGAGGTTCCTGGGTTCTGGGCGATAGAATCGGAAATGATGTTCAGGATGATGAAGAGAACAAAGCCAAGAACCGACGCCAGGAGGAGGAACATGAACTTCCTTGCGGTTCGCCAGGGGTGGGCAAATGCAAGGACAAAGGCAATCGCCGCAAGCAGGGCTAGCAATGCACCAGGCGGATTATCATCTATACCTACAACGGCGGAAGCCATTGCCGACAATCCACAGACCGCCAAGAGGACAAGTGTCTTGATTCTATTGCGTGGCGTTGAAAAAGCATCCATCATGGCCAACTCCTTTCTGATAATGGACCTCTCGCAAAAGTGCTCCTGCCGCCGTCCCCGGCGGCGAGGACGCCGCCTTGAGCGTGGGATTATGCAAGGGGTCTAATGGATTTCGTCAATGGCCGCCCAATGATAGGGTTCAGGCGCGCAGCGGAGCGGCGTCAGGTGCAAGTGCAGGTTGGGCGGCAAACTCACACCTTTTGGCTTCCTGCACTCTCTGCAAGTTTGGCAAATAGTCTCCCTAACATCTTTGGGTAGCGATAAGCGAAAAAGAGATAAACTGCTGTACGGAAGTCTGAGGCAATGATGGGTTTAGTTGAAAGGATTTGCTTCGCCAAATTGCGTCCGACGCGGGCTGGCTCATCCATCGCTTGTGCAGGAATGCCCAGTGGCGCAGCGGACTTGGTATTTGTCAAAGGCGGATGCATAAGGTTGACGCAGATACCGTATTTCTCGAACTCTAACGCCAAAGTCCGCGTTAATGACTCAATGGCGCCTTTCGTTGAGGCATACCCATAGATACCAGGGAACCCGGTAATACCTACGCCGGAACTCAAATTGTGAATAATGCCTTTCCTTTTGGCTTTCATATAGGGCAGCACAGCCGCGATGGTGTTGACATAGCCGAAATAGTTGACTTCAAACTCTCTGCGAGTTTCTTCAAGGGGCTTCTGTTCGAATGGCTTGAAAATGGCGAGGCAGGCGTTGTTGACCAGAATATCAATTTGTCTCCACCTTTCTACAATCGCAGAAAATGCATCTTTGACACACTCGCTATCGGTAACATCACAATCAAGAACAAGCAACTGTTCAAAGTAGATGGACTGGAGCGGGGCCAGGTTTTCGCTGGAGATATCCAAGGCGGCTACGTAATACCCGTATTCGAGTAGCGTCTTGGTTATATGAAAACCGATACCGTTATTTGCGCCAGTGACAATGACAACACTTTTCATCTTTTATTTTTCCCTTGTGTTCGAAGTGCTCAACCCTTGCCGCCCAACGGTTTGCGTTATACCACTTCGCAGCACAGGCCTGCGTGTGGGCGGGCTGGGATTCGGCTGGGGAGCAGGAAAACCCGAAGCGCAGAAAAAGCCTGTAAGTCGGGACGAATCCCTCCAGCCTACCCTGCGACCGAAGGGAGTGTCGAAGGATCAGCTGTACGCTTTGTTCGGCGGCAGTGTTGGGGCTGAGTAGCTAATCTATTGATTTTTATGCTCAAGCGATCAATTTCATGAAGCTTCATAACACCTTACAAGCCACGCAATATCTTCTCCATTTTCCTGCCCTTCGCCAACTCATCCACCAACTTATCCAAATACCGAACCTGCTGCGTCAAAGGATTCTCGATCTCCTCCACGCGAACCCCACAGATGATTCCGGTGATAAGGTGCGCATTAGGGTTGAGCGACGCCTTTTGGAAGAATGTTTCAAACGTTGCATTTGCCTGGATGAGTTCCTGAAGCTTCTTCTGATCGAAGTTTGTTAACCACTTTATGACCTGATGCAATTCCGCTTTAGTTCTGCCTTTCTTCTCCACTTTTTCGACATACATCGGATAGACGGAGGCAAAGGTCATGTTTGCAATACGTTGATTTTGTGTGTCGGAATTTTTCATAAATACCTCTATACCTTGTAATTTAGCGTTAATCTTTCAAATTATATAAACTCGAATAGTTCGCGGATGACTTCACAATCTGTCGATATTTGCGTAAGCGAACACCGTTTCCTGACCTTGCTTTCAGCCGCCCAACGGTTGGCAATGCTTACTTCGACATCGGGACGAGCGCCTTGGTCGCATCTCCATAGTCCCAGCCGTCAATGTCTGGAGGCGTCACGCCCAGAGCGGTAAGCATGCTCTTGATCTGCTCGCGGTGTTCGGTGGCGTGATTGATCGCCTGCAACATGACCACCCACGGCTCCACATAATACCCATCCGTCGTTTGGAGTCGAGCGTCGAAGGGTTTCTCGCCTCCCGCTAGGGACAGCAACCCTTCTCCGCTGGCCCTCGCGGACTCCTCCCATTCGGCGGCTGTCGGCGTGACGCGAACTCTGGCTTCGATCGGCAGGGTCAGGAGTGACAGGTAATTGTGTTGCGAACTCACCAGGTGAGTCAGGGTTTGGCGAATGCTCCCT
Source organism: Anaerolineales bacterium (assembly GCA_034435275.1). GTDB lineage: Bacteria > Chloroflexota > Anaerolineae > Anaerolineales > Villigracilaceae > JBFMCC01. The sequence continues at coordinate 79,436 of DAOTXP010000254.1, read as the reverse complement.
TTTGTGACAGACTGAGGCTCGGCATCCAGTTGCTCGTCGCTCAGGGCGGAGCAGGCCTGGATGATCTTGAGGTTCGCCCAGTTGTTGTGCTCGAATAGTTTTGCGAGAATGTTTTCGGACATTGTGAGTTTATCCAAGATGTCAATCGAGACTATTCACGTTAACGCTGATTGCCTAACATGCTCTGGGCCAAAAACACCGTATTTTCAGCCGAAATTTGTAAGGTGATGATTATGGTAACCTGAATAGTTTGCATTGGGGTTAAAATCTGTACAGAAATTATAGCACTTTGGAGCAAAAATACAATTCTTGGGATCGAAAAACCATGACTAACTTCTCCCTCCTCTTTCAACCCATCCGCATTGGCCCGGTCACCGCGCCTAACCGCTTCTATCAGGTCCCGCACTGCAACGGTTTCGGCTGGCGCATGCCGCGCTCGCACGCCGCCATGCGCGGCGTCAAGGCCGAGGGCGGCTGGGGTGTGGTGTGCACTGAAGAGGTGGAAATCCATCACACCACCGACCTCTCGCCCTACATCGAAGGCCGCCTGTGGAGCGACGACGACCTCCCCGCGCTGTCCCTGCTCGCGGACGCGGTCCACGCGCACGGGTCGCTGGTGGGCATCGAACTGACCTACAACAGCCACGACGCCGCCAACCTGTACTCGCGCGCCGCCGCCTTCGGTCCGTGCTCGATGGGCATCACCGGCGGAAGCGGCTATGAACCCGGCCAGACGCGTGCCGCCTCCAAAGACGACCTGAAGCGGATCCGCCAATGGCATCGCGCCGCGGCCCTGCGAGCCAAACGCGCGGGCTTCGACATTATCTACGTCTACGCCGCGCACGGCATGTCGCTGGCGATGCATCTTCTCTCGAAACACAACGACCGCGCCGACGAGTACGGCGGGACGCTGGAGAACCGCGTCCGCTTTTTGCGCGAGTTGATCGAAGATACGAAAGATGCGGTCGGCGATTCGTGCGCGGTCGCCGTCAGATTGGCCGTGGACGAGTTAATCGGCGACGCAGGCCTGACCCACAATGGCGAAGCGCAGGAGGTCGTCTCGATGCTGGCCGAACTGCCCGACCTGTGGGACGTCAACGTCAGCGATTGGCCGAATGATTCCGCCACATCCCGATTCGAGAAGGAAGGCTATCAGGAAAAATATATTTCGTTCGTCAAGAAACTCACCACCAAACCCGTCGTGGGCGTGGGGCGTTACACATCGCCCGACGCCATGCTTTCGGCGATCCAGCGCGGCGTGATGGATTTCATCGGCGCGGCGCGGCCCTCGATTGCCGACCCGTTCCTGCCGAACAAAATCAGGGAGGGCCGCATCGAGGACATCCGCGAGTGCATCGGCTGTAACATCTGCGTCACCGGCGATACGCGCTTCACGCCGCTGCGCTGCACACAGAACCCAACCATGGGTGAGGAGTGGCGGCGCGGCTGGCATCCCGAAATCCTCGCGCCGAAGAAAAGCGAAAAGGAAATTCTCATCGTCGGCGGCGGGCCTGCGGGACTGGAGGCCGCCCGCGCCCTCGGCCAGCGCGGCTACCGCGTGACGCTTACCGAAGCGCGCCGCGAACTCGGCGGCCGCGTCCATCTCGAATCGCAATTGCCCGGCCTGAGCGAGTGGCGCCGCGTCATTGACTGGCGGTTGACGCAAATCGGCAAATTAGAAAACGTTGAAGTCTTTCCTTCCAGCCCGATGACCGCGCAGGACGTGCTCGACTCAGGCATTCGCGATGTGCTGATTGCCACCGGCGCAACCTATCGCCGCGACGGGCTTGGCCGCGCCCGCGCCACGCCGGTCCCCGGCAAGCATCCGTCCATTCTCACACCGGATGACCTTATGGAGTCAGGTGGCTCGCCGCCGAAATTCCAACGGCTTGCCGTTGGACTCCAAAACGTCGTGATCTACGACGACGACCATTACTACATGGGCGGCGTGCTGGCCGAACTGCTGGCTGAAAATCATTGCGCGGTGACTCTGGTCACGCCCGCACCGACCATTTCGTATTGGACTCAATTCACCCTCGAACAGGAACGGATTTACGCGCGCCTTCTGCACCTCGGCGTGACCCTTCTCCCGTATCACCTCATCGCTTCGTTCTCCCCCGGGGCTGTTACCGTTACCCACCCGCTAACTTCCGCCGAATCGACTCTCCCCGCCGACGTGGTCGTGCTGGTCACCGACCGCGTCCCGAACGACGGCCTCTACCGTGAACTGCTCCCCGCGTTGAAAGACGGCAGGCTGGATTCCCTGCGCCTCATCGGCGACGCCGAAGCGCCCAACATCATCGCCCAGGCTGTGTTCGCAGGTCATCTTGCGGCGCGCGAATTCGATGAACAAGTCAATCCCGATGAAACGCCATTCAAGCGCGAACTTCTTGCTTTGTAGGACAAGATTGAGTTCGCCCTGTGCCTTGCGCGCCAAATATGGCGACGCATCGAAAATATCCTTCGTCTGCGCTTCCCTCCGCCCAGGACGAAATACTTCGTTATAATCTCCCATTATGCAGGACCGCCTTCAAAAAATCCTTTCCCATGCGGGCTACGGTTCGCGCCGCGCCTGTGAGGAGTTCATCGTTGCGGGCCGTGTGCGCGTCAACGGGCAGGTGGCCATCCTTGGCCAGAAGGCCGATCCGTCGGTGGATAAGATCACGCTGGACGGCAAGCCTCTCCTTGCCCCCGAACCGCTGGTTTATATCGCGCTTCACAAACCCCGCTTCGTGCTGTCAACAGTGGAGCGCGAAGCGGGCGACGACCGCGAAACCGTGCGCGACCTGGTAGACCTACCCGGTCATCTCTACCCGGTCGGCCGCCTCGATTTCGAGAGCGAGGGGCTCGTCCTTTTGACCAACGATGGGGAATTGACGAATCGACTCACGCATCCGCGGTACGGACATCAGAAGGAATACCGCGTCCTCGTCGCCCGCCGACCTGAGGCGGAACAACTGGAGGTCTGGCGGCGCGGCATTGTGCTGGAAGACGGTCATCGCACCGCGCCCGCTGATGTTCGGATGGATGAACCGTTTGGAAAAGGCGCGTGGCTGCGCGTGGTCATGGGTGAGGGACGTAAACGTCAAATCCGCGAGATTTGTGCCAAGATTGGATTGCCTGTTGTACGAATCGTACGAGTCCGAATCGGAACGCTGCGATTGGGAAATCTCAAACCGCGCGCCTGGCGTCATCTCACCCCGCAGGAGGTCGCCTCTCTGGGCGGACAGTCGCCGCCGCCTGCCTCGCGGCGCCTTTCCCCCAAATTAAAAACAAGACCGACCCGCTAAGGTCGGTCTTGTTTTGTGTTCCGTTCTCTCTTTATTCGCGGATATCCCAGACTTCCTTGGCAATGTCCCAAATGGCCTTCTTGACCACATCTTTCTTCAGCCCGGCCACCTTGAAGGTCAGCAGTTTCGTGCCGGCGACATTGCCTGTGAACTGGCCGAAGGCGATGAAGTCGCCGCCCGCGTCCGCAATGGCCTTGGTGATTTTCGCGAGCGTGCCGGGCTTGTCCTCGATCAGGGCAGTGACGCGCACGCCTCTTTCGCGGGCGCCCATCAGCTCGAGGAATATCTTGAACAGGTTGGTCTCGGTGATGATGCCGACCACGCGCGTCCCTTTCATAACCGGCAGGCCGCCGATCTTGCTGTCGGCCATGATGCGAGCCGCTTCCTCGATGGGCGTATCTTCCGTGACCGTGATGACATCTTTCGTCATCACCTCGGCGACGGTTAGTTTGCTGAGCAGGTAGTTCATCTCCCACACACTCAGGGTGGTGGCAGGGGAGGGTGAAGCATTCAGCAGGTCCTTCTCCGAAACGATTCCGACCAGTTTTCCGCTTTTGATGACCGGCGCGCGGCGGATATGTTCTTTCTTGAACAGGGACACAGCATCGTGGATGCTCATTTCGGGCGGGATGGTGATGGGTGGGTGGGACATTCGTTCACCGACTAACATGAGTGCCTCCTTGGTAAGTAATAAAAGTGCGGGTTTTTCTGACTGGATTATATGCCTGTAGATGGGTTCATTCCAGAGGCATTTTGTCACCATTCTGCAATCGTGTGCATGGCATTTGTCACCCTCTGCGCCTCACAGTCCCAGATAGGCGGCGCGGATGTGCTCATTCTTGATCAGTTGCCTGGCGGGACCTTCCATCTCCACTTTGCCCTCGGCAAGAACGTAGCCGTAATCACTGATGGCCAGCGCCATTTGCACGTTCTGTTCGACCAGCAGGACCGTGATGCCTGTCTCGCGCAATTGCCGCATACTTTGGAACAGGGCCAGGGTCAGCACCGGGGCGAGGCCGAGGGAGAGCTCGTCCACCATCAGCACGACCGGGTCGGACATGATGCCGCGTCCCACCGCCAGCATTTGCTGTTCGCCGCCGCTCAACGTGCCCGCCTTCTGGGCGCGGCGTTCCTTCAATCGCGGGAACATGACGTAAACCTTCTCCAGGTTCTGCTTCATCTTCGGGTGGGCGCGGCGGTTGGTGGCGCCCATCTCGAGATTCTCCTCCACCGTCATGTCGGTAAATAATTGTCTGCCTTCGGGGACAAGCGTGAGGCCCATCTCGGCTTTGACGTACGCGGGTAAGCGACTGACATCTTTGCCTTCGAACCAGACCGAGCCGCTCCACGGGCGGAGGAGTCCCATCACGGTCCGCAACATGCTTGTCTTCCCCACGCCGTTGCCGCCCACCAGGCAGGTAAGTTTCTTTTCCTCCAGCGCGAGGTTGGCGCCCCATAAGATCTGAACTTCGCCGTATCCCGAAGCAAGGTCGCGGATTTCCAGCACGGCCATGTTAAGCCTCCTCCATTAAACTTTCGGCAAGTCTTGGGTCGCCGAGATAGGCTTCGATCACGCGCGGGTTGTTGGCGACCTCCTGCGGAGTCCCTTCCGCGATCTGTTCGCCGTAGTCCAGCACGATGATTCGGTCGGAGACGTTCATCACCGCCTTCATCACGTGTTCGATCATCAGGATGGTCACGCCCTGTTCGCGAATCTTCAACACGGTTTGCACCATGCCGTCTATTTCGGTGGGATTGAGGCCCGCCAGCACCTCGTCGAGCAGGAGCAGATATGGACGCGCCGCCAGCGCCCGCGCCATTTCCAGGCGCTTCTTCTGCGCGACGTTGAGACTGCCCGCCAGTTGATCGGCGCGCGGCGCCAGCCCGATGAATTCCAGCACCTCGGCGGCGATCTCCGCTGCGCGGCCGAGGGAATGATTCTCGTGTCCGAAGCACGCGCCCGCCATCACGTTCTCGCGAACCGTCAGTTCGTTCAGGGGTTGGACAATCTGATGGGTACGCGCCATTCCCATGCGGGCATGGTGATAGGGCTTGGCATGGGTCACATCTTTATTGCGGAAAACGATGCGCCCTTCCTCGGGCGGATACACTCCGTTGATCGCGTTGAAGAGGGTCGTCTTGCCCGCGCCGTTGGGACCGATCAACCCGAGGATCTGCCCCTTCGGCAGGTCGAAGGTGACTCTGGTCAGGGCTTGCAGTCCGCCGAAGCGTTTGGACACGCCTTGCAGGGAAAGCAGGATCGTCATGCGAGCACCCTCCTCAATGACGGGATGCGATGGCGCAGCCAGCCGATTGCGCCGGCCGGAATGAAGAGCACGATCATGAGCAGTAGCGCGCCGGAAACCGAGAGCTGGATGTCCTTGAAGACGGGGCTGGTCACCAGGTAGCCGCGCATGCCCTGATAGGCGAACGCGCCGAGGATCGGACCGAGGACCGTCCCCTGCCCGCCGAGCATGACCATGACCAGCAATTCAATGGAGGCATGAAGCGGAAACGCGTCGTGCGGCTCGACGTTCCCGTTTTTGAAGAAGAACAGTACTCCAATCATGCCGGGGATGATGGCGGAGAGCACGTATGCCCAGGTCTTGACGCGGGGGGTAACAACGCCCATCACTTCGGCGGCGTCTTCGTTCTCGCGGATGGCGAGAAGGCCGAGGCCGAACTTGGAAGTGCGCACAATGTAACTCATTACGAGGGCCAGCAGCGCCAGTCCGGCCCCAATGTAAAATGACATTTGCAGTGCTTCTGCCGCGCCGCCATAGGCTTTGTACACGCTGAAATTGAGCGTAATGCCGGTTGGCCCTCCGAGCCGCGGAATCAGGATGTCTATGATTTTGAGAGAGGTCTCGCCAAGAGAATCGACAAAGGCCTCCCCGGCGCCAAGGTTCAAAAGCAACCGGCTCATGCTCTCCACCAATTTCACAAGCAATTGGCTCATGCCCTCCGCCAGTTTGTCGAAGTTATTGATGAACGCTTTCATGGCCTCGTTGATGCCGATGGTTGCCAGCGCGAAATAGGCACCGCGCAACCGCAGGATGGCCGAACCGAGCAGAAATGCGAGCAGACCGGATGCAATTCCGCCTGCAAGCATGGACGCCCATATTGACCACCCGTGTTCGGTCAGGAAGTAGATGCCCATGTAACCGCCGAATCCGTAAAAGACAATGTGGCCGAAGCTGACGTAGCCCGTGTATCCGAGCAGGATGTTCAAGCTGGAGGCGAGTGCCACAGCCTTCAGGATCGTGAACGCGCTCTCGCGATTGGCGGGCCTGCCCGTAATCACAGGCCAGATGGTCAGCATGGCAACCACCAGCACCGGAATAATCAAGCCGTTGTATCTATGCCACAGTTTCATTTTTTCACTCCGAACAAGCCGCTGGGGCGCACCAAAAGGATGACGACGAACAGACCGAACTCGATCACTGGAACCCAGGAAGATTCCATAAAGGCCGGGATGATCCCTTCCAGAATACCAAGGATCAGGCCGCCGAACAGGGCTCCAATGGGATTGCCGAGTCCGCCCAGCACGCCGATGACGAAACTCTTCAGTTCGTATCCGCCCCCGGCCAGGATGCTGAATGGAAAGAAAGTAGCGATCAACGCGCCGGAGACGGCCGCCAGCATGGTTCCCAGCCCGAAGCTGAGAGCCAGAATGCGCGTGGATGGGATTCCCATCAGTTCCGCCGCAGCACGGTTATTGGCCACCGCGCGGATGAATTTACCCGGTGCAGTTCGATAAAGAAACAGATACAACCCTCCTGTGAAAAGCATTGTGACCAGCGCGGCGATCAGGCGCGTGCCCAGCAATGTGGTGGAGCCCAGCGTGATGCTGCCTGCCGAGAAATCCACGTTATAAGGGGAAGTGGTCAGGGCGGCGGTGCCCAACCCGATGATGATCATATTTACTGAGAAAGTTGCCAGGAGCGACGAAAGGTGCGGGGCGTTGATCACGCGATGGACCGCCACTGCGTAGATCAGGATGCCGACCAGCAACCCCAGAATCGCAATCGGGATCACGCCTGCGTAGGGATTCATTCCCAGCCGGCTGTAAACGAAAAAAGTGCTGAACATGCCCAGCGCGATGATGGGGCCGTGAGCCAGGTTGATCACATTCATGACGCCCCAGATCAGGGTCAGGCCCATGGCTGCCAGTCCGTAGACAAATCCCAGTAAAATTCCGTCTGGCAGGGAAGTCAATAACAGGTTGATTTGCTCCATACTAACTCCCGGTACGTATAAAGCAGGGGCAGGTTCCTTCGACTTCGCTCAGGATGATCCTGCCCCTGCTAGTGGATGGACTGGCCTTAGGGCGCTGGAATGGGGTAGAGCGGATCGGAGACTGCTACATCGGCAGGCCAGATCACCTGGCGTACCAGTTCGCCTGCATCGTTCCTCTGCCACTGAGCCACGACCATCGTGTGGCCGATCTGTAATCCGTGCGCTTCGGGCGAGGTGTCGAAATGAACGCCGCCCCAGAAAGTAAAGATGTCCATGGCTTCCAGGGCCGCTTTCACCTTCTCCGGGTCGATCGAGTCGGCGTCTTCGATGGCTTTCTGCAGGACGAGTCCGGCGGCGTATCCGCCCGCAACGTGATAGGTGGGTTTTTCGCCTGTGACCGCTTCATAGGCGGCGGCAAATTCCTCGCCGGTGGGGCCATACCATTCCTTGCCAAGCGCAGCGGCTTCCTCGGGAGTGTGAGTGGCCTTGAGTTCCCACTGGCTGGAGGTCGCCACGCCAAGCGCGGCATCGCCCAATTCCGGGAATTTGGAGTCGGCGGGAGCGACCAGCAGGGAGATGAATTTCAGTCCCGCTTTGCGTTCATAGAGCTGGCGGGCGAAGGTACTTCCATCGGGATAATGGCCGCCGCCCAGCAGAACCGTGGCTCCCGATTCGACGATCTTATTGATGACGGGGCCAAAGTCGGTCGTGTCGGACGCGTAGCCTTCCTCCAGAACGATCTCGAAGCCCTGCGATTCCAGATAGGGTCTGAGACCGTCCACCACCGCTGTCGAGAACTTGTCGTTCTCGTGCACAATGGCGACTTTCGCTTCCGGGTCGAGCGTCTTCAGCATGTCCACCGTGCTGAGGAGATACTGACTGCCGGGCGTGTAGAGTTGGAACAGGCTGGTGTTGCCGGTCTTGTAGGCGTCATCCTCGGCGGCGCCGACGGTGATCATGATCTTGCCGTTCTGTTCCGCAATGATAGACGCTGCGGCGGCCAGGCCGGAGGAATACGGGCTGATCAGGAAATCGGCGTTGTCCTCGGTGACCAGGCGGGTGTACAGTTCCTGGACGCGCTCCTTGTTGGATTCATCGTCGTACGTCTGGGTGGTGAATGTGACCACTGTGCCGTCGCTCAGGTGAATGCCTCCGGCGTCGTTCACCTGCTGCATCCACAGGTTGAGCCCCGCCACCTGTCGCTTCGAGGATACCTCCTGCGCTCCCGTGAGCGAGGATGTAAAGCCGATTACCACCGTCTTTTCCACGACTGGCGGCTCGGTCGCGACCGGCGGTTCGGTTGCTTGCGGCGCCTCCGTTTGGACCGGCTCGGGGGTGGGTGTGGGGCCGCAAGCCGCCAGAATGATACTGGCAAGCGCCAGCAGGGACAAGAGAACGAACAGTTTGCGTTTCATAACTTGCTCCTCCTTGAAGGGAATGGAATCGATAGGGCAGGTCGCGAGACGCTGCAACCGATTCCATTCTACAAGGCGAACGCAAAAAACGACTAAAAGGAGGCGCGCGCTAAATAAAAAATCCGTAAAATTTCATTCATCCCTGCCCTTGGAAAATTACTCCCCGAACCGATACCCAATTCCACGCTCGGTCAAAATGTATTTCGGTTTGAGCGGATCGGATTCCACTTTCTGGCGCAGGCGCCCCATGTAGACGCGCAGATACTCCACCTCGTTGCCGTATTCCGGTCCCCAGACGTTTTTCAGAATATCGTGATGCGGCAGCACCTTGCCCGCGTGCCTCATCAGGTAGACGAGCAGGGTGAACTCGATGGGCGTCAGGTTCACCAACTGGCCGCGCACAGACACCTCGTGGCGCGACATGTCCACCGTAATCTCCCCGCGCGCGATGCGTTCCTCGTTGGACGCGGGTTCCGACCATTGGGCGCGCCGCATGACGGCTTTGATCCGTCCCATCAGTTCGCCCACGCCGAAAGGCTTGGTCAGGTAATCATCCGCGCCCAGGTCGAAGGCGCGCACCTTGTCGGCTTCGTCACCCATCGCGGTCAGAATAATGATGGGGATGCGCGACTCGGCGCGGATGCGGCGCGCCGTTTCCAGCCCGTCCAGGTGTGGCATCATGATGTCAAGAATAATCAAATCTACTGGTTCGTTCCCAAAGATCGCCAGCGCCTCCAGCCCGTTGGCGGCGCAGACCACGCGATACCCGCGCGCTTCGAGATTGCGCCGCACGAATTCGCGCAGCGGCTTCTCGTCGTCCACCACTAAAACGTTAATGTTCATGACGCTCCCTGTCCGTCGGGATCGAGAACGCGATGCACGCGCCTCTCTCCTGTGGTTCCACCCAGATTCTGCCGCCGTGTGCATGCACGAGACCCTGACAGATGGCCAGCCCCAGCCCGGCGCCGCCGGCCGAGCGCGACAGCCTGTCGTCCACGCGGTAGAACATTTCGAAAATGCGCGCGCTCTCTTCCGGCGGGATGCCCGGGCCGTCATCGGAGACGCGGAATAAAATGCTGCCATCCCGCCTCGCGACCTCTATGCGGATCGCGACATTCTCGCCGCCATATTTGACCGCGTTCTCGAACAGATTTCGCAGGATAGCCTCCAGCCGAAGCGGATCGGCGTACAACGCAGGCAGGTCCGCCTCGATCTGGACCTCGAAGCGGCTCCCGTTCAAACGGACTCGCTTCGCCGCTTTGTGAATCGTCTCCTCGATATCGCACTTGACGCGCTCCAATTGAAGCGCGCCCGCATCCAGCCGGGAAAGGTCCAGGATGTTGTTGACCAGTTCGCTCAAGCGGTCGGATTCGTCCGAGATGATCTTCAGGAATTCGTTCTGCGATTCGCGGTCCCATTGCACATCCTCGGCGAGCAGGGTGGTGGCGTAGCCCTTGATCGAAGCCAGCGGAGTCCGCAGTTCGTGCGAAACCGTGGAGACCAGGCTGGCGCGCATGCGGTCGAGCTCCCTGTCGGCGGTGATGTCGTGCAGGAGCAGGCCGCGCCCGATCAGGTCGCCGCGCGAATCGGATACGTCAAAGGCTTCCAGGCGCAGGTAGATGGTCTTGCCTCCATCCAAGATCGAGATCTCCGCTGTCTGCTCCCCGCCGCGTTCGTAAATTCTTTGCGCCGCTTTGCGCGCTTTTTCGCTTTCATTGGAGCGCGACAGGATGTGCGTCAGAATTTGACCGACCGGCATTCCCGCCAGTTCATGCGCTTGAAGGCCTGCCATCGCGCCCACGCGGCGATTGGCATAGACGGCCTTTCCCATCAGGTTGCTGAGGATCAAGCCGTCGTGCAGTGACTGGACGAGGGATTCCAGGCGGCGGGTCTGTTCCTGTAGCTGCATGTCGCTGCGTTCGAACAGGATGGCGTTCTCGATGGCCATGGCGGCGTGGTTGGCGAAGTTTACCAGCAGTTGGATTTCATTTTGCGTGAAGACGTGCGGTGTGGGATGGAAGACCAGCAGGGCGGTGGGGGGCGCGTGCTGGGATTTAAGCGGCACGGCCAGGAGGGCGCGGTAGCCTTCGGCGCGGGCGCGCGCCCTTCGGATGGTGTAGGAAGGATCGGTTTCCGTGTCGCTTACCTGTACGGGCTCGCCGCTGTGCAGGGCGCGCATGGTGACCGAATCCGGCTCGCTGGGCTGAATCGCCAGTTGTTCGGTGAACTGCCGCGAAAGTCCGCGGCTGGCGCGGATGCGGAACGAGCCTTCCTTCTCGTCCAATTGAATGATGGCATACATCTGGATTGCCAGCAGGCGTCCCATTTGCTCCAGGATGCGGTTGAGCACGGTTTCGACTTCGAGCGTGGAGATCACGGCGGCGCTGGTCTCGAGAAGCGTGGCCTGCTCTTTCATGCGCTCTGCAATCGAATCCTCCATTTTCATGATACTGCGAATCAGGTGGCCGATCTGGTCCCTGCGCGCGGACAACTTCACCAGCCGCTCGCGCTCCTTTGCATGAATGGGCCGGTTCAGCCCAATGGCTTCGCTGATCGGCGCAAGTTTTTCGATGGGCTGGATGACGCGGTTGGTGAGCGCCGCCCAGAAGAACAGGCCGATCAGGAGAAAAGTCGCCGCGGCCACCAGCACGATCCGCTGCAGAATGATTTGTGTGGAGAAGGCCTCTGCTGTCGGGCGGCTGACGATCACCTCCCAGTTGATGCGTTCGATATGTGTATGAGTGTAAAGCCGCTCTTCATCCTCGGGCGAGCGAAGAATCTGTGAATGAACTTCTCCTGTGAAACCCGAAAGATAATCCTTTGGTAGTAGTTCTTCGGCGGAATGAAGCAACAAGGCAGGGTCGGGGAAGGCGATGATCTGTCCCGCCGAGTCGAGTATCACCACCTGGAAGCCGGTCTCGGACTGGTGTTCGGAGGAGATGGCCGAGAGCGTTTCGCTTAGGCTTTCCAGTTTGACGTTGGCACCAACGAGACCGAGGAAATCTCCCTCAGGCGACCAAAGCGACTGAACCGCGGTCGCGACCGCCTGGTTCGTCGTGGGCGAGATGCGTCCCTGTGAGACGAGGGGATCGCGGGTTCCCAAAGCGCGCTGGAAATAATCGCGGAAGGAAAAATCCGTGCCGACGGTGGATGTAGGGCCTTCGGGATAGTGATACAGCATGATCCCGTCGGCCCCGAGGCGATAGACTAAATTAACGTTGGGATGGGTGGTCAGGATGGCGTCGAACAGTCCCGCCATTTCCCGTTCATCGGCTTCGATCACGCCCGGATAGCGAGCCAGTCCCGCCACCACATCGAGCGCGTTGCCAATCGAGAGGTCGGTTTCCTGCGCGATGGCCTGCGCCAGGGCCAGGTCGCTGGTTTGCACGTCCGCGCGGATTCGCTGTCCGACCAGGCCGTCGAAGACCCAAAGGGTCAACAGGAACGGGATGATCAGCAGGAGATAGAGGGCCAGCAGTTGCAGGCCGAGGTCGCGGCGGAAGCGTAACCAGCGGTGCATTTACTTATTTTCCAAACTCCCTCACTACCCTCGCCATATGTTTCGCATGCTTGAGATACAAGTCAATGCGGATATTTTCATTCGGCGCGTGGATGCGATTGTCAGGGTAACCCAGGCCCGCGGTCGCGACCGGCAGGCCGAGATCGTGCACGAACGGGTGGCTGGGGCCCGATCCGCCGCTGAGCGGGACGATTTGCTGCGGCACGCCGTACACTTCGCGCGCCGCCTCGACTACCATCTGGATAAACGGGTCGTCGGGATCGGTTCGCGCCGGTGCGTCGCCACCGAGGTCGTTGATCTTCACGTCGCTGAAGCCCTCCGCGTCCAGGTGGGCGCGCAGTTTCCTTAAAATGTCTTTCGGCTCCTGATCGGGGATGAGGCGGAAGTCCACCTTGGCCGAGGCGCGGGCTGGTAAAACAGTTTTGGGGCCGGGACCCTGATAGCCAGCCGTCAAACCACAGATGGTGCAGGTAGGGGAGAAGACTTCTTCGATCTTTAAATCCACACCGCCCTTCAATCCTTTGATGAAATACGGAACGCCATAGCGCGACTTGTATTCCTCGGTCACATCTGGCAGCGCGGCCATCAGTTCGCGGTCGCGCGCGGACGGGGGTCTGACCTCGTCATAGAAGCCGGGGATGCGGATGCGCTCGTCCGTACCTTTTAGGGTGTTGAGCGCCCAGACCAATCGCCAGGCCGCGTTGGGGAAGATACTGCCGCCAAGCCCTGAATGGACATCGGTGCTTAGTAAATCCACCGAGAGTTCCACGTAACAGATGCCGCGCAGGCCGAGGTATTGAATTGGAATATCGCGGTGATCCACGCCGCCGAATTCCCACACACAGGCGTCGGCTTGGAGCAGGTCTTTGTGGTCGAGGACGAACTGCTTCAGGTGAACGCTGGCAGTCTCTTCCTCCCCCTCGATGATGAACTTGATATTGCACGGCAACTCACCATATTCTTCGAGCAACGCATCCAGCGCGAACAGGCGGGCGGTGATGTGACTCTTGTCGTCGCTCACGCCGCGGCCGTAGAGTTTTCCGTCGCGCAGGGTGGGCTCGAAGGGCGGCGTCTCCCACAGTTCGAGCGGCTCGGGCGGTTGGACATCATAATGATTGTAGAACAGCAGAGTCTTACCGCTCTTGCCCTTGCGTTCGGCGGTGACGACCGGCGAACCATCGGTCGAATGAATCTGCGCGGTAAAACCGCGTGCCCGCAGCATATCCGCGACGAGCGCGGCGCACTCCGCGAGCCCGATGTTTTGGGCAGAGATGCTCGGTTGCGCGACCAGCCTCTTGAGTTCGTCCAGGCTTCGGTCCAGGTTTGATTCGAGATAAGCGTCAATTTTCTTGTAGTCCGTCATGTTGTCCTCTATCCAAACAGCCAGTTGATGGATGCGGCGCCGGCGTAGGCGAAAATGGTCATCTTGATGAACTGCCCGACCCAGCAGAAGATCAGGAATTTCCAGAGGGGCATTTTCAGCGCGCCTGCCGCGACGCCAACCAGATCGAAGACCGGGTTGGGGATGGACGCCAGAACCAGGATGGCCCAGCCGCCCCATTTCTGGACCCAAGGCTGGATGCGGCGATAGGTGTCGTTTCTCTCCATCACGCCCTGTCCGCTAAAGCCTGCCAGGTAGCCGCTCAATTCGCCCAGCGCGCCGCCCGTGCCCGCGGCCAGACCCACGCCCAGCGGATGAAACGCACCGCCCATCGTGAAAACCACCGCCAGCCCCGGCGCGGGCAACAGGACTGTCGCGTTCGCCAGCAGGGCGATCAGGAATATGCCCGGGTAGCCGTACGCGGCAAATTCCTGCGCCCGCTCGCGGATGCCGAAAACAAATACGCTGATCCCAATGACGGCCAGCAATGCCAGCAGGCGCAGCAGATTGATGTGAGTGCTGTTGGTTTTCACAGCCTGCACAGTCATGCTTTCAGGCTTCTTCGATCACGACGCTGTGAATCTTCACGCCGGGATATTCCGGGCTCATCGGGTTGCGCGGCTTGATGGACATGAGCACGTCCATGCCGCCGGTCACCTGGCCGAAGACGCTGTGTTTGTTGTCCAGGTGCGGCGTGGGAACGTGTGTGATGAAGAACTGCGAACCGTTGGTATTCGGTCCGGCGTTGGCCATCGAGAGCACGCCGGGCTTATCGTGTTTGAGGGACGGGTGGAATTCGTCGGCGAATTTGTAGCCCGGGCCGCCGCTGCCGCTGCCGGTCGGGTCGCCGCCCTGCGCCATGAAGTTGGCGATGACGCGGTGGAAGATCACGCCTTCGTAGAATCCCTGGCGTGCGAGGAAGACAAAGTTGTTAACGGTCTTCGGCGCTTTGTCGGCATGCAGGGCAATGACGATGTCACCATTATCGGTCTTGATCGTGGCGGTATATTTTTTCTTCGGGTCAATTTCCATTTCGGGTGGTCTGTTCCATTGCTTGAGAGTCATTACGTATCTCCTTCCAAAGATGAATTTGTGGATTAATGCAGAAGGGCTTCGATGCGTGCGACCACCATATCCAGCGCGGCGGTATTGAACCCCCCTTCGGGGATGATGACATCCGCGTAGCGCTTGGACGGCTCGACGAATTCCATGTGCATGGGGCGGACGGTGGCCAGGTATTGCTTGACAACGGACTCGGTCGTACGGCCGCGCTCGCTCAGGTCGCGTTGCAGGCGGCGGATGAAACGAATGTCCGAATCGGTGTCCACGAATATTTTCACATCGAACAGGCTGCGCAGGGTGGCTTCGACGAATATCAAAATCCCCTCGACGAGAATTACGCCGCGCGGCTGGACCGTGAAGGTCTGTGCGGTGCGGCTGTGGGCGGAGAAGTCGTAGATTGGGACATCCACAGGTTGTCCGCGTTTCAGTTGTTCGATGTGCTGGATAAGCAGTTCGGTTTCGAGCGAATTGGGGTGGTCGAAATTGACCTCGGCGCGCTGGACGGGGGGCAATCCGCTCAGGTCCTTGTAATAGGCGTCGTGCTGAAGAAAGGCAATTCGGTCCGGGCCGACGCGTTGGAGAATTTCCTGTGCAACGGTGGTCTTTCCGGAACCCGATCCGCCTGCGATGCCGATGACGAGGGGAGCAGTCATGCCTCGATTATACCCGCCGAAAAAACAGAAACCAGGTTGTTCTGAAAAAACCTGGTTTCTGCAGAGAGTCGTTTACATCCCGGCCATGTAAGCCATGCCAACCGTGCCCGGCCCGGCGTGTGTGCCTACCACCGGGCTCACCGAGGTAAGGATACTTTCCACCGACTTGAGTTCCTGGTTTGCGCGTTCCAGAAGTTGGCGCGCATCCGACTCGGCGTTGGCGTGTAAGGTGGCGAGATGGATATTCGATTTTCCCCTGGTCTGTTCCACAACCAGTTCAAGGACGCGGTCGAGGGCCTTGCTCTTGGTGCGGATGCGCTCCACGGCCTCCACACGGCCATCCTTGAGGGCCAACACGGGCTTCATGTTGAGGGCTGTCCCGATGAAACGCTGCGCGCCGCCGATCCGTCCGCCTCGATGGAGAAATTCGAGCGTATCCACTGCAAAGTAGACGCCGCTGTGCTCGCGCGCCTTCTCAGCCAATGCAATGACTTCGTCCAGTTTTGCGCCGTCGGCCGCGGCGCGGGCGGCGGTCAGGGCGATGAATCCCATGGCCATGGCGGTGGAGTTGCTGTCCACGAGGTGCACCTTGTCCCTGCCTTTTTCGAGGGCGTCGCGCCCCTGGAGGGCGGACTGCATGGTGCCCGACAACTTGGCGGAGATGAAGATGCCCACGATGTCGAAGCCTTTCTCGATCAGATCGGCGAAGATTTTCTGCATGGTCACAATGGACACCTGCGAGGTGGTCGCCATGACCTTGGCGGTTTTCAGGCGGTCGTAGAATTCATCGGGCTGGATGTCAACGCCGTCTTGAAAGGTCTGTTCGCCCCAGATGAGCACCTGCGGTGCGACGGTGATTTGGTATTTGCTGATCAGGTCTTTGGGGATATACGCGGTGCTGTCGGTAACAATGGCAATGTTTGACATAATTCCTCCGGTTGAAATGGATTGGCATTATATAAACCCCTTTGGCGGCTGACGGGTTTCGTAAATCGCGCAAAAGTGCCTCATGGTATAATGCTCTGGAGTTTGCGTGTAGACTTTCATCGAGGAGCCCAACTTGGCCTTCAACCCCTTGAACTGGCTGCTAGGCCTGTTTTCACTGGATATTGCAATTGACCTGGGGACCGCCAATACGCTCGTTAACGTACGCGGGAAGGGGATTGTCATTAACGAGCCGTCCTGGGTCACCATTGACAAGAAACTGCGCCAGCCGCTGGCTATCGGCTTGGAAGCCAAGGAGATGGTCGGACGCACGCCGGGGAATGTCATGGTGGTTCGCCCGTTGCGGGACGGCGTCATTTCCGAATTCGACATTACCCAGATCATGCTGGAATACTTTATCGGCAAGGTTCACGAGCAGAGTGTGGTACCCCTGCCGCGGCCTCGCGTGGTGGTTGGGATTCCCACCGGCGTGACGGAGGTGGAGAAGCGGGCCGTCTACGATGCGGTCATGGCCGCCGGCGCGCGCCAGGCTTTTATGATCGAGGAGCCGATTGCCGCGGCGCTGGGCGCGGGACTTCCCATCGGCGAGGTGCGCGGCAGCATGGTGGTGGACATCGGCGGCGGCACGACCGAGGTGGCGGTCATGTCCATCGGGGGTGTGGTCGCCTCGAGGTCTCTGCGTGTGGCGGGCGACGAGATGGATCAGGACATTGTCCAGTACCTGCGCAATAAATACAATCTGTTGATCGGCGAGGGCGTTGCCGAGCAAATCAAGTGGAATATCGGCTCGGCGTATTCACTCCCGACCGAGAAGACGGTTGACGTGCGGGGCCGCAATCTGGTCACCGGCCTGCCGGAGACGATTCAGGTTTCGTCTGTTGAAATTCGCGAGGCGCTTTCCGGGTCGGTGCAGGTGATCGTGGACACCGTCCGTGATGCGCTGGACGAGATCCCGCCCGAGATTGTCTCGGATCTGATGGATATTGGTATTTGCCTGGCGGGTGGCGGCGCGCTGTTGCAGGGGCTGGCGGACCGCCTCTCTGATGATTTGCGTCTGCGTGTATGGGTGGCGGAGGATCCTCTTACCTGTGTGGCGCGTGGCGCGGGGCTGGTCTTCGAGGATTTCGACAATTTGAGCCGCTACCTGGTTGGCCTGGAACGCGGCAGCACGCGCCACAATGCATAGCGCGTTTCATCGCGCCTTTGCCGGTTGTACCCTGAAATGAAAGATTCTTTATCCCGCCTGCTGCAAACGACCATCATCTTCCTGGTGGTGGGGGGCATCCTGGCGCTTGCCCTCGGCGGATATTTCAGCACGGCCTCGGATTGGTTGATTCAGATTCAAACCTGGTTTTCAACGCGTTATCTTGCCGTGCAGGACTTCGTGAACGCGCCGCGCGATATTGCCACGCTGCGCCAGCGCAATGCGGAACTCGAAGCCGAGGTAGCACGTTTGCAGGCGCAGGTCATTGAATTACAGCAGAAGGTGACCGACACGGAGATCCTCGCCGCGCTGGTGGACTTTTCTCGCGCCAACCCCGAAAGCAGTTACATGGCCGCTTCGGTCATCGGCCGGGATCCCAGCCCGTTCCTGCATTACGTGATCATTGACCGCGGCTCGGATGATGGAGTCCGGCGCGGCATGCCCGTGGTCACCAGCCAGGGACTGGTCGGCCGTGTGGACGCGGTCATCGCAGATGCGGCGCGTGTCCAATTGATCACCGATCCCGGTTCCGCGATCAATGTTCGCCTTCAGAACTCAGAGACGGAAGCCGTTTTGAGCGGTTCGGTGACCGGCGACCTGTCTCTGGAGTTGATTCCGCAGGATGTCACCATCGAAGAAGCCGATATTGTCCTGACCTCCGGGCTGGGCGGCGGTTACCCGGCGGATCTGATCATTGGCCAGGTGGTCAACATCCAAAAACGAGAGGCGGAATTGTTCCAACACGCCTCTGTTCAGCCTGTTGTGGATTTCACCCGGCTGGAAATCGTGTTGATTATTACTAACTTTCGCCCGGTTGAGATCGGACCTCTTATCCCAACGTCTGTTCCCTGAGATGCGCAATCTAGTCGCTTTTCCCATCCTGATCCTTACTGTTGCCCTGCAGTCGGCCATCGTCAGCCGTATTTCCTTGCTGGCCGGCTTTGGCGACCTGGTGCTTGTGATGCTGGTGGCCTGGGCGTTGCAGGAAGGTGTGGTCACCGGTTGGCACTGGGCTGGGCTGGCCGCGCTGTTGATGGCGTTTGTATCCGGCCTGCCGTGGTTTGTGACGCTCATCAGTTATTTTGCGTCCATTTTCATGGCGCAGCTGCTCCAGAGACGAATCTGGCAGGCGCCGATGCTGGCGATGTTTCTGGTCACTTTTTTAGGAACGTTGTTCTACCATCTGTTATCGTTTGCCGTGTTGCGAATCTCCGGCCTGCCTCTCCCGTTCGGCGACGCGATGGGGTTGGTCACTCTTCCCAGTCTGCTTTTGAATTTACTGCTTGCACTTCCGTTGTACTGGTTGATGCGTGACCTGGCGCGCTGGGTTTACCCGGTGGAGGACACAGAGTGAGTTCCACGCCTGCGCCGCATGTAAAGTATGAGGCTTGGCGAATGACCGCAGTGTATCTTGCTGTTTCTGCGGCCATTCTGGTGGTTTTGTACCGGCTGTTCTCTCTGCAGGTTTTTGGCGGTCAGACTTGGGACGAGCAGGCGGTGGAAAACTATACGCGCAACGTAAGCGACCCGGCGCCGCGCGGAATCATTTATGACCGCAATGGTTATATCCTTGCGCGTAACATTGCGTCTTATAACGTGGTCATTACGCCAGCGGACCTGCCCGACGACGAGGCTGATATTCAGAACATCTATCGGGAACTGTCAGAACTGGTCGGTGTGCCGGTGAACTCCGGCACTGTGGAAGAAGCCAAGCTGTTCGCCGCCTGTGTGGAGGGACCGGGTATTGCCCAATTGGTGGAATTGGGCGACTCGCTCGCGCCGTACAGCCCGGTCAAGGTCAAATGCAACGTTGACGAAATCATAGCCCGCATTGTGCGCGAGCGCGCCGTGGACTGGCCCGGCGTGACTGTCGAAGTCGAGCCAACCCGCGACTATCCGACCGGGTCTCTGACCGCCAATCTGATCGGGTTCCTCGGGCCCATCCCCGCCAATCTGGCGGAACAATATGCCGAGTTGGGCTATGTCGCGGGCCGTGACAAGGTCGGGTATGCCGGTGTCGAGCTATCGCTGGACGACGTCCTCTCGGGTAAGAACGGGAGGCGCGTCGTGCAGGTGGATGTTGCTGGCAAGGAGCTTCGCAATCTCGAACCCCCGATTGACCCGGTACCGGGCCATAACGTGACCCTGACGATTGACACACGCCTGCAAGCCGCTGCAGAGGCTATCCTCCTGGACGAGATCAGGTCATGGAATGAATATTTCGGTCGTATTCGCATTTCGAGCGGTGTGGCCATTGCCATGAATCCAAAGACCGGCGAAATCCTGGCAATGGTCACTTACCCGACCTATGAGAATAATCGCTTTGCCCGTATTATCCCTTTCTACTATTATGATCAACTTAGCCAGGACCCGCGCCATCCTCTGTTGAACAATGCCATTTCCAGTGAGTATCCGCCTGGTTCTGCGTTCAAACTTTCGACGGCGACGGGCGCGCTAAACGAAAATGTCGTCACGCTCAGCCAGATCATCGAAACTCCCGGCCAATTGGTTCTGACCGAAAAGTTTTCCCCGAACGATCCGGGGCGTGAGCGCCCATTCGTGGACTGGATCTACAACATTAATGGTGTGATCAACGAGGAAGGGTTCGGGCGACTGGATTTTCTGCATTGTATTGCCTATTCGAGCAATGTGTGTTTTTATAAACTAGGCGGCGGTTTCGAGGATGAGATTGTAGAAGGACTGGGCATCGAGCGCCTGCGCGAATATGCCCGCGCGCTGGGTTACGATCAGCCCTCCGGCATCGAACTACCCGGCGAGGCTGGTGGTTTGATTCCCTCGCCGCAGTGGAAGCGTATCAATAAGGGCGAAAACTGGTCCACCGGTGACACGTACATTGCCAGCGTCGGTCAGGGCTACGTCTTGGCAACCCCGCTTCAGGTCTTGATGTCCGGTGCGACGATCGCAAACGATGGGACCTTGATGCAGCCCACCGTCGTGCGCGAGATTCAAGACAGCGACGGAAATGTCGTCGAAAAATGGTACAACCCGGACGAAGGCACCGTGACCGATTCCCCAACCGGCGCGAATAGTTATCAAGTTTCACCTTTCACGGCCAATCCGAAATGGGACATTACCACCGATCCGCTGATTACAATCTTTGATTGCGAAGCCGGTTACTGTAATGACACAGGCCGGAAGAAGGTCGTGGACCCCTTCGTCGTCCAAAAAATCCAGGAGGGCATGCGCCTGGCGGTGACCGACTCGCGCGGCACACTCAACAAGGTGTTCGGAGATTTTCCGATCGCCGTGGCAGGCAAAACAGGCACCGCCGAATACTGCGACGATGTTGCCCTCAAGGACAATCGCTGTGCCTTCGGTCTCTGGCCAACCCATTCGTGGACCGTGGCCTATGCGCCCTACGACGACCCCGAAGTCGTCATCATCGCCTTCATGTACAACGGCGGCGAGGGCGCCAGCGTGGCCGGCCCGGTGGTGGGCCGCCTGATGCAGGCTTATTTCGAGATCAAGTCCATTGACCTGGCTCAATCGACCGGCGGAACCGCTCCCTGAGAAAGCCCCTGCATGGTTCATGCTATAATTCGGCAACCGTTTTCCGCGGCCGGGCTATGAGCGATTCCAATTCCCTCATCCAAATCAAAGGATTGCGCGACGGACTGCTCGTTTCGCTGGCCGACGCGCCGTGGGACGAACTTCGACCGGCCCTGATGGCGCAGATCGAATCACAGCAGACTTTTTTTCGAGGCGCCCGGGTCGCGTTGGACGTCGGGAATCACATCTTCGATGTCAACCAGTTGTCCGATCTGCGCGACGAACTTTCCGAGCGCGGCGTGCTCCTCTGGGCCGTGATCAGCCAGTCGCCGCGCACGGAGAAGACCTCCCAACTGCTTGGGCTGGCCACGCGCATTGCCAGGCCGCGCCTGCAAGAGGCGGCACCGGTCCGGGAACCCGCGCCCGCCTCCGCACTCTGGCTGGACCGCACGCTTCGTTCCGGGACGCGCATCGAATATCCGGGCAACGTCGTCGTGTTGGGCGACGTGAACCCCGGGGCCGAGATCGTGGCCGATGGAAGCGTGATTGTCTGGGGTCGCGTGCGCGGCGTGATTCATGCCGGGGCGAACGGCGACGAGTCGGCAGTCGTCTGCGCCCTGGATCTTTCGCCGACCCAGTTGCGAATCTGCAACGAGATCGCTTCATCCGGCCGGCGAAGGGAAAAGCCCGGGGCCGAGATCGTATCTTTAAAGAATGGCAGACTGCAAGCCGAGCGCTGGCAGTCCGGTGACAAGGTGATTGCATGACAGCACAAGTGCTAACGGTAACTTCCGGGAAGGGCGGCGTTGGCAAGACAACCGCCGTCGCTAATATCGCTGTGGCGCTGGCCGCCGATGGGCAGAAGGTGGTCTGCATTGATGGCGATATCGGGCTGCGAAACTTGGATGTGGTCATGGGCCTCGAGAATCGCATCGTCTACGATCTCGTGGATGTGATCGAGGGGCGTTGCCGTCTGCGCCAGGCCATGATCCGCGACAAGCGCCTGCCCGAACTGCATCTCATCCCCGCTGCTCAAACGCGGGACAAGTCGGCCGTGTCGCCGTCCGATATGGTTCGTCTCTGCGACGAGTTGCGCCCCGAAGTGGATTGGGTGATCATCGATTCGCCTGCTGGCATCGAGCGCGGTTTTCGCAACGCGATTGCCGCCGCGGATAAGGTCATTGTGGTCACCAACCCGGAGGTCTCGGCCGTGCGCGATGCCGACCGCGTGGTGGGCATCCTCGAAGCCGAAGAGAAAGGCACGCCGACACTCATCATCAATCGTTTGAATTCCTCTCTTGTCAAACACCATGACATGTTGTCGGCCGATGATGTACTCGATCTGCTGGCGATCAAATTGATCGGCATTGTGCCCGAAGACGAAAGCGTCATCATCGGCACCAACCGCGGCAACCCCGTCGCCATGGAGCCAAAGAGCCGTGCCGGACAGGCCTTCCGTAACATTGCCCGCCGTTTGAACGGACATGAAGTCCCGTTCATGGACCTGGGCAGTCAAGGTGGTTTGTGGGATCGCATTTCGCGCCTGGGGAGGAAATAAGATGATGAACTGGTTTAGTCGAAAATCCAGCGCCCAGAGCGCCAAAGAACGCCTCCAGCTGGTCCTCATCCATGATCGCACGGACTTGACACCCGCCGAGTTGGAGTCGTTGAAGGACGATTTGATCGCGGCCATCTCGCGGCATGTGGATATAGACCCGAAGGCTGTCAGTATTGACATTGCGCGCGAGGGGCGTGAGCAGAGGTTGGTGGCCGACATTCCATTGCGGAGTGTTGCCCGCCGCGCCGGTTAGTTCGAGAAAGAATGTTTCGCGGTCTCTCCTGGAGGCATTTCGATTTTCTATTATTAGGCGCGATCGTCTTGGCAATCGCCTTTGGCGTTGCCATGATCCGCTCGGCGATTGCGGGGAACGAGGAAATTGCCACTTCGGTCAGCCGCCAGATCAGTTTTGCGGCTGTCGGGCTGGTTGTGATCGTCCTCGTCGCGGGGATTGACTATCGCTATTGGACCGCCCTCTATCGTCCGATGTACGCGGTCATGATGGTGCTGCTCTTCTTCTTGTTTCTGAGCGCACAACCGCAGTTCGGCGCGGCGCGCTGGTTCCAGGTGGCGGGTCTCTTCATCCAGCCGACCGAACTTGCAAAGGTCGTCCTCATCTTGATCCTGGCGCGTTACTTCGAGCGGACGCAGAACCAGCCGCGAGACCTGCGCTGGGTGTTCGGAAGTCTGGCTTGGGTGTGGGGGCTGGCAATCTGGATTTTTCTCCAGCCGAATCTGAGCAACGTGATTGTGATGATGGTGCTGTGGGCCGCCATGGTCTGGATCAACGGGCTCCCGTTGAAATACCTGCTTTGGTTTGGTCTGATAGGAATCTTGCTGGTCATCATTGGCTTTCCCTTCCTGGAGGACTACCAGCAGGCGCGTGTCATCACATTCCTGTTCCCCGACCCGAACGCCAGTTATGGCGCGACCTACAACGTCCAACAGGCACTGATCGCCATCGGCTCCGGCGGTTTGCTCGGACAGGGTTACGGCCACGGTACGCAAACCCAGTTGCGTTTCCTGAAGGTGCGCCACACAGACTTTATCTTTTCGGCCATCTCCGAGGAGTTCGGTCTGATTGGAGGACTGCTGGTCATCGCCATCCTGGTCTTCATCATCTGGCGCTGTCTGCGCATTGCCAGGCTTGCCAAAGATGTGACCGGTACGATGATCGCCTATGGCGTGGCTGTGCTTATCTTCTTCCAGGGTACGGTCAATATCGGTGTGAACTTGAACATCATCCCCGTGTCCGGCCTGCCCCTGCCATTCATCAGTTATGGCGGATCGGGTCTCGTCTCGCTCATGCTGGGAATCGGATTGGTGGAAAGCGTCATCCTGCGGCATCGGCAACTGGATTTTTGATCACAATCAAAACCTTTTGGAGGATATCCGACTTTGAAGCCTACACGTGTTCGCATGGCTCCCTCGCCAACCGGGCACTTTCATTTGGGAAGCGCCCGCACCGCCCTGTATAACTACCTGTTTGCCCGAAAAACTGACGGGCGGTTCATTTTACGCATCGAGGATACCGATCAAAAACGGTACGTACCCGGCGCGGAGGCCGAGATTGTTCAAAGCCTCGAGTGGCTGGGGATTCCTCCCGATGAGAGTCCCGTTCACGGCGGCGATTTTGGTCCATATCGTCAAACAGAACGCCGTGCGATCTATCAAAAATACGCTTGGGAGCTCGTAAAAAAAGGTTCTGCATTTCCATGCTTTTGCACTGCGGAAAGATTGGAAGCGGTTCGCAAGGAACAACTGGCGCACAAGGAAAACCCGCGTTACGACGGTACTTGCCGTAATCTGAGTCTGGAAGAGGCGCGCCGCCGCGTGGACTCCGGTGAAAAATTTGTGATCCGCTTCAAAATGCCCAAGGAAGGTACGACAACAGCGGTTGATCTATTACGAGGTCCCATTACTATTGAAAACACCGCCCTGGATGACTCCGTTTTGCTCAAGTCGGACGGCCTGCCTACCTACCACATGGCGGCGATGGTTGACGATCACCTGATGGAGATCACGCATGTGATTCGCGGCTCGGAATGGCTTTCCACATTTGCCCTGCACGTAAACGTTGTGCGTGCTTTTGGCTGGCAGGAGCCGACTTGGATCCACCTTTCTGTGTTCCTCAAACCCAGCGGCAAGGGCAAAATGAGCAAACGCGAAGCCGCGGAAGCCATCAAAGATGGTCACTCCATATTCATCAGCGACCTGAGGGACCTTGGTTACACACCCGAAGGTGTCTTGAACTGGATTGTGCTGATGGGCTGGGGCGTGGCCGAAGACGATGTGATGACCCTGGATCAGATGATCCAGCGCTTCAGCATTGACCACCTGACTGCCTCGCCCGCGGCCATCAACTTCCAGAAACTGGATCACTTCAACGCGACGCATATCCGCCTCCTTTCGACCGAGGACCTGGCCGCGCGTCTCAAGCCGTATTTCCTCCGTGAGGGACTTGCCGTCAACGACGAAATGCTCCTGAAAATCGCCCCGCTGATCCGCGAGCGCCTCGTCACGCTGGACGATTGCATCCCCTTCGCAGGCTTCTTCTTCCGCGAGGAGGTCTCGCCGAATCCAGAAGATTTGGTCGCGAAAGGACTGGATGCAAGGCAGACGGCCGAGGTCGCTCGAAGGGCGTATCAAATTCTTTCCGCGCAGTCAGACCTCGGTCACGCGCGAGCCGAGCCGCCGATGCGCGCTTACGTCGAAGAATCAGGCCTGAGCGCTAATCAGGTCTTTGGCATCCTGCGCGTCGCCGTGACGGGGCAGAAGGTCAGCCCGCCGCTGTTCGAGAGTATGGAAATCATTGGGAAAGAAAAGGTACTCGAAAGATTAAAAAGTGCAATTGAGATTCTGGGGAAGATGTAAAAGGAGTGGTGGCCATCGGGCCGCCACTCTTGTTAGTTCTGTTTCTTCTCGATCTTTGCCCAACTGTCCTTCAGCGTCACCGTGCGGTTGAAGACCGGTTTGCCGGGGCGTGTGTCCGGGTCGGCACAGAAGTAGCCTGTGCGCTCGAACTGGAATTTCTCGCCCGCTTTCACCTCGGCTAGCGACGGCTCGACATAGGCATTCTCCAGCACTTCCAGCGAATTCGGGTTGAGGATGTTTTCCAGTTCGGCATCGTCCGGCCGCTCGACAGTGAACAACTGCTCGTACAGCCGCACCTCCGCGGGAATGGCGTGCGCGGCCGAAACCCAGTGGATGGTGGATTTTACCTTGCGCCCATCGGGCGCGTCGCCACCCTTGGTGGCCGGATCATACGTGCAATGGACTTCGACGACCTCGCCCGCTTCGTTTTTGACCACATGCGTGCACTTGACCAGATACGCGTAACGCAAGCGAACTTCATTGCCGGGGAAGAGTCGGAAATACTTGGGCGGCGGGGTCTCGCGGAAATCCTCCTGCTCGATGTAAAGCACCTTCGAGAACGGAACCTTGCGTGTCCCCGCCGATGGGTCTTCGGGATTGTTGATCGCGTCCATCTCCTCGACCTGACCTTCGGGGTAGTTGTCAATTACGAGTTTCAACGGGCGCAGGACAGCCATGCGGCGCAGAGCGCGCTTGTTGAGGTCATCGCGGATGACGGCCTCGAACTGAGCCATCTCGACCCAGGAATCGTTCTTGGTCTCGCCGGTGCCGGTCACAAAATTGATGATCGCCTCGGGCGTCACCCCGCGGCGGCGCAGTCCGCGCAGGGTGGTGAGGCGCGGGTCGTCCCAGCCGCGCACGACGCCGGCCTCCACCAGTTTACGGAGTTTGCGCTTGCTCATCATGGCGTAGGTCAGGTTGAGGCGCGAGAACTCGATCTGGCGGCTGGGGAATTCCTCCAGTTTTTGCAGGAACCACTCATATAACGGACGGTGGATAATGTACTCGCTGGAGCATAGTGAGTGGGTGATGCCCTCCATCGAGTCGTTCTGGCCATGGGACCAGTCGTACATCGGATAGATGTGCCATTTGTCCCCGGTGCGATGGTGATGGGTGTTCATGATGCGGTACATGACCGGGTCGCGCAGGAGGATGTTGGGATGCGACATGTCAATTCTGGCGCGCAGGACGCGGCTCCCCTCGGGAAATTCGCCGTTCTTCATGCGCTCCAGCAGGTCGAGATTTTCCTCCACCGAACGGTTGCGATAAGGGGACTCTACTCCGGGCTTGAGCGCCACCTCGGTCTCGCTCCACTTCGTCCCTTTGGGCAGGGTGCCGCGACTGGCGCTCATCTCCTCCTGAGTCTGATCGTCCACGTAGGCCAGGCCCATCTTGACCAGGCGCACCGCCCAATCGTAGAGCCGGTCAAAGTAGTCGGAGGCGTAGGTTTCCTTCACCCATTTGATTCCGAGCCAGGCCGCGTCCTCTTTGATGGCGTCCACGAATTCGGTCTCTTCTTTCGATGGGTTGGTGTCGTCGAAGCGTAGATACAACTCGCCGCCGAATTCCTGTGCGGTGAAGTAATCAATCAGGAAGGCCTTGACGTGTCCGATGTGCAAATAGCCGTTCGGTTCGGGCGGCAGGCGCGTGCGGACGTAGCTGAAGCGGCCATTTTTCAGGTCTTCAGCGACGGCCTCGCGGATGAAGGCGGGGATTCGGCTGGCGGTTTCTTCGGGCATTCTGATTCCTTGAGACGGATGATGGCCTGATTATAACAAAGCGCGGCGGATTGTTTTATAATCAATTCGGAGGCACACATGAGCGAAACCAAAGATGAAAAATTCATGGGCACGTATTTCGACCGTGACGCAGTGCTGAATATCTCGCGCTGGGCGGACATCCTCTCGTGGGTGGTGGCGGTCGTGTATGCCGTTGACCTGGCCGCGGCGCTTGGGGTTTTCGCCTTGCAATACCTACGCGGCTTCTGGGCGGGCATGGGCTTTTCGGACCTGTTCATGAACGTGCTGTACATCATCGAGCGTCCCTTCCGCGGCGTGGTCTATTTCATTGCTCTGCAAGCCATCGGCAAGGTTCTATTGATTTTGATGGATATGGAGGATAACACACGCCGCGCGGCGCGCAAGTAATGCCCCGCCCTTGTCCGAATAGTTTCGCTGTGCTAAAATACGCCCCGCTGGAATAGTGGGGGCTCGTCTAATGGCAGGACGACTGACTCTGGATCAGTTAGTAGAGGTTCGAATCCTTTGCCCCCAGCCTTGACTCCCTCGCAAGAGGGAGTCTTTTCTTGGAGTGGTTCGAGCCCCCATTCAGGGGACGATGTCCTTTTCCATAAGCCTTGACTCCCTCGCAAGAGGGAGTCTTTTCTTGGAGCGGTTCGAGCCCCCATTCAGGGGACGATGTCCTTTGCCATTGGCCTTGACTCCCTCGCAAGAGGGAGTCTTTTTATTCTTTATCTTATCACCCCCGCCAGAACGACAATCCCAAACCCTGTGATGACCGCGCCCGAAACTCGATTCACCCATCGCATCCAGGCGGATGTGAAGCGTCCGCGCGCCAGGCTCACCAGTCCGCTCAGGGCCAGCCACCACGCCGCCGAGCCGAGGAAGACTCCCAACACCAGGCTGGCCGACCCTCCCGCGCCGGCCTTCCCGTCCGCGGGCAGGATGGCCGAGAATATGCCGAGGAACGAAAGAATGGTCATGGGGTTGGTGACGGTCAGGAAGAACGTCGAGAGGTACGCGGCAAATCGGACCCCCGGCCTGCTCCCATTTGTGAGAATGGCAGGGGCCTTGGCGGGTTCGGTGAAGAACGTGCGGATACCGAGATAGAGCAGGAAGAGTCCGCCCATAGTGCGCAGGTAGGTCTGCTGTTCGATCAAAAGATTCATGACCGCCGTCAGGCCGAAGGCCGCGACCGCGCCGTAAAGCATGTCCGCGGTAGCCGCGCCCAGCCCGGACAAAAATCCGATCAGGCGGCCCTCGGCCAGCGTGCGGCGGATGCACAGCACGCCGATCGGTCCCACCGGCGCGGCGATGGAGAAGCCGAGGAGGAAACCGCGCAGGAGCAGGGATTCGGTCATTGGTCGCCGGTCGTTGGTCGCTGGTCAGCGGCAGGCGCTTCGATAGGCGTCTAGGTCGTAGGTTTTGTGGATGGCGTTGAAATTCATTTCGTTCGCCTGCGGGCAGAATTCGTCGGGCGGAATTTCGTATTCGATCAGAAAGACGGGCTTGCCCGCTTCGATGAACGGCAGCAAGGATTCACATTCTTCGTACGTGAAACACTCTTCGTTGAGCGCCCAGTCGAAATAGTCAACGAGTTCGGGAATTTGTTCGAGGTCGTTTTTCAAACCGACGGCGAGGCCGCGTTGATGAGCGGCTTCGGCAAGGAAGATGTTGTAGGCCAGTTGATCCGCTGCGGTAAGTGGAAAGCCGCTGTCGTTGGTGTAAGCGTCCACGTTGTCGGGGTCCACGCCGTCACAGCCTTTCTCGCGGGCCAGGTCCATGCGGGCGAGCATGATTGGGCCGAGAATTTCCAAGTTGCGGATGTCGAGCCATTTTTCACCGGGCCAGTCCTCGAGATTGTTGCCAAGCACAGATGCGGGGAATTGACCCACGTCCGGACGCCAGTCTTCGAAGGTGCCCGCGCTGAAGTAACACATGACCTTGATGCCGCGCGCGTGCAGGTCAATCATAGTTTCGACTGAAGTGTCGAACAAGTCGAGGTTGTAGAGGTCGACATCAAGAGATGTGTCTATTTCGCCGGTGTACTGGATTTGCCAGGAGGAAACCAGCGCAGGCTTCCAGGTTGCCGCGGTCGGTGTTGGCGGAACTGGCAGGGTGGGTGGCGGAATCGGCGTGGGCGGGACGAGCGTCTCAGTCGCGGGAGCAGGCGAGGGCGGAGTCGGTGTCGACGCGCAGGCGGCCAGGGCGGCCGAAAGAAATAAGATGGCCAGGGCCAACGTTGGGGTGCGGTGCATGTCTCGATTCCTCCAAAAAACAATAAAGAGGCGCACCGCGCGGTGCGCCTCGAATTTGCTTAGGCGGCGGCTTCTTCTTTTCGCCTGAACCAGTTGCGCCATTCCCGGCTTTCCCAGACGACCAGCACGGGCGCGGCGATGAAGATGGAGGAGTAGGTTCCGCTGAAGAGGCCGACCAGCAGGATGACGGCGAATTCGCGCAGAGTGACGCCGCCAAAGAGCGCCAGCGCCAGCAGCATGAATTCCACGGTCATCAACTGTGTGTTGATCGAGCGCTGGAGGGTCTGCACGATGGAATGGTTGGCGAGCGTCTCGAAGGGCAGGCGGCGGTAGACGTGTGAGTTCTCGCGGATGCGGTCAAAGACCACGATCTTGTCCTGCACCGAGAAGCCGATGACGGTGAGCAGGGCGGTGAGGAAGAGCGAATCGACCTGCCAGCCCCAGAACTGCGCGCCGATGGCGGTGATGGACATGACTACGGCCACATCGTGCACCATGGCCAGGATGGCGATGATACCGTAACGGAAGGCGTGCTCGAGGCCGCGGAAGGTGTACGTGATGTAAATGACGACCGCCAGCGCGGCCGCGCCGACTGCCAGGGCGGCGCGTTGCGTGACCTGCTCGCCGATGGTCGGGCCGACGCTGTCGAAACGCTCGACGGTGATCTCGCCGAAGGCGGCGGTGATGGCGTCCTGCACTTCGACGCGGGCGGCCTCGTCGAGGAAGGCGGAGCGGATCAGGACCGTACCCTGGTCGGTGGTCTGCACCTGGGCGTCTTCGATGCCGAGGTCTTTGTAGAGGGCAACGATATCCGCCGGGGCGGGCGTCTCGCCGCTGAACGAGATCTCGAGCAGACTGCCGCCGGTGAAGTCAATCGAGAGCGGCAGGCCGTTGATCGCGATGAGGATCATGCCGGGCACGATCACCAGCAGGGAGAGAGCGAAGTACCAGTAGCGTTTTCCGAGGATGTTCATGGTTGTCTTTCCTAGATGCCGAACCACTTCGGGTTTTCGGTCCCGGGTTTGATGGCATTGATCACCACCTGGAGCAGGGAACGGGTGACGAACAGGGCGGTGAAGAGTGAAATGATGACGCCCAGGGCGAGGGTGAGGGCGAAGCCTTTGACGATGGTCGCGCCGAACGTGTTGCCGAACCAGAACAGAATGCCGGAAGTGATGATGGTGGCCAGGTTCGAGTCGCGGATGGAGGACCAGGCGCGGTTGAAGCCCAGGTCTACGGCGGTGCGCAGGTTGCGACCAGCGCGCAGTTCCTCTTTCATGCGCTCGAAGATCAGGATGTTGGCGTCGAGCGCCGCGCCGGTGGAAAGCAGGAAGCCTGCCACGCCAGCCAAGGTCAATGTGAAGTGGAAGTTCTTGAAAATGGCAAAGGTCACCAGTGCGTAGACGAGAATGGAGACATCGGCCAGCACGCCGGGCAGGCGGTAGAAGATGCCCATGAACAGAAAGACCACGATGATGCCGATCAGGCCCGCGATAAGCGACTTTTCGAGCGAGTCCTGGCCGAGGGTGGGGCCGACCACGCGGCTTTCCACCAGTTTGAATGGGATCGGCAGGGAACCGTAGCGTAACTGGATGACGAGACTATTGGCTGTATCGTATGTGAAATTGCCGCTGATCGTGCCGCTGCCCTCCGTGATGGGTTCGTTGACCGAAGGGGCGGAGATGACCACTTTGTCCAGCACAATGCCGAGGTACTGGCCAACATGGCTGGTCGTATATTCGGCGAAAATGTCCTTGCCTTCATCGGACAGGACGAAATTGACAACCGCCTGGTTAAGTTGATCTGTGCCAACGGCCACGTCGGTCAGTTCGGTGCCGGTCATCACGGTGTGATAAACAGTAGGCGCGGCTTCGGCGGGCGTCTCGGTCACGCTGGGCTCGGGAGTCGCGGTTGCTTCGGGCGTGGAAGGCGGCTGGGAAACGGGATCCAGGCCGAAGTCGGTTTGGACGCGGGTGCCTTCGGCCACGGGTTCGTAGCCGAAGTCCACGAACTCGAGTAAGCCGGTCTGGCCAAGGGTAGCCATCACGTCATTAGGGTTGGTCACGCCGGGGAATTCGCCGACGATGCGGCGGTCGCCCGCGACCTGCATCACGCTTTCGCTCACGCCGAGGGCGTTGGTGCGGTTCTCCAGGATCAGGCGGGCGGTTTCCATTTGATCCGAGGTGATCTCGGTTTCGGCGGGCAGGTCCGCTTCGAGCAGGACCTGGAGGCCGCCGCGCAGGTCGAGGCCGAGTTTCGGGCTGACGTCGCGGCGGAAGAGCACGGTGTCGTCGAATGGATTATAGATGATCAATTCCTGGCTGAAGTCAACCCAGGCCGCCAGCGCAATGACGATGGCAATGATGATCAGTCTGGTATTGAGGTTTCTCATGCAATGTCTCCGCTCACAAAAATGCCCTTTTCAGGGCGACGGGGGATTATACCCCTATTGGACAGACTTCGGAAGTCTCTCCTCGTTCAGAGAGCGGCTAATCACGCGGGCTTGCCGGGGATTTTCATCGTGGAGTCCGCGGAGAACACTGATATTCTCTTTGATTTTCTCCGCGTATCTGCGTTCTCTGTGGCGAAGGGGTCGTTAGCCCATCCTTTTGGTCACTTCCCTGGTTCACGGGTAAACCCATTCATCGAATAGAGCGGCCAGATCGCAGGCGCAATGCTCCTCGGCCAGAGACTCAAGTCCCTGCGGCGTGGCGATGTCCCACGCGTAGGTTGCCGTGTAGTCCCTCATGAACGCGTCGAAGGTCTCTTGTCCGATTTCGTCTCGCAGTGCATCGAAGAAGAATGGGCCGCGGCCATAGACGATGGCGGAGTATTCGCCGCCCGAGTAATCCGCAACGGGTAAACCAATGGGGATGGGCTCGTTGTTCACGCGGCTCCAACGTCCGCGCAGGGAGGACTCGAAGCCCGCCGCGCCGCCTTCCCCGTACGTGTCGCGATAATATTGCCAGGTAATGTATTGAACCAGCGACTCATCCAGCCAGGGATCGTCCAGTTGATCGTTGCCGACCAGGTTATAGAACC
Organism: Anaerolineales bacterium; assembly: GCA_034435275.1. Lineage (GTDB taxonomy): Bacteria > Chloroflexota > Anaerolineae > Anaerolineales > Villigracilaceae > JBFMCC01. Next base: position 46,746 of record DAOTXP010000254.1, on the reverse strand, counting down.
ACTGATGGCCGATCTCGTGAACGACGGTTGATTCCAAATAAATCGAAATTGGTGTATCGTTCCGTGTCTCTGTGAGATCATAAATATCGCGGGTGATGGCGGTAGCCCCGGGGTATTCGACGCCCAGTGCGTAGGTGGGCGTGGCGACAATGTCGAATTCTGTGTATGGATACGGGGCATACCGTCTGCTGAAGACTTCGATGGCGCGTATCGCGGTTTCCATCGCGAAGCGCGCGCCGTCTTCCAGCCCCGCGGGCGCGTACGAATTGACCGTCACCTCGCCTACGGTCTGGCTGACGACCTCGTAGTCTGCGCTGGCCGCGAGGAAGAAGTCGCGCACCGGGCCCGCCACAAACGTGACCCATTGCCGGTTGCCGCTCAATTCGGGCCGTGATTCCATCCCCGCACCTGCCATTGTTAATTCCTTCGGCGCATCAACCATGACCACGAAGAAGGCCATGTCCCCATATGTCAAATCGCCGTTGGGGGAGGGGATCTCCGCGTTCCAGCCTTCGTTATCATAGACTTCGATCATCGGATACGCGTGGGCGAGGGTGAGCACGCCGTCGTAGGAGGCCAGCACGCCGTAGTTGGATTCGAGTTCGGTGGGGACGGCGAGGTCGAAATCCATCTCGATGTTGACGCTCTGCCCGACGGCCAATGTCTGTGGCAGGGGAATTGCCAGAAGGCTGTCGTCCAGCCGGTACGCGGGGACAAGTGTTTGCCCATCCACGCGGACTTCGTCCACGTGCATTTTTCCGCCGAGGATATTTGGATACAGGCGAAACTGGATTTCATTGAGGAGGACCTCCTCGCGATTGGTGAAGCGGACCTTTTCCGAGCCGGTGATGTGAACGAGGTCGTCGTCAATGACGAGTTCAATCTCGTAGAGGGTTGCGCCGTCCATCTCATCCAGAACGGGCTTGGCTGCGTTGACCAGTCCCGTCGTGAAGGCAGAGAAGTCGCCGGGCGGAACCACAATTGGCGTGGCGGTTGGCGGAATGGGCGTCGGGGTGGAAATCCGCCCACAGGCGGCGAGCAAGCAGAAGGTCAGGAGAGGGGCGAGGAGCCTTTTCATGTTGTTTCTTTCAGGAAGTCGAGCACGCGGGAAAGGATTTCGTCGGGCGTCAGGTTGTCGGTTTCAATCGTGATGCTTGCATGTTGACGGGCATGGGCGAGCCGGCGCTGTTGTTCTTCGTACTCGGCTTCCGTCCAATTCAATCTGCGACGTTTTGTGCAAACGGGGAAGGAGGCTTGCAGGAAGATGAGCACATCGGGATTGGCGATGCGCTGCCACATGGATGGGACGTAAGAATGCTCCTGCGCGATGTGGCGGCAGGGAAAGCCGAGCGGTTCGAGTTGCGCGATGAGTGTGGATTTTCCCGAGCCGCATGGACCGACGACGCCGATGATGGGCTTAGTGGCTGGCATGCACGAGCGTGTTCAATCGGTCGGGGCGGCCAAGCACGGCCAGGATGTTGCCCGCGTGAAGCGGGGTGCTGTCGGTGGGATGGAAGTTGGTGGCGTGATCCTGGCGGATCAGGATGATGCTTACAAAGTATCCATCCTCCACCTGGCCAACGGTCTTGCCGTCCAATTCAGATTCGGGCTGGACGGTCAGGCGCGCCAGGCTGAGCGATTCGCCCTCAACGTGGATCGGGTTGGTGATGTCAGCGCCTGCGGCGGCCGCGGCAAAGGCGGGCGCGGCGATGCCCGTGCCGCTCAGGGCATTGAACTTGAACTGCTGTTGCAGTTCGTCGGCAAAATCGTCGTCGAAGATTCGGATGACGACCTGGATGTTCGGGTTGAGACTGCGCGCCTTGAGGGCGGTCTTCAGATTCAGTGAGTCGTCCTGCACGCACAGGATGATGGACTTGGCTTTGCGGACGTTGGCTTCCTCCAGTGTGACCTCGCGGCTGGCATCGCCATCAATGACGGGAATGTGGAGTCGGCGTACCGCAGCGGAGAGGTCTGCTTTGGGATTAAGTTCGATCACGGCCACACGCTCGCCCATTGCGTGCAGTTGCTGGACAACGCGGTACCCCAGGTGTCCAAGCCCCACCAGGATATGATGTTTGTTGAGTGTGGATGCCACGGCTGTCTCCCATTCGCGCGTGCGCGCGCGGCGGTTGAAGAGCAGGATGCCGAAGTCGGTCAATCCCTGTGCCAGCGCGCCCAGCCCGACCAGCGGCATGATGAAATAGAACGCCTGGAGCAGCGGATGATGCGGAAAGTCCCCGATGGGCTGGAGGAAAGCCATCGTCAATACCGTGTAAATCGCTTCCGCCGGACTCTGGATTGGTTCGCCTACCGCGTGCGCGATCCAGCCATACAGGAATCCGCCGCCCAGCAGGGCAACCGCGAAGATGATCACCGGCCCGCGGAATTCGCGAAGCAGGAGTGCGGCCTCGATCAACGAGGCGCGCCAATGCTGGACCCGGTGTTTGTCTTTCGACCTCATGAAATGGGCAGGCGGACGGTCATGCGGCGCGCCTCGTCGCCGACCCGCGGCGTCACTTTCAGGACGACCACGCTGATGTCATCGGCAGGGCGGTCTTCGTCGAGGCGGATGGCATGCGCCAGCAGGGAATCGGCGATGGACTGCGGGCTGGGGTCCTGCTCGTCGAGCATGGCCTGGACGACGGTGCATGCGTCCATGGGCTGGCCGCGGCGCTCTCCCGCGTGGGTGATCCCGTCCGTGTAGATGATGATCGTCAGCCCGGGCTGGATGGCGAATTCCGTAATCACCGGCCGCACGTCCCGCCCCGTGCCGAGCGGCCCGCTTTCTGTGGTGATCTCTTCCAGTTCCTCGCCGCGGCAGATGATCATTGGCGCAGGGTTGTTGCGGGTCAGCACAATGGTGTCGGTGTGCAGGTCCACCGAGGCGATGTTGAGCGTGCAAGAGACCTTACCCTTTTTCTCTGTGAATAGAGTGTCGGAGGCGGCGCGCGCCGCGGCTCCGTCTCGCACACCGTCAGCCAGCAGGCCGATGACCTTGCGGACGACCATCTGTGAGACGGCCTTGGCGCCGCGCCCGGAGGTCTGGCCGTCGGCCAGAACAACGGATAGTCCGCCGTTCGGACGCTCGATCACCTCCAGCGTATCGCCGCTTTCGGACGAGGCGTATTTGTTGATCTTGGCAACCGCGATCTGGACTTCCATACTTTAATTCTAACATCGTTTCGGGCTTGACGCAGTGATGTGCTCCCGCTATAATCAGCCCGCTTGTCTGGAAATTCGTAGTAACGACGAAGGTCGTTACTACATTTGTGTATAGAGAAGGAGTATGAAATGCCCCCACATCCCAAGCGCAAACATTCGAAGGGCCGCCGCGACCGCCGCCGTGCCCACGACGCATTGCAGGCCCGCAACCTGGTGGCCTGTTCGAATTGCGGCTCCATGCGCCTGCCGCATACTGTGTGCCCCAACTGCGGTCATTACGATGGCCGTGAAGTGATCGAGATCAAGAAAGAGAAAAAGAAGAAGGCCGAGTAATCCCGGCGAGCCGTGACCCTCACGGCTCGTTTGTGTTTAAAGGGGTGAAATTATCGTAGGGGCCAGCGATGCGGTAATGTGTTGTGGCCCTCACATTTTCGCTGTGTCCCTGCTGTTAGGAGAGAAAATGGATTTCAAAACCACCGCCTTTATTTTCCCCGGCCAGGGTTCGCAAACTGTCGGCATGGGCAGGGATTTGGCCGCTACGTTCCCGGCCGCAAAGCAGATTTTTGATGAGGCGGATGCATTGCTTGGATTCGCGCTTTCCCAACTGATGTGGGACGGCCCCGCCGAGGACTTGAATGACACGGTCAATACCCAGCCCGCGTTGTTCGTCCATTCGCTGGCCGCGTTCCGCGTCTTCTCGCATCTGTATCCTGATTTTCATCCTGCCGCGCTGGCGGGACATTCCCTCGGCGAGTTGTCGGCTCTGGCCGCGTCTGGCGCGTTGACCTTCGCCGACGGACTGCGCCTTGTCCGCACGCGCGGCGAGTTGATGAAGCGCGCCGGGGAAGCCGCGCCGGGCGGCATGGCGGCCATGCTCGGATTGGACATTCCCACCCTGGAAAAAGTTTGTTCAGAAGCAAGCCGTCAAGGCGAACTGGTTCAGGTTGCCAACGATAACTGTCCCGGTCAGGTGGTTATTTCGGGGGCAAAGCCCGCCGTGGAGCGGGCCATCGAACTGGCAAAGGCGGCGGGCGCGAAGCGCGCCATGCCGCTGGCTGTGTCCATTGCGGCACACTCGCCGTTGATGGCGTCCATTCAAGAGGAATGGAACGCGGCTGTGCAGTCAGTGGCGATGAACGACGCGGGGATTCCAGTGGTCGGAAATGTGCACGCCAGGCCGATGATTTCCGCGGCTGATCTACGCGCTGACATCATGGCGCAGATGCAATCGCGCGTGCGCTGGACCGAATCGGTGCAGTGGATGTCTGGGAACGGGATCCGTTCCTTCGTCGAGGTGGGAAGCGGCAGTGTGCTGATCGGGTTGATCAAGCGTATTGACGCATCGGCTGTAGGGCAGTCGCTCGGCAATCCCGCCGATTTTGAAATTTTTAATTCGTAAGTCTTTGCGCTTTGGCAAGAGAGGGGTGCTCTGTTGCAGAAGTGTCATTGCGAGCGAGGCGAAGCAATCTTCCGGTTTGCTGGGAGACTGCTTCGTGGGTTTTCAGCCTCCCTGCCGTGACATATAGAAAGCCTTTGTAACAAGCAAGAAGGAAATCATTTCATTCCAGTGACAGAAATCCGCTTTCCGAGTGAAGGCGGATTTCTGTTTGTGTCCTTTGGTATAATCGCCGTGTGAATGGGATGTTTAACATAATCGTTGACATTCTGGCGTCCCTGAGTGGACGTATGTTCGTGTAAATGCCTGGTCAAATTGGGTTGACCAGGCTGCTTTTTCTGGAGCGACCATGAAACTGAGCAAACTTGCACTCGAAATCGCCGAGTCTCCCACGCTGGCCTTGAACGAGGAGGCGCGGATTTTGCGCGAGCGCGGCGAGCCCGTGATCCATCTCGGCATCGGCGAGCCGAAGAACAAGACCCCCATCAACGCCATCCTGGCCTCCGCCGCGAAGTTGACCAGCGGGGAGGTGAAGTATACGCCCGCCGACGGCACACCCGCGATGAAGAAGGCCGTCATCCGCTACACGGAAGAAAACTACAACCGCCTGGTCGCGCCCGAAAATGTGATTGTTACCAACGGGGCGAAGCAGTCGCTATTCAATATTTTCTACAGCATTTTGAATCCGCAGGACGAGGTCATCGTGCTCGCGCCGTACTGGGTCTCGTATCCTGAGATCATCAAAATGTGTTACGGGATTCCCGTCATCGTGACGCCCGAAGATGGGACGTTCACGCCGCGTTTCGAGGACATCGAAAGGGCCGTGACCTCTTACACACGTGCAATCATCGTCAACAGCCCGAACAACCCGTCGGGTGTGATCTATCCTGCCGAATTGATCGGGAAACTGGTGGACTTCTGCGAGCGCAAAGGGATTTTCCTGGTTTGCGACGACATCTATCACAAACTCACCTTCGATCGCAACGTGGCGGTCCCAGCCTGGAATTACACAAAGAACGACATCGAGACCACGAATGTCATCGTCATCAACGGCGTGGCGAAGTTGTACGGCATGACGGGCTTCCGCGTCGGCTGGGTGGTGGCGCCGCGCGAACTCGTCCGCGTGATGACCAATGTCACTGCACAGACCACTTCGGGTGTATCGCCCGTCTCGCAGGCCGCGGCCGAGGGCGCCATCAACGGCCTGCAGTCCGTGGTGGAGGCGCTGCGTCTGCAGATCGAGAACAACCGCAACGTGCTGTTGCAGGAGATGAAGACCTTCAACGGCGCGCGCCTGATCGAGCCGCAGGGGACGTTCTATGCCCTGCCCGACCTGCGCGCGTTCGGCAATAACTCGGTTGAATTGTCGAAGTTCCTGTTGAAGAAGGCCTTGGTGGTGACCGTGCCAGGAAAAGAGTTTGGCATGGAAGGTCACCTGCGCCTGTCGTTCTCAGGGACAGTGAAGGATGTGACCGAGGGCATCGCGCGCATCAAGTGGGCGCTCGACCCGACCAGCCCGAATGAGATTTACATCGGCGACAAGAAGATGATTCGCGATTGGTTATAGAAAATAAGGTGCAGGGGCACAGCCGGGCGGAAGACCGTCGAGATCGCTCAAGGCTTCGCTGTACCCCTGCGGAGAATATCATAATATGAATAATTTGCTGAACATCAAAACCCCGGCAGAATCCATCGCCCAGGCGCGTAAAGCGGACTTCAACCTGTCCAATCAGGGCGTGAGTAATTTGCGGCTCGCTTACTGGAATCTGGCTTCGGAGGCATTGTACGAGGAGGCCATCTTCCGCGGCGAAGGGACCACCGTCCGCGGCGGGCCGTTCGTGGCGTTTACGGGCAAGCATACCGCGAGGTCTGCGAATGACAAGTTCATCGTCCGCGAGGTCGGCACCGAGGGAAACGTCTGGTGGGGTGTATATAATCGTCCGTGCGCGGAGGACAAGTTCGAAGAGGTCTATGCGCGCATGTTGGGTTATTTGCAGGGACGCGATGTCTTCGTGCAGGATGTCTACGCGGGGGCGGACGAGAAATACCGCCTGCCCGTGCGCATCGTCACCGAACTGGCGTGGCACAGCCTGTTCGTGCGCAACATGTTCATCCTGCCGGAGTCGCTGGAGGAATACAAACGTTTCGTCCCCGACTTTACCATTATGGCCCTGCCGGGCTTCAAGTCTGCGCCCAGTGTGGATGGGACAAATACCGAAACTTTCATCATGCTTTCGTTTGAGAAGAAGCTCGCCATCATCGGCAATACGGCCTACGCGGGCGAGATCAAAAAATCGGTCTTCACCATCCTGAATTACCTTCTGCCGCTGGAAGGCGTACTTTCGATGCACTGCTCGGCGAATGTGAATCCCGACGACCCCAACGACGTGGCGCTGTTCTTCGGTCTAAGCGGGACGGGCAAGACCACGCTCTCGGCCGATCCCACGCGCCGCCTCATCGGAGACGACGAGCACGGGTGGAGCGACGAGGGCGTGTTCAACTTCGAGGGCGGATGCTACGCTAAAGTCATCGGGCTTTCCGCCAGCGCTGAACCTGAGATTTATGCCACCACGCGGCGCTATGGGACGATTCTCGAAAATGTCCCCTTCGATCCTGTGTCCCGCCTCATTGACCTCGACGACGACTCTGTGACCGAGAACACGCGCGCTTCCTATCCCCTGGAGTTCATCGCGAACGCCGTCCCGGAGAAGAAGGCAGGACATCCAAGGAACATCGTTTTGCTGACCTGCGACGCCAGTGGAGTCATGCCGCCGATTGCGCGCCTTACGCCGAACCAGGCGTTGTATCAATTCATTTCGGGGTACACGTCCAAGATCGCGGGCACGGAGGTCGGTCTTGGCAAGGAGCCTGAGATCACCTTCAGCGCGTGCTTCGGCGGACCGTTCATGGTGCATCATCCGTATAAATACGCCGAACTGCTCAAGCGCAAGATCGAGCGGTACGGAGTCGTTTGCTGGTTGTTGAATACGGGCTGGGTCGGCGGGCGATACGGAGTCGGAAAACGGATCAGCATTAAGCACACTCGGGCGTTGCTCTCTGCCGCGTTGACCGGGAAACTGGCGAAGGTGAAATATTACAGAGATCCCGTGTTTGGCTTTGAAGTGCCAAAGACCTGTCCCGATGTGCCTGAATCCGTGCTGGAGCCGTGGTCGTCCTGGCCTAGCCGTGAGGAATACGACAAGAAATACCGCGACCTTGCGCAGAGGTTCATTGAGAACTTCGCCAAATTCACCGACGGCACGCCGCGCGAAGTGCTCGAGGCAGGGCCAAGGGTATAGCCGTCCCTTCGCGTGAGGATGGGTGGCGGCGAGTACAGGACAGGCAGCAAGGCCTGTCCTGTTTTGATAACGAATGACACCAGTTCCGCGCAAGCCCCGCTGCGAATCGGTCACATCTGTGTGAATCCGTGCTTATGCTGAGCCTGTCGAAGCATCCGCGGCGAAGATTTACAGCGCCCAGGCCAGCATCAGGCCGAGAATGGCGATGACCAATCCGAGATGCAGGAACAGGTTGGTGACCGTCACCCAGTTGGGGTAGAGGACAATTTGCAAAACAAAGTTGAGCACGATGAAACCAATGCCGATCAGCGGGAGCAGGCCTTTGCGATGGGCGAAAAACTCGGAGGCGCGGTCAATCAGTTTTGAGAACCAGGCGATCATAAGGCTTCCTCTTCTTCGGGTTCTGGATGTTCATGCAGTGTCGAAACCTGCCAGGGTGCATACTGGGCGACCAGCCGCCCGGGGATGCGTCCCTGCATGAGGACACTGCCGCGCCCGTGTTCGACGCGCTCCACCTGTCCCGACTCGTGGAAGAGCGAGATCAGCGCGCCCTGCTGGTAGGGCAGGCGTACAAGCAGAGGAGAATAGCGTTCGTAGAGTTCCTCGCTGACGAGCGCGAGCAGGTCTTCGATGGCGATATTCTTTGCGGCCGAGATGGCAATGGCCTTGGGATACTGGCGCACGATCTCGCGCGCCGACTGCGGATCGCGCAGGCGGTCAATCTTGTTGAGCGCGGTCACCACAGGGATGTGTCCCGCGTCGATCTCGCCCAGCGTTTGCTGAACCGCCTCGAACTGGTTCAGGGCGTTGGGATGGGAAATGTCAACGACATGTAGCAGCAAATCGGCCTCGGCGATTTCCTCCAGCGTGGCGTGAAACGCCTCGACGAGCGTGGTGGGCAGTTTTTGGATGAAGCCGACCGTGTCGGTAAAAAGCGACGTACGCCCGCCCGGTAATTCGACCCGGCGCGTGGTCGGGTCGAGCGTGGCGAATAGTTGGTCCGCCACGAAAACATCCGCGCGCGCCAGACGATTGAGGAGCGTGGACTTACCCGCGTTGGTGTAGCCGACCAGCGCGACCGTGGGCAGGCGCGAACGTCTGCGCTGAGCGCGGTATCTCATGCGGTGCGCGCGCACCTTTTCCAGTTCCCGTTTGAGATGCGCGATCCTGCTTCGGATCTGGCGGCGGTCCACCTCCAGTTGCGTCTCGCCCGGGCCGCGCAAGCCGACTCCGCCGGCCGAGCCGGTGCGTCCGCCCCCGCCTCCGGCCTGGCGGGCAAGATGAGTCCACTGGCGGGTGAGGCGCGGCAGGTAGTATTCGTACTGGGCCAGTTCCACCTGCAACATGCCTTCACTGCTGTGGGCATGCTGGGCGAAGATGTCGAGAATCAGCCCGGTGCGATCCATCACGCGGACCTTGTCGCCCAGGATGCGTTCCAGTTCGCGTTGGTGGCGCGGCAGGAGTTCGTCGTCGAACACGACCACCTGCGCCAGCGTCTCTTCGACCAGCGCCTTGAGTTCCTCGACTTTCCCCGCGCCGATGAAGGTTTCAGGATTTGGGCGCGAAAGGTTCTGAGTCAGTTCGCCGACCACTTCCAACCCGGCTGTATCGGCGAGCAAAGCCAGTTCGGTCAGCGAATCCGACAGGGGCAGGATGCCCGCTTGCCCGTGAATTTCAACCCCGACAAGGAAGGCGCGCTCACGCGGCGGGAGCGTCGGTTGGGGGATTCTCTTTGCCATTGATTTCCTGTGAGTCACGCGTCTCTTCCGTGGTGCGGCTCAGATCGCCGAATAACTTTTCAATGCGTGGATCGGCGGCCTCGGTGCGGATCGGGATCAGGATGTGGAACGTGGAACCCGGCAGTTTCTTCTCGTCGTAGCCTTCCGATTCGACCCAGATCGTGCCGCCGTGCGCCTCGATTACGCCGCGTGTGATGGACAATCCCAGGCCCGGGCCGCCGCCTTTGAACTTGGTCTTGCCGCTGGAGTGCAGGTCGGCGCGGCCGAGTGTACCGAACTTCTCAAAGATGCGTTCCTGGTCTTCTGGCGTGATGCCGATGCCCGTGTCCGTCACGGTGATTTCGACGAAGCCCAGCAGGCGCCTGCCGTCCACGATGATCCTGCCGCCGTCCGGCGTGAACTTGATGGCATTGGTCAGAACGTTGTGCAGGGCCTGGTGGAGGCGTTCCGGGTCGGCGTAAATCCATTCCTCGCTGCCAGAAAACCCTCGGATCTCAAGCATCTGTCTGCGCTCGCGGACAGAATCGGCCAGTTCTTTGCGGAGGAGATTAAGAATGTGGCTGACCCAGATTGGCTGAAAATTGAGCGAGAGGAGGTTGTTATCAATGAGTGAGACGTCGATCATATCGTCTATGATCTGGCGCAGGCGTTGAATGCCGGTGTTGACTCCTTTCAGGAGTGGGTCAATGTCGCCATTTTGGTCAAATTGGGTGACAACATCCCGCATCATCGAAGCGTATCCTTCGATTAACGTGAGCGGCGTCTTGAGTTCGTGCGCTGCGACGGAAATGAAGTTGGATTTACTGCGGTCAAGGCGTTCCAGTTTTTGCCGCACGTCCACCAGTTGATTGGAGATGAAATTGACGCGGTTCTCCATTTCGAGGCGGGCAATCCGCTCCAATCCGTACGTGTAGAGCGGGACGACGGCGGTGAGCAGGTCAAGCGCCTCGCGCTCGGTCAGCGTTTCGCGTGCCACCTCGTGGGTCAGCGCGACCATTCGGTTAAGCAGACTGGCAGCATTGTTCTCTCCCTGCTCAAGGTCGGTCAGTGTTGGTGAATTGGCCCATTCGACAAGAATTGGATCCAGCCAGGCCGGGTCGCCGGTGACCGCGGCCTGTTCGAGCATTCCATAGAACCGTTCCATTTGCTGTTGAAAGTTCTCGCGCACATCCGACCCGCGCGCCAGGTCGCGGGTGACGCGCTGTATCCAGGACGAACGGATTCGATCGAGCAGTTGCTGAACACTCATGCGACAAGTTTACGCCCGGTCTGGGATTTTGACAATTTTCCCGGCCTAACGGTTTTGACGGGCAAGCCATTCCAGCAGGACCTCGCCAACGATCTGGAGACTCTGTTGGGCGACCTTGTCCGGCATATCGGCTGTTGTGTGCCAATGCTCGTAGTCCATGTCTATGATATCCACGGCTGGGATGCCGGCTTCGAGGAAGGGCACGTGATCGTCGGCAATGGTGTATTTCGTCTGCGGGACAAAGTACCGTTCGTAGCCGAGTTCGGCCGCGACGGCCCAGATCTCGCGCTTAAGCGGCGGGTCGGATTGTTTTTCCATGTACATCTCGAGGTCCGGGTCGCCGACCATATCCACGACGACGACCGCCTGCGGTTTCAGGTTGAACTCCTCCACAAACAACCGCGCGCCGATGCTCCAGTCTTCCCAGGGAGGGATGTGACCTTGGTCTTCCGCGTCGAAGAAGACGAACCAGACCGGTACCGAGTCATGCGGCAGGACGCGCGCCAGTTCGAGCAGGACGGCCACGCCGGAGGCGCCGTCGTTGGCCCCGGGCACGGGTTGAGTCTGTTTAACGGGATCGGGGTCACGGTCCGCGAGGATGCGGGTGTCGTAGTGAGCGCCGAGGATGACCTGCGGCGGCACATCCGACCGGCGGGCAATCACGTTGCGGACTGGCATCCCCTTGAATTGCGCCGTCTGGATTTCCACGATCCAATTGGCTTCCTGTAGTTCTGCTTTCAGGTATTCGATGAGCTTTTGCTGGCCCGGGCTGCCGGGCGTGCGCGGGCCGAACGACACCTGCATCACGATGTCCTGATAGGCGCGCTGGCTGTCGAATTCGCGTGAGGCCGCGGGAGAGGCGCCGCGAAGGAAATACGCGGCTACGCCTCCCAGGGCGAGCAGGGCCGCGGCGATAAGAAGAATGCGTTTACTCATGGACTCTTTCTGGAGTGTTTTCGAGGATGGTTTCGAGATCGCGCGCGGCGCGTTCGGCATAAGCCGCGGCGCGCTGGCGTTTGCCAAGCCGGGCCGGATCCTCCAGCGGCGGGAGGATGCCGAAATTGGCTTTCATGGGCTGGAAGGTGTCCAGGTCGGCGTTCGTGATGTAGTGGCAAAGCGCGCCAAGCATGGTCGTGGCCGGAAGTTGAATGGGCTCCTGCCCTTGAAGCAGGCGGGCCGCGTTCCAACCCGCGAGCAGACCGGTGGCGATGTTGCCTATGTATCCTTCTACACCGGTGATTTGCCCGGCAAAGAACAGGTCGGCGCGCTGTTTGTGCTGGAGTGTGGGCTTCAATAAGACCGGCGAGGCGATGAACGTGTTTCGATGCATCTGACCGTAGCGGACGAACTCCGCGTTTTCGAGTCCGGGAATCATGCGGAAGACCCGCTTCTGCTCCGGGAACTTGAGGTTGGTTTGAAAACCAACAAGGTTGTACAAGTCCCCGGCCAGGTTGTCCTGGCGCAGTTGGACGACCGCGTAAGGTCTGCGCCCGGTGCGCGGATCGGTCAACCCGACCGGGCGCATCGGCCCAAAGGCCAGTGATCGATCCCCGCGCTCGGCGATGATCTCGACCGGCAGACAGCCCTCGAAATAATGTTGTGCCCCGGCTCTTACCCCCTCGCGTATCGCCTCCTCGAATGAACGCAACTCGATGCGGTTCGCGTTTCGCAAGGCGTCCACAAAGGTCTCGTATTGCCTCTTGTCGAACGGACAGTTGATGTAATCGCCCTCGTCCTGCTTGCCCGCGCCGTAGCGCGAAGCGCGGAAGGCCAGATTCATGTTGATGCTGTCCGCCGTCACGATGGGCGCGATGGCGTCGAAGAAATACAGGTGATCCTGTCCGCTTAGCGCGGCGATGGAGCGCGATAACCGTTCCGAGGTCAACGGCCCGGAGGCGACGATCACCGGGCTGGAAGGGATTTCGGTCATCTCCTGGCGGGTGACTTCGATGTTCGGGTGATGGAGCACGCGTTCAGTGACCAGCCGCGAGAAGAGACCGCGGTCTACAGCCAACGCGGCGCCCGCTGGCAGAGCGGCCTGTTCGGCGCATTCCAGCAACATGGAGCCAAGCCTGCGCAATTCTGCTTTGAGGATCCCCGCAGCGCGGTCGGGCAGATTGGAGCCGAGCGAGTTCGAACATACCAATTCGGCAAGTCTGTCGGTCTCGTGTGCGCCAGTCGAAACGGTTGGGCGCATTTCATATAGCTGCACGTGCACGCCGCGCTGGGCCGCCTGCCATGCGGCTTCACTGCCGGCCAGGCCTCCACCGATAACTATCAAGTCATTCATGGGAGGCAATTGTACCATCCCGTTGCGGGCGTTATAATTGAAGGCAAATGCCGCGATTAAATCCCCGTGATTTGCCCATTAAGGAAGCCTGCCAGATTACTGGCGCGAATTGGGCCGCGCTCATCCGCCGCCGGAATGGGCGTTGGGAGGCAGATTCCGAGATGAAGGTGCGCAAGTCATTGGCTGCGTCACTGTCTGCCTGGCTGGCTCAACCGTCGGTGGATGCCTGGCTGACCGATGTGTTGGATGAGGCGCGCACCGGTTCGCGCCCTCTGCCGTCCGTGTTGGAGGCGGTTCGGGCGTTTGCTTTTCCTCTGGCGGATGCCTCCGCACTGATTCTTGTCGGCGCGGACCGGCTGACTCTCCCGATGCAAAAAGTCTGGCAGTTGGTGGCCGCCTCGGTCCGGACCGAGGCGGCCGGCGCGCGCGTCGTTGCTCCGATTCAGCCCGAAGTCCTGCTCCCTGACCTGCAAGCGCGTACGCCCTATGATATGGCGCGCGCGCTCAGCCGAGTGTTGGATATGTTCACACAGACCTCTTTTTTCGAGAGCGGCTGGCTGGCGGTACGCCGCGGGGACAATCTGGAGGTGCAAGCCCAGTGGAATTGTCCCGCGTTGGCAGGGACATCCATTTCGATGGATGAGGGCAGGTTATGGCGGCGATTGGCAAAGAGGCTGGAGCCGATCCAGGTGCGTCGGGAGCAACCTGACTGGGAACAGATCCCCGGCCCTCGAACGCGCGGAATCGCGCGCTGCGCTTGTTTTCCGCTGGTGATTGGTCAGCGCATGATTGGCCTGGTGGCGTTGACGCGCAAGAAGGACCTCGAGAAGCCTGAACTGTTGGTGATAAAGTCGCTGGCCGAACAAGCCGCCCCGGCGGTCGAGATGATCATCACATTTGCAGAAATGGCTGATCATCTGCGCCGCCTGGGCGTGCTCAACGATTTCGCCTTGACCGTGTCCTCTGCCCAAAATCTAGAGCAGATCGCGCGCCGCGTGCTGGCCCTCCTGTCGCGCGCCTTTGATACGGACCTGCTTTCGCTTTACATTGTTTCCAACGAACCGCGGCGCATGCGAGAATACCATAACCGCGCCGGGAAATTTATCTCCGCCCATGCCGAGTTTGGAGGGCATCCGCAGGCGGATGTGCTGATGGGCGGCAAGATTGTACGCATTCCCGATACACGCCTGGCGAATTATCGGCCTGTCCACGAGGGCGCGGCTTCGGCCCTGCTCCTGCCGCTCAAATATCGCGGCCAGGCCATCGGGTTGCTGGCGCTGGAGAGTATGCGCCCGGCGGCGTTTACGGTGTATGACGAGCACCTGCTTGTGGTCATCACCAGCCATCTCGCGGGGTTGGTGGAATACAGCCGCTTGCGCGAGGAAGCGGAGGGCCGCGCTCGCAGCCTGGGGTTGATCCATGAAGTAGTGCAGGAGGTCATCGGCCTGACGGACAAAAAAGAGGTGGCGCGCATCACAGCCAACCTGCTGGCTCAATATTTTGCCTTCGAATTGGCGGCGGTCCTTCTGGCGGATGAAAATCACACGCTTTCCATCGGCGGGTTTGGCGGGACCAGCGCCTCGGTCGTGGAGCGTTCCGTTATGGCCGGCGGTTTTCCGTTGCGCGGCGGTATCACCGCGCGTGTCTTTCTGACCGGCGAAAGTATGCTGGTGAACGACGTGAGCCGCACCGATATTTTTGTGCCTATTCGCGGCTGGCAGGCAGGCTCGGAGATGTGTGTAGCCTTGCGCGACGGGGATCAAATCCTCGGAATCATTGATGTCGAGAGCAGTCAGAAGAATGCGTTTACGCACAACGATCTGCTGGCGCTTGAATCGCTGGCAGGAATCCTTGCAAGCGTGGTTTCGAGCGCCGATCAATACCAGAATCTGCAGGCCACCGTGCGGCAATTGCGCAATACACAGGCCGAACTCAAGACACGCATTGATGCCCAGCGTTCAGCCGAAAGCCGCCTATTGCAGGCTGCCAAGCTGGCGGCGGTTGGCGAGATGGCAGCCGGGGTCGCGCACGAATTGAACAATCCACTGACCACCGTTACGGGATTTGCCGAATTGGTTCTGGAGGAACTGCCGCGCAATTCCACCCAGCGCCCCGACCTGGAACTGATCTTGCGCGAAGCCAATCGCGCCCGCGACGTGGTCCGCCGCCTGCTCGATTTTGCGCGGCAGACCGAAAGTACGCGGGCGCGCGCGAATCTGAATGAAGTCGTGGAGGACGTCGTAGCGCTCACCCATCACCTTCTCCATACCAGTGGGATTCGCTTAAGCACCTCCCTGTATCGTGACCTCCCCTGGGTCTCGATGGATCGGAATCAGATGAAACAGGTTTTGCTCAATCTCTTCCACAACGCCATCCAGGCCATGCCTCAGGGTGGAACGCTCGATGTCAGTACCGCGCTCCAGAGCCATGAGAATCGCCAGTGGGCCACGGTTTCCATTCGCGATAGCGGGCAGGGGATCGCGCCCAACGTCAAGGAACGAATCTTCGAGCCGTTCTTTACCACCAAAGCCGACCAGGGTGGCACGGGCCTGGGCCTTTCGGTCACATATGGTATTGTCACCGACCATGGCGGGTTCATGGACGTGGAAAGCGAACCGGGCCGCGGTGCCTGTTTCAATGTTTGGTTGCCGCTCTAAGCGATGAACAATCCAATCGTTCTTGTCCTCGATGACGAACCCGGCATCACCATGCTGTGCAAACGGATTCTCTCGAGGGCCGGCTTTGAAACCGCTGCCCTTACGGATCCGCGTCAGGCAATGAATTTGATCGCCACCCAGAAGATTGATCTTCTGGTGGTAGATATCCGCATGCCCGAAGTGGATGGTTTTGACGTTATTTCATTTGCTCAACAGCGCCAGCCCGATATTGCAGTTCTGGTCATGACGGGGTTCGGCACAGTCGAGACGGCCATCCGCGCCCTGCGTCAGGGAGTGGATGGTTTGTTGCTCAAACCCTTCCAGCAAGGCGACGAACTGATTCAAGCCGTGAAACTGGCACTGGGCGACAACCAGAAAAAGCGCGACGCGGCCCGCATCCAGGCTTTACGGCCCCTCTTTGCTGTAACCGAATCGCTCTTCTCCGAGACCCGCCCGGAACCTCTCCTGGACCTGATTCTGACCGCCGTTTGCGGGCATTTACGTTGCAGTCATGCTGGCTTCTACCAGTTCTCTACAGACGGAGATTTGCGCCTGCTGGCGGGACGCGGCAGGACCTTGCCCGATTCAAAGAGCAGGAAGAGCACCCTTGATCAGATTGCTGTTTTGGATGCGCCGTTGATCGTTCATACAAACGGACCGGGCGATTCGAGTTTACAGGCTGAATTATCCCGCTTGGAATTGAGCGGTGCCCTCTTTGCTCCAATTGCCCGGCTGGATGTCCGCAGTATGCTGTTTGCGGGGCGTTCCGCGGGGGAGCTGCCTTTCAGCGACTCGGACCTCGAGATGTTCCTTGTTCTGGGACGTCAAGCCGTAATAGCGCTGGAGAACGCGCGATTGTACGCCGAGTTGCGTGATTATGTTCGCCGCGTGGAAGAATCCCAGCAGGCCCTTCTGCAAGCCGAGAAAATGGCCGCGGCCGGCCGCCTGACTGCCTCCATTGCTCACGAGATCAACAACCCCTTGCAAGCTGTGCAGAATTGCATTCATCTGGCTGGCCGAGATGATTTGCCGGTTGAAAAACGACAAGAATATTTCGGGCTGGCAAAAGCTGAACTTGACCGGTTGCAAACCACAGTACAGCGCATGCTTGATTTCTATCGTCCGAATGCGGTCAACCCGGTGCGTGTGAACATCGCCGAACTGCTTCGGCATGTTCTCGGGCTGATGTCGCGCCAGTTGGAGGAACGCGGGATTCGCGTGAAATTGGATGTCCCCTCCAATCTTCCCGAGGTCATGGCTGTCAGCAGCCAGATACAGCAGGTTTTCATCAATCTTATTCTCAACGCGTTCGACGCCATGGAACGAGGCGGCGAACTGCGAATCAACGCGCGCCCGGCCCGGGGCGGCCTCGAGATCGTGTTTCAGGATAGCGGGCCCGGGGTCTCGGCCGAAAGACGTACCAGCATCTTTGATCCGTTCTATAGCACGAAGACCGGGGGGACGGGGCTGGGGCTGACAGTCAGTTACAATATTGTTACGGCCCATGGCGGATCGCTGGAGTTGTTGAGCGAGCGTGGGCCAGGCGCGTGTTTTCGTGTCTTCTTGCCGTTTGGAGGTGACGAATGAAGCCAGCGATTCTAGTGGTGGATGACGAACCCGTGGCGCGACAGTCGCTCTCGGATATTTTGCGATTGGAGGGATATGGCGTATCTGCAGTTGCCAACGGGCAGGCTGCTGTCGAATACGTGCGCACACACCCTGTGGATTTAATGGTCGTTGATCTGCGTATGCCGGGAATGGATGGACTTGAAGTTGTCCAGGTTGTTAATCAGGTGTCGCCCGATACCGAGGTGATTCTCCTTACAGCTTTTGGCTCTACAGAAACGGCAATCCAGGCCCTGCGCCTGCGAATCCATGACTACCTGCTCAAGCCTGCCATGCCGTCTCAGATCCTGAGCAGCGTGAAGAAAGGATTGGCGAGGCGGTCGGCGCGCCAGCAGGTGCGGGGAGGCGAGGCGGTTGATTTGGAGCACGGGGTCACCGAGCTGAAATTGAAGGACGGGACCGTGGTGGATCTTTCCCGGCGATTGATCCGCCACAAGGATCGGGCGGCGCACCTGACGCCGGCAGAAGGCCGTCTGTTGCGCGTGTTGATTGAGAATCCAGGCAAGGTCTTTTCTCATCGCGATCTGGTTCTTCTGGTTCAGGGTTACGATACATCCCAGCAGGAAGCGCCCGAAGTTCTGCGGCCTCTGGTGAGTCGCTTGCGACATAAATTGGAGGAGTTTCCCTCATTGTCTCGGCGCATTACAAGCGTGCGCGGAACAGGCTATGTATACGAGAACGAGGGTTAGTCCTGTGGCCCAAAGGGTATTTCGGGTGGTAAGTCCGGAGGGCGAATCCAACTTAACCAGCCCTCATGGCCGCCTTTATGAGGTGGCATATATTTTTCTGTTCTTACAAGCATCAGGCTGACAATCAGGGCGGCAACACCAAGCCATTGGATTGTGGTTAGTTTTTCGTGTAGCCATGTAAAACTAATCGTTATCGTTACCAATAATTCTCCAAGGCCAAGCAAGGCCGTCTGAGTTCCACCCAAGTGCTTCACTCCGAAAAAGAGCAATAAGCGGGAAGTAAAGGTAACAAACGTCAGTCCCAGCACTGGCCACAATCCGCTGGATGTTGAGGGCCATTTATGGTCGAATATCAAGTATGCCGGCACAACCACAGCACTCATGGCGATTAATGTATACAGTGTTACGGTCGGCGCGGGGACTTCGTAGAGTACGCGCTGGTTGATGGGGAGGTGCAGGGCGTACAAAACCGAGGCGCCCAGCATTAATAAAACACCGATTGGATCAACCTGCGCGTTTGGCTCGCGGGTCAGAAGCAGGACCGCGATGGTTGCAAGACCAATTCGGATAAGGGTCAGACGGGTCGGGAAATGGCGATCCAATAGAAGCCAGAACACCACAAAGAGAGGATAAAGAGAATATAGTAACTGCCCAATACTGGCACTTAAACGTGCCAGAGCCATGTAGTAAAGAATTGACCCCAGGCCATTGATTGTACCGGCCAGAAAACAACCAACAAGCCCCACCGGAAAGATATAGAGGAAGGGGCGTTTGAAAATGATAACGATGAGGAGAAGGAGGATCGCGGCAAGGAAAGTCCGAAGCGCCACAACAGCCAGGGGCGAAAACCCCAGGACGATGGCCTGCCTTCCCAGCACGGGTGTCAGACCGAGCAGCGCGGCGGATAGAAGCGCGGCCTGAATGCCTGCCGCTGTATTTCTGTGCATCTTTGCCGCCTCGCTGCCTTGCTCCGTGCTTAGCGGATTAACGCGCGCACTTCTTCCAGAAATTCGTCGTTCAGAAAATCACCCTTTTGCATGAGCGACTGGATCGTGCCCTGCAAACGCCCTTTTTCCTCCGACGTTAGTTCCTTGGCTGTGGCGACGATAATAGGGATATTTGCCGTTTCGGGATTACTCTTCAGGGCATCCATGACCGCGAAGCCGTCCATCTCGGGCATCATCAGATCGAGGACGATCAAGTCGGGAAGTTCCCTCTGGATCAGGCTGAGACCCTCCCGCCCGTCGGACGCTTCGAAAATCTCGAATTCGCCCTGGGATTGAAGGATGCGGCGAATCAGGTGGCGGACCTCGCGGCTGTCATCCACAATAGCGACACGCGGGAAGCGGTCCGGCGCGACGTTATTCAATGCAGCCAACAAGCCTTCCTGTGGCGTCTTTTTCGCGACGTGCGCTGCGGTCAGGTCCACATCGCGGGACCAGTTCTCGCCCAGAATGGATGCATCCGCCGGAACGGTGTGCCCGGTGCAATTCACTACGACCACATCTGTGGGCTTGATAATGCCGGAGCGAATTAATTTGAACAGACCTGCAAAGGCTACAGCGGCCGCGGGTTCAGCGGATATGCCCTCCATTTTGGCAAGGACGTGCATGGCGCGGAAAGCATCCTGGTCGCTGACGCTTTCGAAGACCCCGTGCGTATCGTTCACGCGTTGGCGTAGCAGGACATAGGTTCGCCCCGGATCCCCGGTCGCCAGCGTTTCGATGTGGGTGCGCGGCGACGTGACCGGCACGGCGGTTTCCAGTCCCTGCTTCCAACTGTTGACCATTGGTGCGCAGCCCTCTGCCTGGATCGGGGCGAGGGCGGGTAAGCGATCCACAAATCCCATACGTTTCAGTTCGCGGAAACCTTTGTCCACGCCCAGCGGGCCCATCCCCCCGCTGATAGCCTGGATATACCAATCGGGTGTGCGCCACATTGTCTTATGGTTCCCAGCCGATTTAACCGGGCCAAGGAGGGCGGTTAACTGCTCTGCAATTTCGAATGCCACGGTTTTCATCGCCTCGACCGACGTGATGGTGCGCGCCCCCATATCGTGATAAAGTCCGCGTTGTTTTGCGAATTCGGCGGCCATCTGTTTGGCCTGATCGTAGGAACCTGTGATCTTGACCACCTGGCTTCCGTAGAGCGCAATCTCGCGCATCTTGACGGCAGGGACGAGGCTGGTGACGAACGCCCAGAGTTTGATACCCGCCCGCGCCGCATAGGCGGAGTAGGAAATTGCAACATTTCCTGTGGATGCCGCGACCAGTTCTGTGATACCGGCCTCCTTGAGCGCCGCAATCGTGACCGCGGCCTGGCGATCCTTAAAGGAGCTTGTCGGCCCCTGACGCTCATCCTTGATGAACAGGTTCGGCGCGCCCAGCATCATGCCCAGGTTCACGGCCTGAATGAGCGGCGTTCCGCCTTCGCCAAGTGTCAGTGTGGGATTGGGATTGCGGACCGGCAGGAGTTCGCGGTACCGCCATAGATCGAAGGGCCGCCCCGGTAATTGCAGCGGCAGTGTTTTAGCAAGCGTTTCGTAGTCATACTCGACATCCCGCCACTGGCTGTTGCAACGCGGGCAGGCAACCGTGGTGGGCAGGTAGGGGGCGGAGTGACCGCAATCCATGCATTTAACGGCAAAAGACATTTTTCCTCTGTTCAAACGCCGACGCGCTTTAATGCACGCTCCAATGTACCAAGCAGGTCCTGCTCGTTCAGTGCACTTTTTTGAATGAGCCGCTGGCCAAACTTCCTGAGTTGCTCTTGCTGCTCTGGGCCTATTTCGCCGCTGGTCATGACGATGATCGGGATGTCGCGTAGCTTGACCCTCGAACGCATCTTTTCGAGAATGGAGAAGCCGTCCATCTCGGGCATGAAGAGGTCGAGGATGACCGCATGAGGCGTTCTGGATGTGATCGCCTCCCATCCAATGCGGCCGCCTTCGGCCAGTCGCGGTTTGTAGCGGCCCGCCTGCTTTAAAATTTTTTCGATCAGGCGCAGGTCGTTGGGATCATCGTCAATGATCAATACTTCGCGGATGCTCCCGTCCGCGTTCAGACGGTCGAGTGCGTTGAGCAGATCATCCTCGAGGATCGGTTTGATCAAATAGTCCGCCGCACCGAGGCTGAATCCTTTTTCGCGTTCCTCCACGATGCTGCAGATGATGACCGGGATGTCGCGCGTTTCGGTGTCCGATTTCAAATCTTGGAGTACCTGCCAACCGTCATATCCAGGCATCATGATGTCGAGGGTGATGGCAAACGGCTTGAGCTGGACGGCGCGTTCGTGCGCCTTGGCCGGGTCGCTCAGGGCAATGACCTGGTATCCCTGAGGCTGAAGATAGCGTTCATAGAGACCAATCACCTGGGGATCGTCGTCCACCGCCAGAATCACGCGGCTGGCCTGAAGGTTGGTCACATTCTCCCTGCCTCGAAAGATCGGCAGGGTGAAATAGAACGTGCTCCCCTGGCCCGGCGCGCTTTGAACGCCGATGCGTCCGCCGTGCATCTGGATCAGTTGATGGGAAATGGAGAGCCCCAATCCCGATCCGCCGGTCTTGCGGGTTGAAGAGGCGTCCACTTGCGAAAACGGCTGGAACAGTTTTCCCTGATCTTCGGGAGCGATGCCCGAGCCGGTGTCCACCACACTGACCAGCAGTTCAGGATGGCCCGCCGGGCCTTGCTGTACCTCTGCTTTTACGGATACAGTTCCTTCGTCTGTGAATTTGGCCGCATTAGAAAGCAGGTTGATGAGCACCTGGCGGACACGCATCGTGTCGGCGCGGACAGTCGGCAGGTCGTCGGGGATGTGCCGTTCCAGTTTGATTGGCTTGTCCTTGACCAGGCCGGTGATGGTTGACATCACGCTATTGATCAAGTCCCGCATGTTAACCTCATCGAAGGACAATTCCATTTTGCCGGCCTCGATGCGGGAGAGGTCGAGGATGTCGTTGATCAGACCGAGTAGATGCTGGCCGGAATTGTGAATGGCGAGCAGATCCTGCTGCTGTAGTTCTGTGATGGGGCCATCAATCCCTTTTAGAATGACACGCGAGAAGCCAATGATGGAATTCAACGGCGTCCGCAACTCGTGGCTCATGTTCGCCAGGAACTGGCTCTTGAGGCGGTCGATCTCGCGCATTTCCTTCACCGCCTGGAGGGAAAGTTCATAGGAACGGGCGTTGTCTATGGCGATGGCGATCTGGTCTGCCAGTGTTTGCAAGACCGCGATATCGTCCTCTATAAAGGCGTTCCTGTCTTTGGACTGAATGTCCAGTGCGCCAATGATTCGATTCCCAATCCTCAGAGGGATGCCTGCCTCGGCACGCGTATCCGGTAGCAATGGATTTTTCTTGTGCACCGCGCTGGTCTCTGTGTCATTGACGATGACTGCCTTGCCCGACTGCGTGACTTCGCCCACGACAGATTTCGAACCGACCGTCAGGCTGTGTTTTTGTGCCTTCATCTGGGCGCCAGCCTCGCCGGTGGCCTCCCGCAGAACCGCGTTGAAGCCGGTCTCCTCCACAGTGAAGATCGCCGCGTGATAAAAGCCGAAGCGCTCGCGGACCAGGTTGACCGTCCGGGAGAAAAGCGTGTTGAGATCCAGCGTGGATGTAACCAGGCGGCCGATCTCCGCGGACGCGGCGAGGTATTCATTGCGGCGGTGCAGGGCTTCTTCAGCCTTCTTCCTTTCGGTAATATCGCGCGCTACCCAGAAGACATGGTCGTTGTCCAGTTTGGTGAGGTTTGCAAGAAACCAGAACCTCTGGCTCTCGAGCGGAAGTTCATATTCGATCTGGGTTGTTTGGCCTGTTGCAAGTGTTTTGCGGATTGCATCCTTGAAATACGCGGCCATTTCGGCGGGAAGGACCTCGTCCACCAATTTGCCGAGCAGTTCCGACGGAGGACGGATCAGGCGTGCAGGATTGGTCGGTGCGATGCGGACGTAGCGCCCATCCTTATCGTATACCAGCACCACGTCCTCCATCGAGGCGAACAGGGAACGGAGGTCGGCCTCTGATTTGCGCAACGCTTCAGCCGTCTGTTTTTGGTTGAGCGCGGTGACGAATAGGTCGCCGACCAGGCTGAGCAGGTTTAATTCGTCTTCTGGCCAGGTGTGTTCGCTGTGAACGGCATCGAGACCGATAAAGCCGATCAGATTGTCCCGCGACCGCAGGGGCACACAGGCGATGGATTTGATCGACTCTCGCTCGAACTCCTGTTTTTCCGC
The DNA here is from genome assembly GCA_034435275.1 of Anaerolineales bacterium. Classification (GTDB taxonomy): domain Bacteria; phylum Chloroflexota; class Anaerolineae; order Anaerolineales; family Villigracilaceae; genus JBFMCC01. Next base: position 23,404 of record DAOTXP010000254.1, on the reverse strand, counting down.
GTAGGCTTCCTTCGGCAGGTCCGCTACTCGCGGTACGTGAAAATTCTCGAATTTCCTGAGACTTTCCAGCAGGTACGGGAAAGCGTCCAGAGGAACATTCTTGAGGTCGTTGATGCGCGATGCGACGTCGGCGTTGCGCCATTCGTGAGTGTTGTCCATCGTCCTGCCGTCTGCGTTGAACAGGAACAGATAAGCCCGATCCACCTTGATGAATTCGCCGAGGCGTTGGAGGGCAGACTGTATTCCTGCATCCATTTTGAGCGGGTCGATCCCGACGAATGTGGCCGAAATCTCCCTGATGGTAGTTTCGATTTCGGCGCGTCTCTGCGTTTCCTGGAAGAGACGCGCGTTCTGGATGGCGATGGCCGCCTGGCCGGCAAAAGCCAGCATCAAGTCGCGGTCGTGTTCGTCGTAGTGATTGGCTTCGTTGTAGGATTGGACACCCATTACACCCAGGACTTGATCACCCTGCATCAGTGGGACTCCCAGCCATGACTCGGCCATGTCGCCCACCGGCTCGATGCCAATCTTAAGAAGTTCTTCGGCCAGGTTTCCCTTTACAAGGAATGGCGCTCGGGTTCGGAGGATATGCCCGGTGATGCCCTGGTCTGCGCGGATGACGTTTATTTCCTGGTCAATAATCGATTCTGAAACGTTTAGCGGAAAGACCACCTCGTTTTTATCGGGATTATAGAGGCCGATATAGAAATTCCTCACATCCATGAGGCGGCCAAGACCGCGATAGATTTCCTGCATCACCTGGTCCACGTCCAGGCGGGCGGCGAGGCGCTGCGCCAGTTCGTTGAGCACCGCTAGTTCTTCCGCGCGTGAGCGCGTTTCCTGGAAGAGATGGGCGTTTTCCAACGCCAGTGACAATTGATCTGCAACTTGCCTGACGAGCAATTGTTCGTTAGATCCCCAACTCCTTCGATCTGTCTCGTCGACGACTTGCAGGGTGGCCCAGTTTTTGTCACCGGTTTGAAAGGCGAGCGACATGCTGGCCGGAGCCTGGGCCGAACCGGGTTGCAACACAGTCATCGGCGCGAGGGAAGGCAAGACCGCGGTACGGGCCAGTGCGCGCGACCTCGACTTGGAGGCGGGCAGATCCTCGGCCGGCTGGGTTGATTTGGCCGGTCCAGGCTTTACCTCTTTCAGTGCGCCGGTCACCTTCTTTTTCGAGGATTTTCTGGCAGGAAGGGCAGCCTCTTCCTTGATGTCCTCGAAAAGCCGGTTAAGCCGGTTGTTGGAGGGTTTCTTGGACATACTCGATCAGCTCCTGGGCCAGTACGCGGTACTGTAAAGAGCCGCGGCTGTTTGGCTTGTAAACTGTAATAGGCTGGCCGGATATTGGGCTTTCGCGAAGTTTGGTGTCTATTTCTATGACCGATGTAAATACGCCGTCGCCGAACGTCGCGATGAGTTGCTCGTAGATGTTCCGGTGTGTCCGATTCCGCCGGTCCAACATCGTGACCAGGATACGGTAGACTAGTTCGGGATTCCCGTCCTGGCGGACGCGGCGGATCGTCGTCATCATATTGCGCAACGCGTACGCGGAAAAAAACTCGGCCTGGCTTGGGATGATTAACAAGTCAGACGCAGACAAGGCGTTGAGCGTGATCGCTCCCAGCGCGGGCGGACAGTCTATGAGGACGAACTCATATGGGATGGGCGATGCAGATTCCAGCGCGGTTCGAAGCGTGTCAAGGTAATTGGTTCGGATGGGAAGGTACTTTTCCGCATTCTCGATTTGTGCGTTGCTTGGGACCAGATCCAAATCCTTAATGGGCGTTTTTTGGCGCAGGCTTAACAACGGCTCGGATTCGATTAGCATGTTTGCGGAGGCTTTCGTTACTTCACCCGGCTCGAATCCGAGCGCCAGTGTGAGATTGGCCTGCGGATCCAGATCGATCAGGAGCACGGGTCGTCCGAATTCGGCAAGCGCCGCGCCAAGCGAAAGCGCAGTGGTGGTCTTGGCTACGCCGCCTTTTTCGTTGGAGATGGCTATTGTGTACGTCATGCTTTATCCTCCCGTTTGGCAGCCCGCCGCCCGCTGCGGTTGTTCCCCGCTGGCCCGCTGGATACGACCTGTGGGACAATGTGTACCCGGCTTCCCCCAAGGGCCCTCTGCAATTCGTCCATGGCAACCTGAATCATCGCCTGTGGATCGGTGGTACTGCGTACTCTCGTCGTTATTTCGGAGACGAGCCGCTCGCGCTCTGCGCGCTGCTGTGCGTCTTCGAGCAGCCTGGCGTTTTCGAGGGCCAGAGCCAGGCGTTCGGCGATGGCTTCCACAATGTTGAGTTCATCCTCTCTCCATCGCCGATCGGGTTCCAGGGCCTGAACGTCAAGCACGCCAATGACCTGACCATGGAGTCGGATTGGAACTGCCAGGGCGGAAGCCTGGCCTTTTTTCCGCCCCCTTCCATTCGGCTGTATCACGGACGGTTTACCGGTCTGGACGGCCTGCCTGATTTCCGGCCTGTCAACGGTCTCTGTCAAAATTGTGCCTCCGCTGAGGCTTTGGTGGTAGCCTATCGGCCCGTCGGGGGCGCCCTCCGTCCACGAACGGACAAGGTACTGATGATAAAGCGCCTGGACGTCAGCAAGCGCCTGCTGAGTCTCCTTCAGGAGGCGGGCGTTCTCAATCGCGATGGCCACCTGGTCGGCGAGAATTCCCAGCGTGCTGGCGTCCGAACGAGTAAACGCGTTCGGTTGCGTGCTTTGCACGTCGAGAACGCCGATGATCCTTCCGTGCACCCGCAACGGCAGAGCCATTTCCGAGCGCGTCTCGGGGAGGTCGGGGTTGTTAAAGAAAACGGCATCCGCACCCACGTCCAGCGCGATGCGCGGAGCGCCGGTGGCGGCGACGTTCCCGACGATGCCGACCTGTCCGACCTCGAGGCGGTGACCGCGTTCCAGCATTCTTTGTCCACCCGGGCTGTTGGAGGCGCGTAATACAGCAAACTTTGCGGCGCTGTCGAGCAGAAAGATGCCGACGTGATAAAAGTTGAAGCGCTCGTTGACCGTATGCACGACCATTTCGAGCAGTTTCTCGAGATCCTGCTCGGACGAGATGGCGCGGGACGCCTCGCTGATGATCTGCAGTTCCCGGGCGCGCCGCTCGCTTTGACGGGACGTTTCTTCGAGTTCAGCCGTTCGTTGCGCGACCCGTCGCTCGAGCAGGGAGATCATTTCCCGCAGCCTGCCGGCCATGGTGTTGAATGTTTTTGCCAGAAGGCCGATTTCGTCCTGCGACTCGACCTTGGTTTCCGCATTCAGGTCTCCTTCGGCGAACCGCTTTGCGGCCTCCGTCAGGCGGGCGATCGGGGATGCAAGAGTTCCACCCAGGGCGCGGGAGGTCAGAGTGGCGAGCGCCAAAATTGCAAGTGTGGCGGCGCCGATGGCGAAGATCGTGTTGCGGGATTCCTGCTCGAATTGCTGGCGGGTCGCGTTGAGCTCGGTCTGCATTTCGCTTACGGGTACAACGACCGCCAGAATGTATCCGACCGAGGGCACGGGCTGGTAAGCGATGTAATTTTCACTACCTTGTAATGTGAGAATTTCCAGGCCGGTTTGGTTTACGATCATGCGGGTCAGTGTCGGAAGGATGTCGGGGGAGACTTTGGAAAAAATTTGCTGAAGTCCTTCCTCGCTTTGGACCTCTTCGGGCCGCAGGCCAAGGTCTGTGTAACCCGCCTCCGGCATCGCGATCACCCGTCCTTCCCTGTCGATCAGGAAGGCGTAGCCGGTCTCGCCAACGTGGATGGATGAGACCAGGGCGGAAATCTTTATAAGTTGTAAATCAATGGCTACTACGCCGCGGAATCTATCCGACGAATCATAGATCGGCGTGCTGGTGGTAATCACCAGCCCGTGCAACGCGGCATCTTGATAGGGGATGGACCATGCGATCCCTCGATCAGGATTCTCCGCTGGCGCGGCCGCGACGAACCATGGACGTTGCGTCACGTCGAAATCGGGCGGCAGGATGGCGGCAAGGTCAATATTGGGATAATAGAGTGTCTCTCCCTGCTGGCCCCCAAAATAGACTGCCAACATATCGGGATTTTTATTCAACAGCGGCGGAGCAATGAAATCGATCTGCTTGATTGCAGTTAATTCCGAGTATATCGAGTTTGGTATTTCTGCGCGGGCAGGGATGAATATTGATCCAGGCTCGTCGTTTGGGTTGTCCCAGCTTCCCTGTGGAAGGGCGACTAGGGAGTTTCTGGCGTCCCAGTAACCGCTTGTGTTAAGGATGTCTTCCTCTGCCAGCAGGGACTGCACAGAACTGCTCAGAGTTGTCATGTCGCTTGCAACCAGCAGGAAAAAGTTATCAAGCTCGCTGGCATACTGGGCAGCCGTATCGTTTAACTCTTTTTCGATCTTTTGAATCAGGCTAAGACTCAGGCGGTCTGACAGGACCGTCGTCGAACGCCCGGTGCGATAGAGCACGAACAGCGTCATCCCGGTCAGCGCCAATGCGACGATTAGTACGGTGCCCCAGATTAATCTGACCCGAAACGACAACGCGGAAAGACGGCGGGGCGTTTCCGCGGATCCCGATGTCTGGTTTGCGTTGCTCATACGCCTGCTTCCTTCTCGACCGCGTCTGCGTGCGACATCACGTCGGTTCTCCGATCTCCTTGCCGGTTTGCAGTTGAATCAGAACTTCAGAGCCGTTCAACGCATTGCTCAATTCCTGTGCGGTCGTGCGCAGGATGTTTTCCATGCGGGCCGAGCCGCTGATCTTGGCTGCAATATTTGAGATGACACGCTCCCGTTCGGCGCGTTCGGTTGCCGCTTGGAACAGGCGGGCATTTTCGATGGACAGCGCGAGCCGTTCTGCAACGGCTTCTGCAATATCCACATCATCTTCGGACCACTTGTGCTGGCCCGGCAGACGAATGTTGATCACGCCTACGACCTCTCCGCGCAGTTTGATGGGAACAGCAATTTGCGGGAATGCATCTTTTTGGGACGTCTCCTGAAAGAACGTTTCGCCCGTCTCGGTCGCCTTTCGAATACCGTCTGTCTCGACCGCTGTATCCAGCGGCGCGATGCCTTCCGCGGTATAGCGAAAACCGACCAGATTTTCGTCTCGCATTACCCGCCGCCACTCATCTTTACTGTACTGCTGATAAAGGGTTTGCGCCTCGGCCAGAGAGCGCTGGGTGGTTTCGAGCAGGCGGGCATTTTCGATGGCCAGGCTCACCTGATCGGCAAGGATGGACAAGCTTTCCGTATCATCTTCTGTAAACGCCGCCGGTTCGGTGCTTTGAACGTCCAGCACGCCGATGATGCGCGGGCCGACCTTGAGGGGCAGGGCCATTTCGGAGCGCGTATCCGGAAGATCGGGGTTGTTGAAGAAAACAGGATCCGCCCCGGTGTCCAATGCGATGCGGGAGGTTCCATAACCGGCCGCGTAGCCAACGATGCCAGTCTCGCCGATTTTCAGCATGTGACCGCGCTCCAGCATTCGTTTGCCGCCTTCGCTGTTTGCGGCACTGAGGATGACGTACTCTTGGTTGTTGTCAACCATGAATATGCCGACGTGATAGAAGCCAAACTGTTCACTGATGAGTTCGGCGACACGCGGCAGGAGGGTGCTGAGATTTTGCAGTGTGCTGATGGCGCGCCCTACTTCGGCGATGGACCGGAATTGAGCCGCGCGGCGTTCCGCGGTTTGGCGGGCCGTTTCGAGTTCCTGCTGATTTTGTATGAGTTGCTGACTCTGTTCTGTTAAGCGGGACTGCGACGCGGTCAATTCAAGGTTTGTAATTTGTAATGCCTTCGCATTCTCGCGTGCCCGCCGGGCGGCATCGTCCTTGCTGGTGATGAGCAGGTAAGTGGTTACGGCGCTGATGATAAAGACGGGCGTCAGGTCCAGCGCGATAAACATTGGCGGGTAGAGGGATGGCGTGATGAGCCCGATGTTTTCGGCGTAGGCCAGACCCAGCCCGGCCAGGGCACTGAAGATGGCAACCACGATCCCTGCCTGCCATCCCAGGATCAGACCGGCTATGGTTATGGTGGCAAAATTGGCAATAAAGGCTGCGTCCCTGATCCCAAAACCCAGATAAGCCAACCCGTTCAGACTCGCCCATATCACAACCAGCAGAATAATGCTCGACGTTCTTACAAAACCCGCCTTCAGCAGTTGTCTGGTCGCAAGGAGCAGGATTACAAGACCCCATAAAAGCCGTGCGCCGAGAGCAAATCCTTCGATATTCTTAATATATGCAAATTGATAGGCGATGATGGTGAAAATGAAAGACCACGCGATGGCGTTTGCATAGCGCGCCGACCGCGTCTTTTCTTCGTTTTCCGGGAAGACTGGCGGAGAAAGGAACGAGAGAATGGAGTTCCACATAATCAACAGCCTCGAAGACAATTCAGGTAAAACGCTAGTCCTCTTTCAAGAGTTGGAGGGCAACTTCCGAGCCCGGCAGGACGCGGCCAAGTTCCTCCACGGCTACCTGTAGCACGTTGCGCAGGTTGATGGATGTGCTCATCTTGGCAGAGACGGCACTGATGGTCCGTTCTTTGGCGGCACGACGCTGGGCCTCATGAAGCAGGCGGATGTTTTCCATGGTGATTGCCGCGCGTTCGGCCGCAGCCTGCGTGATGACGATTTCGTCCTGACTCCAATGGCGGTTCCTGTCCGTGGCTTGAACGTGAATGACCCCGACGACCTGTCCGCGGGATTTAACCGGCACTGCCAGCGCCGCAGGTGTATCTCCTGATGGGGTGGTGATGATAATCTCTCCTTTTGCTATTGCGGCGTTGATATCCTCCCTTTCCACTTTCTTGGTCAGCGCCATCGTTTTGGCGCCATCATATCGATAGCCGCTCTTTTCGAATCGGCGCGCAAAGCGTGCCCATTCCTGGCGAATATAGCGTTGATAGGATGCCTGGGATTCACTGAGTGCGCGGCGTGTCTCGCCAAACAGGCGCGTATTTTCGATGGCAATCGCAATCTGGTCTGCAAGGATGCGCAGGACTTCTATGTCTTCTTGTCCAAACGCATTCGTTACCTGGCTTTGAACATCCAATACGCCGATGACCCTTCCGCCGACGCGAAGCGGGACAGCCATCTCTGAGCGGGTTTCCGGCAGGTCGGGGTTGTTGAAATAGAACGCCTCGGCCCCAACGTCCAAAACAATGCGCGCTTCTCCGCGGCTGGCCGCATATCCGACAATGCTGGTGGCCTCGACTGGCAGGCGGTGGCCGCGGTCCAGCATTTTCTTGCCGCCCTCACTGCTTGCCGCATGAAGGATGACGTATTGATTCTTTTCGTCCGTCAAAAAAATACCGATATGATAGAAATCGAACTGGCCACTCACGGCGGCCGCAATGGAGGGCAGCAAGCGGTCCAGATCCTGAATAGCCGCAAAAGTCTGGGCAATCTTTGTGATGGCTTCAAGTTGTTTTGCATAGCGCTCCAACTTTTCCGCCTTCCGGTTAAGATCCTTTGTTTGATCGGCAACGCGCTGTTCCAAACCGGCTTGAGCGGACTGCAGTTCGATTTCGCGGCGGCGGAGTTCTTCATTGGTGCGAAGCAGGGCATCCTGGCGCAAGCCCGCTATGCCGGCAACAAGACCAAGGAAGATCGGAGCGGTGTTGATGATCCATAGTAGCGGGTTTGTGCTTTGGACCGCCAGGGCAGTGAACCAATTAAAACGGAGTCCAGTCGTTTCGATCGCGACGAGTGTGGCGACAACAGGAAATATCAGGCCAGCGACGGCTCCAAACAAGGCATAACGCAGAGTATAGGTGCGATTGGATTTCATGCCTTATCCTCCTGCGCCTTGCTACCCTCATGAATTTGAATAAGCACCTCCGTATCCCGCAGAGTCTTTCCAAGTTCCTGGACGGTGATCCGCAAGGCCGAATCCAGGTCGGTTGCCGAACCGATACGGGTGGCGATCTCAGTGAGGGCCTGTTCGCGCTGCGCGCGCTGTTGGGCGTCCTGGAGCAAACGGGCGTTATCCAACGCCAGCGCGACCTGGCCGGAGATCTCTTCGATGATGTCTTGTTCCTCCTTCGTCCAGGAAGTGTCGTCACCTTTTCGTTTCAAGCTGATCATGCCGATATGCTGACCGCGCAATTCGAGTGGGACGCGAATTACGCCGGGGCCTTCCTCGGGCTTCCCGTCATTCGTCGTAGCCTGTATTCCAAGCGGCGTGTAAATGTAGCCCGGGATTCTCTTCTTGACCGTTTCCCTCCAGGCCTCGCGTGTGCGCATGACAGAAATGTTCTCGAATTGCGCCAGCGCCGTCTCCGCTTCATCGCTCAGGCGGGCATTCTGAATCGCCAACGCCAGTTGGTCTGCCAATGTCTGCAGGATGTCCATATCGTCTTCCGAGAAGGCCTGAGCCTGATCGGATTGAATATCCAAAACACCGATTGTTTGATTGCGAATGGAGAGAGGCAGGGCGAGTTCTGAACGAGTCATGGGGAGGTCGGGATTATCGAAGAAAGCCGCGTCTGTTCCGATGTCCAGCGCGATGCGTGCTTTCCGTTCCGCCGCGACGATTCCGACAATTTCCTGCGTGCCGACCTCCAGGCGGTGCCCGCGCTGGAGCATCCGCTTCCCACCGTCGGAGGATGCCGCTTGCAGGACGGCATAGCGGCGGTCCTCGCTAAGCAGGAAAATTCCGGTGTGATAGTAGCCAAAGCGGTCGGAGATGAGACGAACGGCGCTTTCGAGTAGATGACCCAGATCGCGGATTTCCGCGGCCTGACGGGCCACATCGGCGGCAGCGCGTAATTCGCCGGTCTTTTTCTGCAATGCGCTGGTGCGTTCGTCGACGCGTTTCTCGAGGCTGACTTGTTCTGCGCGCAGGGCAGCAAAAGTTTGCGCGGCGCGCTCGCGCGCGCTGGCAAAACCTTCCTGTAGCAGTCTCAATCCGCTGATGATTGTGACCATGAGTAATAGAACTGCTGTGCCGCCGCTGATCCAATCGGCGGCGGTTCCCTGTGTGACATTGCTGGAGGCGAGGTGATATTGTCCCGTGACCACGAACCAACCCACAACCGCGATCGATGCCATGCTAAGACCCGTAGCGATCCAACCTGCACGGGCCGAGTACATCAGCGCCGACATGACCGCGAAGGACACAAGGAAGGCGCGTGAATCTCCCCAGATACCTGTCTCCACCAAGCCTGAGAGGCCGAGCGTATAGAGGAGGATCAGTAACACGGTCGCCTTAATGCTGTACGATACGCGCAGGATCAGGGCGGCCAGGAGCACCAGATAAGCCGTTACATAAATGCCGCGAAAAACGGGATTTTCGGTGCTGGTATAGGCGGGTATCAAAGCCAGGAGGCCGAAAATGCTTGCACCGATCAACGTGGCGCGTACAAAGCCTTCGCGCCAGGTGCTATAAGAAAATTCAAAGTCCTCGCGGGGGCGGGGATTGCTCATAGCCTCTCGCCATCCTCTTCGAGCCCCAGTTCGATGCGGGCTTCATTTGCGTTGAGTGCCCTGCCAAGTTCTCGGACGGCGGTGCGAAGGATTGCGTCAATGGACGACGCCGACCAGACCTTGCTTGTGATCTCGGAAACGATGCGCTCATAGGTCGCGCTTTTCTGGCTCTGCTCGACCAAGCGCGCATTCTCAAGCGCGATGGCTGCCTGAGTTGCGACAGCGTCAATCCAGGCGCGCTCTTCCTGGGTCCATTCATCTTCACCTTCGAGGGTGATCTGGCCGATGACTTGATCCCGCAGGGTCAGCGGTATGTCCAACTCGGGCCCACCGGCCTCGGTGTATTTTTCACCCACCTCGTATCTCAGTTTATCGGTGGATGACAACAAGGACCAGCCTTCACGGACATATTGCCTCTGAATGGCACGCATTTCCTGTAGGCTCTGGCGCGTATCTTGGAACAAGCGGGCGTTCTCCAACGCCACGGCCACCTGATTGGCCATGCCTTGCATTGTTTCAATGTCCTGCTCGCTGAAGGCGGCCTCGGCCGTGGATTGCACGTCAAGCGCGCCCAGTACTCTTTCGCCGACGATGAGCGGGAGGGCGATTTCGGATCGCGTATACGGGAGCAATGGATTTTCGAAGCGGACCGGTTCCGCGCCGACGTCCAGGGCGACGCGGGCCCGCCGAGTGCGTATGGCCGTTCCTACCATGTTCCTGCCCTCGATCTGAAGGCGATGTTTGCTTTCCCTCAGGACGCGCCCGGCCTCACCGGTGGCATCCTTGAGTTCAGCCCACTGGCCACTGGCATCAACAAGGAAAATGGCCGCATAGTAGTATCCGAGGCGCTCGGTGATCAGGTTGACGACCTGATGGATGACCTCCTCCGGGTCGAGGACGGAGGAGATCGAATGGCCCAGCTGATTGACCGTAGAAAGTAATGCAGTGCGTTCGGCGACTTTTTGTTCCAGCCCGCCAATCAGCTCGCTCGTTTTACCGGCCATCGTGTTGAATGCTTCTGCAAGGACCTCGATCTCGTCGCCGGTCTTCACGTTGACTCGATGGTCGAGGTTGCCCCTGGTGATCGCCTCGGTGCCTTCGATCAATTTTGAAATGGGACTGGTGAGGCGATTGCCCAACAACCAGCCAAGCGCGGCAATGGGGGGCGTGGAAACCAGGAAAATAATCAATGCAAGCCACTGGGACCGCCGTTCCCATTCAATGACCTTTGCGGATGAAATATCCATGCCGAGGATGCCCTCGCGTCTACCGTCAGACGTATAGAAGGGGGCATACCCGGTCAACCATGTTCCCCATTTGTCTGTATAGAAATCCTCCTCGACCATCGGCTGTTGCATCGTGGCAAAGTTATCAACCAGTATTGGGCCGGCATCATCGTAGATATCGCCCAGATGAGAAATATCCTCTTCGCTTTCCTCGGCGTCAACGACAAACAGGATGTTGCCGTCGGGGTCCTGGCGCATTGTATAAACAAAGCGATATTCAGCGCCGGCGTCGCGTATGTTTTGCAGAACCCTCTTCAACCGCATGTAAAGTTCGCCGCCTTCCTGGCTGGGATCTGTGAGCAAGGCATGTTGATCGCCATTCACCTGCAGGGCCGCAATGGCGACAGCATCCCGCAGCCGGTCACGGACATCCTGGCGCAGTTGGGCGCGCATGTTTTGGTAGAAGGTGAAAATAACCACTCCGACAAATAAGGTTGCCAGAAATGCAAAACCGAGCGCCAGTTTTGTGCGCAATCGCAACTTGATGCGGCTGTTAGGTTTCAGGTCACTTTGTTCCATGCTGGTTTCCAGATTAATGTTACTGCTTATTGTCGGTACTCGGGATCTTCAGCAGGGTCGCCGGGATTTGCGGTCTCGGCCCGTATATTCGGCTCGATTTTAATTCTGGTCCGTCGAGCGCCTACCGCGCGCGTCAACTCGCTTGCCGTCGTGGCCAGGATGGTCTGCATGTCAGTGGAACGGCGAATCCTGCTGGTGACCTCGTAAAGCAGGCGCTCGCGGTCGGCCTGCTTGCGGATCTGTTCCAGCAGGCGCGCGTTGGCAATCACGGCGGCGAGACTGCCTCCCAGTGTGCCGAGCATTTCCTCGTCGTTTTCTGTATACGCGGATAATTGTTCGCTTTCCACGTTGAGCACACCCAGCAGTTCGTTGCGATAGAGCAGGGGCACAGCCAATTCTGAACGGGTGTTTGGGCTCAGTTCGATGTAACGCGAGTCGGTGGCCACATCATCCAGGCGCAGTAAGCGCCGATGTGCGGCGACCCAGCCCGTGATGCCGGTCCCGATCGGGATGCGGAGGCCAGTCGCCTCCTGTGAATATCCAACCGCGGCTTTGACCTCCAGATATTTGCGCTCCGGGTCCACCAGCAGGATGGTGACGCGGTCGCCGCCCAAAGTTACCTGCAGCCCTTTCACGGCGGTTTCGAGCGCCTCCTCGAGGGTCGCGCCGGAGGCGGCCGATGTGGTGATGTGATGAAGCAGGCGGTGTTGTGAGAGGTGCTCCTGCGTGTCGGCAAACAATTCGGTGTTGACGACTGCCACGCCCAGCTGGTCGGCCAGGATTTGCAGTGTGCGCAGTTTCTCTCCACTGAAGGCATACGGGAAATTGCTTTGCACATCCAGCACGCCGAGGATGCGCTCACCGACCTTGAGGGGGATGGCGGCTTCGGCGCGGGTTTCTGGGAGAAGCGGATTGGCGAAGTAGGTCGCGTCTTTGGACGTATCGTTCACAATCAATTGTTCGCCGCGTCCGGCCACATAGCCTACAATGGATTTTGAGCCGACGCCCAGTTTATGGCCCATGCGTTTCATTTGTGCGCCTGCCTCGCCTGTTGCCTCGCGGACGACCGCGAATTCGCCAGGCAGGTCGAGCAGAAAGATGGCGGCATGATAGTAATCGAAGCGGTCGCGAATCAGGTTGACGGCGCGTGCCAGCAGTTCGTCCAGGTTGAGCGAGCCGCTGATGTCGCGGGCGATCTCTGCCGCAGTCTGAAGTTGCAGGGCGCTGCGGCGGCTCTGTTCGAGGGCGCGTACGGTCTGGATTACGCCTGAGACCTGGCCCGCCAGGGCGGTCAGGAATTTCAAATCCGACTCGGTGAATTGGTTCTTTTTGTTTAGGTCTTGGACGATGAGTGCGCCAACCGCCTCTGTGCCGATCATCAAGGGCGTGCCCATCCACGACTTGGCCGGTTTCCCGACAGTTTTGGCGCCCAGTTCCAGAGATTGACGTTCGATATCGGTGAGCAACAGGGGTTGGCGGTTGCGAATCAGAACGGACGTGAGCCCTTCGCCCAGCGGGAAGGGTTCAACCGAACCGATTTTTCCCTCGTCAACGAAATACGGGACCTGGACTGTATTTGTATCCTGGTCGTAAATCGCCAGCGCGAAGTCGTAATCTCCGATGACGCGTTGGACCTGTTCGTGAAGCGATGCGTAAAATCGGTCAATGTCAACTGTCGTGGAGAGCGCCTGGCTCACGGTTGTCAGTGCTTCAAGTTCGGCGATGCGATTTTGGGTCTCGCGCGCCGCGGCGATACGGGCGATGACGGCCATGATCACATCAGCCGCAATGGCATATGGGCGAAGTGCCTGTCCGGAAAGGGGTTGTCGCGGGCGGCCGCCCAGCACAAGCAGGCCATGCAGTGTGTTGCCTTCTGCAATGGGCAGGAGGGCGGCGGTTTCGCAGGAGGATTGGGTCAGCACATGAACCAGGGCATGAGGAATCGGGCCGGGCTTTTGCAGGTCGGTGATAATTGTGCCGCTGCCGATGGCCTGTAAAATCGCGGCAGGATTGCCTTCGATGTCGGCGGGCAGATTGGCATACAGCGATTCGTCCGCCGGGTCATTGATGGCAATCACTTGCAGGCTGCCCTCCTGCACGTCCACTACGGTGGAGAAGAACGGCGCATGTTTGAGCGCCCTGGCCGCCATTTGCAACACTTCCTCTTTTGTCTCGGCGGCAATGATCTGGCGGCTGAAGCGATAGAGACGCTCCGACTCTTGGACATTGATGTGAACCGTATCAATCAAACCGGAGTTTTGGATGGCCGCCGCGATCTGGTTTGCCAGCGTCTGGAGGACAACGACCGCCTCCGCGTCGAACGCATCGGGAACGGTGCTTTGCACATCCAGCACACCCATGACAAGGCTGCCCGACGCGATGGGGACAGCCGCCTCGGCTCGCGTTTCGGGGAGCAGTTCGTTCTTTAAGTGAACAGGATCCTCCTCCACGTCTAATGCGACACGGGGCTGGTTCTTCGCCGCCACCCATCCAATGATCGAAGCCGAGCCGACCTCGAGGCGGTGTCCGCGCCCGATTAGTTGACCAGCCGTTGGGCCGTGCGCGGCTCGTATGGTTGCATATTTTCCATCCGAATCGATCATGAAGATGCCCGCGTGATAGTAGCCGAAACGTTCCACGATCAGCCCCACGGTCTTGCGGAGTAGTTCGTCCAAATCCACTGCCGTTGTGATACTCTGTGCCACCTCCGCCGCGGCGCGAATCTGACGCGTGCGCTGGTCAACCTGCTCCTGGAGGGACTGGTACATACGGCCAAGATCGTCGGCCATGCGGTTGAAAGAATCGGCCAACAGGCCGATCTCGTCGTTGCTTCTGATTGGAGCGCGTTCCTGCAAGTCGCCTTCGGCAAAGCGGCGTGTGGTTTCCGATAGGGCGAGGATCGGTTTGATCACGCGTTTCGTCCCTGCATTCAAGACCAGCGCCATGGCAGTCAACGCGGCCAGGAATACCAGGGCAGTAAATGGAACCAGGCTGTTGAGTTGACCCAATATGACTCCCTGCGGGATTTCCAGCGCAAGCCCCATTTGCATTTCGGGCATCCAGACCACCTGGGTCAGGACCGCCTCGCCTGCGGGGTTATTGTAGGTCAACGCTGCCGGTGCGCGTTCCGCGCTCCCCAGCTGCAGGGCCAGGGCGGCGTCCACTTGGGCCTGCTGTTCCTCCGAGGGTGTGAAACGGGACAGCAGGTCCGTGTAGGGATCGATCCCAATGTATTCGCCTTCGGCCGATACCAGGTACGCCTTCGCTGAAGGGGCCAGACCTGCAAGCGTCCCCAGGATTTCCGCAACACTGCGCGGTTCGGTAATGCCGACCACCAGCGCGCGCGAGACGCCGTCCGATGTGCGATAGTGATCCACGGTCATCAGAATGAATTGGTCTGGGTAGAACCCTTCGAGCCCGTAGAACCCGAAGGTCTGGTTGTCGCTCTCGCTGAGCAACAAAAATACGTCGGTATCCGCGAGGGAAAGTCCCTCCCACTCGCGTTTGCTGGAGACGAGGATATTGCCGTCCGGGTCCAGCACAAGAAATTGATTAAAGGTTGGGCTGGATACCTGCCGATTGGCTTCTGTGAATATATCGTTCAGGCGAACGCGGCTTTCCAGCAAAAAGGTGCTGTCCCCGGATTCGTGCAGGAGCGCCTGCATGGCGCTTCCAAAATCCATGCGGCGGATGATTCGGTCGAGGCGGATTTGCTTGATCTGGATGATATTGCGCGTTTCGGCCGCCTGCGCGGCAACGAGGCTCTGGGTCTGCTCGGTGACCTGCGCCTGCAGGAGATTACGAGCGCGCAGGTAGGCGGCGGCGGCCATCAGGATGAGAGGAATGAATGTAAATATAAGAAGCGTTCGAAGAATCGAATGCCCCAGGCTGCCGCGAAATTTCTTATTCAGGGGATTGGTGGTCGCACGCGAGGTTGCTTTCATTGACTACGTATATTCCCAGACTGACTCACCATTAAGAATGCGGCGTATCTGGTCGGGGAAGCGGTCTGGATCGAGGGGTTTGCCGAGGAAGCCGTCGAAGCCGGACTCTTTCGCCTTACGCATCTGGCCCTCGCTGGCCTCGGCCGTGACGGCTACGATCGGAATGGAGCGCAGATGACTGGCGCTACGGATTTTTTTCAGCGCGCCATATCCATCTTCATAAGGAAGGCGAATATCCATCAGAATCAGATCCAGCCGCGGCAGGGTATCCGCGTATTCCACGACCTCGTATCCCGAGGTCTTCCACTCGCAATGAATGCCCAAATACCCCAGCATCCGAGCGATCAATACGAAGTTGGAGACATTGTCCTCCACGACAAGGACGGTAGCGTCCTTCGGGATGGTTGATTTTCGGCTGGATTGCGCATCGGCAGCGTTAGCCATGACTGCTCCTTATGAAGCGCTCGATCTGCTGGGCCAGCGTGTCAATGTCAATGGGTTTCTGGATATACCCGTCACAACCCGCCTCCAGAGATTTTTCTCGGTCGCCGCGCATCACATTGGCGGTGACGGCGATAATCGGGATGGTCTGGAAGCTGGGTGTGGATTTGATCTGCGCGGTCAGGGTGTAGCCGTCCATGTCGGGCATGTTGATATCCATCAAAATCAACGACGGCTGTATGGATTGGATCTTTTCGAGGGCGCGGGCCGCGCTTTCAGCCTCCTCCACCGCATAACCCTCCATCACCAGAACCCTTCGAATGAGCATTCGATTTTCGGGATTGTCTTCAACGTACAGTATTGTGCCTTTTTCAGACATAGCGGGTATCCTTCGCTGTTATTCTAACTTGGGGCTATACTGCCGTGCATAACAGCAACCTTGCAATCCACTTAACAAAAAAGTCGAGGGTCGGCCCTCGCCTTTTTTATGAGCGGGTGATGGGACTCGAACCCACGATATCTTGCTTGGGAAGCAAGCGTTCTACCACTGAACTACACCCGCAGATGACGATGGAGATTATAGCCAGCCGCCGGGGGGATGTCAAGCCTCGCCCCGCGCGGGACGTGTTATTGGTCTCGTTTAAGCAGGCGGTCCGCCAGTTCGGTGAGCGCCGCGCCCGCCTTGCCCTGCGGATCGGCCTCGCGCAGGCTGTTGAGCGCCAGATCGGTCATCTGTTTCGCGGCGTCGTGTGCGTAGGCGTAGGCGGACTCGCTGGCCAGGAGTTTGGCGGCCTCCTCGACCTCGTTCGGCTGAATCGGCCCCCCGGTCCAACGCGCCGCGAACTTCCCCTTTTTGCCAAGGCCGTACAAAACCGGCAGGGACTTTTTGCCCTCCCGCAGGTCGCTCGCGGCGGACTTTCCCGTGATTGCTTCATCCCCCCAGATGCCGAGGATGTCATCCTGCACCTGAAAAGCGAGGCCAAGGTAATGCCCGAAGGAGCGATAGGCCTCCTGGGTGGATTCGTCCGCGCCGCCCAGCAACGCGCCAAGATGACAACAGCAAGCCAGCAGGGCGGCGGTCTTGCCGGCGATCATTGGCCAGTAGTCCTCCACGCCGAGGTCGGTTCGATTCTCGTAGGAGATGTCGAGGAATTGGCCGCGGGTCAGGTCGAGGCAGGTTTGGTGGAGCAGGCTCGCGGCCTGGAGGACGGTTTGGGCGGGGAACGCAGGCGCGAGGTCCATGATGGCCTGATTCGAGAGCACGAACAACGCGTCACCGGCATTGATGCCCTGCGGCATGCCCCATTTTTTCCAAACAGCGATACGCCCCCGGCGTTTTTCGCTGTTGTCCTGAATATCGTCGTGCAACAGGCTGAAATTGTGGACGAGTTCCACGGCGGCCGCGGCAGGCCATGCCGCGCTGAGCGGAGCCGCAGGCGCAGTCGAAGCGTAGGTGAGTAACAGCAACAATGGGCGGATTCTCTTTCCCTGCGCCTCTGCTCCCGCGCCCTCGCCCGTCCAGCCCATGTGATAGGTGAGCATCTCATAGAAGGGACGCGTGCGCGGTTCGTCCAGCCGCGATATTTGGCGCTGGAGTTCGGATTCTATGTGGGGGAGGAGGGTAGTAACCAGATTATTCATGGCGTGATTTTAGCAGGGTTTTCCTCATCGTTTGCCCAGTTGTCGGGATCGGATTCGATGTGGAAGTGGATGCGGTTGGCATCGTCCGCGGCGCGAATCACGCGGTCACGATAATTGCGTTGCCAGATTGCGGCTTCCCCCATCTCCCAACGGGAGAGGGGGGAAGCCGTCCCGACCAAAAATCGGCATAATCGGGGCGAGGGAGAGTTCGCGGGTTCATGGTCGCAACTTGAGTTAAATAATAAGCTTTTCCATTTTCACTCCATTCTGCCTGGAATGCTAATCCTTTCGATCTTTCAGGAAAAGGATCAGCATGCTGGAGTAGGTACCTTTGGAGCATGGTGAGTTTGCTGCTGTCGTCAAAATCAGTCGGGCTTTCGATGTCGAGGCTCAATGGCTCATTCAGGGACAGGCCCTCTTTGTTGTAGATCAGGGTGACTGGATTGTTTTTGTCATCGACGGCATTGACAGTGGCCGGCGCATAGGCGTTGTTGAGGTCGGCATGAAGGTCAAAGGTATCGGGGGAGAGAAAGTATTTTTGCCGTCAATTGTGACCGAGTATCTTCCGTCGGGTTCGGCAGTGACCATTTTTTCCATGTCTCTAAACGCTTTATACTCTTTAGCGCCTTTTTAAGACCAAGGTCTTCGCGCGTGACCGCCGCCGGGGTGTGTCGCACCCTCTGCCCCCCTCATAGTAATCCCGAAAAAACCACAGCCTTGTCTGACCAAACCTTTGCCTGCACGGAGAGTAAAAGTCTCTGTTGTGGATTCTGGCTGGCTTCGTCCCATCAAGCGTGGCGGCAAGTCCGCCTAATCGGGGGGGAGTGGGTCGCGGAGTTTTTCCGTGTCTTTCATTTCACGCCTCTGTGAAATTGCAAAATAGCCCGACGAATTTCGTCGGGCTATTTTCGAATTACGGTTTTGCGCCTGCGATGTGTAAATCTGCCAGCGGTAAGGAATTTGTTTCCAGCCGCGAAAGGTCAATGATCTTGCTGGCGTGGTCAATGTCAATGCCGACGATGTTGCCTTGCGCGTCAAAGTCCACGACAACACCAGGGGCGACTTCTTGCGAGTCTTCACTGGTTTTTTCGGAAAGGTCAATGTACAGTGTATCGGTTTCGGGATAATAGTTGAATTTCATATTGCACCTTGAAATTTCTGTCAGGGAATGCGTTAAGAATAGTTTCGCCGTCTTCAAGCGTCACAACGCGCAGATATTTGCCTAATTCATCAATGTAAATCCATTGGCGAATTCGTCCATCAGGTTGGACTTTCACGCCGTACAGAATTTTGAAGCGCCTGTTCACACCATTCGCGTTTGATATAAGGACGCTTGCGAAGGACTTGTTCTTCAAAGTAGCGCGCCGTCTTCATTGATGAAGATTATACCTGAACAAGTTTTGTTTGTTTCAAACCTTCCAGCGTTCCAACTCCACACGCGAACATGGTCACTTCAATCTGCCGCTTTGTCAGCTTCATCATCTCAACCGCCTTTTCTGTCGAAACCGCCGCGGCTTTGAGGAATGGACCCGCCATGCCCCCCAGCGTGGCGCCCAGGGCGATGCACTTGGCGATGTCGAGTCCGTCTTTGAGGCCGCCGCTGGCGAAGACTGTCATTTGCGGGACGGCTTTTTTGACATTCAAAATCGAGTCCGAAGTGGGAATGCCCCAGCCAACAAAGGTTGCGGCAAGTTCGCGGGTGAACTTGTCGGGGGCGCGGTGCATTTCGACTTGCGACCAACTTGTCCCGCCCGCGCCTGCCACGTCAATGGCTTGCACGCCGCAATCGGCGAGCAACTTTGCTGTCCGTTCTGAGATTCCCCAGCCAACTTCCTTTGCAATGACAGGTGCTTCAATTTGCTTACAGACCTCTTCGATCTTCTTTGCAAGACCTGCAAAGTTCACGTCGCCTGCATCCTGTACTGCTTCCTGGAGGGGATTAAGATGAAGGATGAGGGCATCAGCTCCGATCATGTCCACGGCACGGCGGCAGTGGTCAATGCTGTAGCCGTAGTTGAGTTGCACGGCACCGAGATTTGCGAAGAGCAAAATGTCAGGCGCAACTTTGCGGGTGATGGAAAAAGTGGGGATCTGCTTTGGGTCTTCGAGTGCGGCGCGCTGACTGCCGACCCCCATCGCCACGCCGACTTCCTGCGCGGCTTCGGCCAGGCGCTGGTTGATCTCACCGGCCTCCTCCGTCCCGCCGGTCATGGAACTGATCAGGATGGGCGCGGCCAGGGTCTTGCCGAACAGGCTCAGGGTCGGATCGACGCGGTTCAAGTCCAGTTCGGGCAGGGCCTGGTGGACGAAGCGATAGTTTTCGAGTCCGCTGGTCAACGCGGAGCGGACATCCTGCTCCAAATTGATTTTGATGTGGTCGGCTTTTCTCCGGTCAATCGGCGCAACTTTTCTCATGAGGCAGTGTTCCTGTGATTGAATTCCCCAATTGGGGCATCCCGTGTTGGCTTGACATGCTCGTGTGCAGGATTACAATAGGCCAGCCGTAAACCAAGAAATCAATTCTGGAGGATCATTATGTCAGACACATTCGGTGATGTAAAGAAGATTATCGTGGACCTTCTCGGCGTGGCCGAGGACAAGGTGACGATGGAAGCCCGCTTCCGCGAGGACCTCGAGGCGGATTCGCTCGACCTGGTTGAACTGATCATGGCCTTCGAGGACAAGTTCGGGGCCGAGATCTCGGACGAGGCTGCACAGGGCATCACGACGGTGGGCGAGGCGGTCAAGTATATTGACGAGCACAAGTAAGGCGATTATAACCGTAGAGACGCCCGTGAGGGCGTCTCTGTGTTTAACCTTGCAGGGGAGCGGCAGAAGTTCGACGGCGTTTGTAGAATCGACCGACCGCCGTAGCCCTACACGTTATTTCAACAGCGTCGCGATCTCTTCGGGGTGTTTGGCCACACGCACGCCGGCCGCTTCCAACGCCTTGATCTTGTCGGCCGCGGTGCCCGCGCCGCCCTCGATGATGGCCCCGGCGTGACCCATGCGCTTGCCGGGCGGGGCGGTCTGGCCGGCGATGAACGAAACGACCGGCTTGGTCATCTTCTTTGAGATGAAGTCGGCCGCTTTTTCCTCGTCCGTGCCGCCGATCTCGCCGATCATCACCACCTTTTCGGTGCGCGGGTCGTGCTCGAACATGTCCAGCACGTCCATGAAATTCGTGCCGTTGATTGGGTCGCCGCCGATGCCCACGCAGGTGGACGCACCGATCTTGACGTTCTTCATCGCGTACAGCACTTCGTAGGTCAGCGTGCCGGAACGGGAGACCACGCCCACGTGGCCGGGAATGGCGATGTCGCCGGGGATGATGCCCACTTTGGATTCGCCCGGCGTCAACAGCCCGGGGCAGTTCGGACCGACGAGCCGCACCCGTTTCTGGTCGAGGTAGTTGCGGACGCGCATCATGTCCTGCACCGGGACGCCTTCGGTGATGCAGACGATGAGCGGAATGCCGGCGTCCGCGGCCTCGAACATGGCGTCCGCGGCGAAGCGGGCCGGGACGAAGATCACGGTGGCGTTGGCCCCGGTTGCTTCCGCGGCCAGTTTGACCGAGTCGAAAACCGGGATTTTGTCGTCCAGCACCCATTCACCGCCTTTGCCGGGCGTCACGCCGGCCACGACGTTCGTGCCGTACTCGACCATCTGCGCAGTGTGGAACAATCCCTCGTTGCCGGTGATGCCCTGCACGAGCAGGCGGGTGTTCTTGTCAATGAGAATGCTCATAAAATTGGTTCCCTGTTGGGGCACAGCGGGGATTTCCGTGGATCATGCCTCGGTGCGGTCTGCTGTGTCCCTGCTGTTTATTGTTATTTTCCCTGCGCGGCCTTGACGGCTTTTTGGGCCGCGTCGGCGAGGGTCTCGGCGGTGATCATCTTGGCCGCGGACAACAATTTGCGGCCCTCTTTTGCGTTGGTCCCGACCAGCCTCACGACCATCGGCACCTTTGGCTTGACTTCATCCATCGCGGCCAGAATGCCGCGTGCCACTTCGTCACAGCGGGTAATACCGCCGAAGATATTGAACAATACCGCCTTGACGTTCGGGTCGGTCAGGATGATACGCATGGCCGCGGCGACCTTGTCCGACCCCGCGCCGCCGCCGATGTCCAGAAAGTTGGCGGGTTCGCCGCCAAACAACTTGACGATGTCCATGCTGGTCATGGCCAATCCCGCGCCGTTGACCATGCAGCCGATGTTTCCGTCCAGTTTGATGAACGACAGGCCGTACTTGCGCGCTTCGATCTCGGCCGGAGCGTCTTCGTCCACATCGCGCATTTCACTCAGTTCGGGGTGGCGGAACATGGCGTTGTCATCGATCAGCATCTTGCCATCGAGGGCGACCAGTTTTCCGCTTTTGTTGATCACCAGCGGATTGATCTCGGCCAGGGTTGCGTCGTTCTCGGTGTAACAGCGCCACAACCCGGACAGGATCGCGCCGAAGTCGCGCCAGAGTTCGCGCGGCAAGTCAATGGAAGCGGCAATATCGCGCGCTTGGTAATCGCGCAGGCCCAGCAATGGGTCCACGTGGACTTTGACGATCTTCTCAGGATGCGTGGCGGCCACTTCTTCGATCTCAACTCCTCCAGCCGCGGATACCATGATGACCGGTTTCTTGGCGGCGCGGTCGTTAGTGATGCCGAGATAGATTTCCTGTTCGATGGCGGCGGCTTCGTCCACCAGCACTTTTCGTACGGGAAGCCCTTTGATTTCCATGGACAGGATCTGCGTGGCGAGTTGCTCGGCTTCAACGGGATTATTGGCAACTTTAATGCCGCCGGCTTTGCCGCGTCCGCCCACCAGCACCTGCGATTTAATGACAACGCGGCCACCCAACTCTTCGGCGATGTGTCTCGCCTCCTGTGCGGTAGCCGCCACTCGTCCCCGGGGAATGGGGATGCTGTATTTGGCAAAAATCGTTTTGGATTGATATTCGTGGAGTTTCATGATTCTCCCTGCAGGGATGATTTTGCTTTGTTGCAAGAGCAGGTGGATTATACCACTGCGAAGAATCATCCGCCGACGGTTGCACCGTCGGCGGATGAGAAGCTGTGCAAACTGATTTTTTATGGCGAAGTAACGGTCGGCGTTGGTTCAGGTGGCGCTACTTCGGTGGGTGTCGGCCCGGTGGGCGACGGTTCAATCGGCAGCACTTCAGTCGGCGAAGGTTCGATGGGCGGGCTGATCAGCTCTGCGCCCGGCAGGGTGAATCGCATAATGCGGTTGAAGACCGGGTCCGTCACCCAGATGTGACCATCCGCATCCACTGCGATACCGGAGGTCAGGCCGAAGGTGTTGAGTGTATTGCCGTAATCGCCCCACACGCGTACCAGCTCTCCGCCATCTGTAAATTCCATGACGCGGTAACTCTCCGGGTCGGTAATGAAGACATGATTCTCGGCATTGACCGCGATGAATGGTTTGTTTTCCACCGACTGGCCGAACCAGCCGTAAACGTCCCATTGGCGGTAAGGAGTGTAGGTCAGGCCGTCCTCGCTGGGAATGAAACTCTGGACGCGTTGGTTCCACGTATCGGTCACGTAGACGATTCCGTCGTTGCCAATTGCGAGTCCAACCGGCTCGTCGAATTGACCGGGATCGAGTCCCGCTGAACCGAACTCGGTCAGGTAGCCGCCGTTCTTGTCGAAGACCATGATGCGCTTGTTGCCCGTGTCGGCTACATAGACGCGGCCGTTCCTGTCCACTGCGATGCCGCGCGGGCCCCAGAACCCTTCGATTGTCCCGGGCAGGCCGTACTGCCCCCACATGGTAAGCGGCGTTCCGGTGGCAGTGAACTTTTGGACGCGGTGGTTCCAGGTGTCGGTCACGTAGACCGAGCCGTCCGGGCCGACTGCCACGCCCCAGGGTTCGTTGAAGGTGCCGATTGGAGCAGGAGCAGATGGAACGTTGGCGTCACCGAAAGTGCCCCACTCGTGCAGGATTGTCCCAGTCGGGTCCAGGTGCAGGATGCGGTTGTTGCGCGAATCGGCCACGTAGAGGGTCCCATCCGGCGCAAAGGCCAGCCCGCGCGGCGCGTTGAGGGAGACGGGGTGTACCTGAGTAGCGTCCAGAATTGCGTCGGCACTCAAGTCAACGATTTTGCCCAGGGTGGGATCCTCGGCC